>CAUJEJ010000078.1 GCA_963169255.1 Actinomycetota bacterium | reverse complement strand
CACGTCTTACCCAGTGGATTCCAGTCTGGCGACAACGACAGTCGGATACTTGCGGTTGCACAGTCACTGTCGAACGAGGGCAACGACGTTGTACTCGTCAGCAAGGACCTTCCGATGCGAGTCAAGGCATCGGCGATGGGCCTCGGTGCAGAGGAGTATCGCGCCGAACTCGCCGTCACGTCTGGTTGGACGGGAATCTCCGAGGTCGCGGTTACGACGACTCAGATTGATGAGCTGTATGACACCGAAGTTCTGGAGCTCGACGAGGCGCGCGACCTACCGTGCCACACGGGGTTGGTGCTGTATTCCGATCGCGGCAGTGCGCTAGGACGAGTGACCCCCAATAAGCAGGTGCAGCTCATCCGGGGTGATCGTGAGGCATTTGGGCTACACGGACGTAGCGCGGAGCAGCGTATTGCGCTCGATCTACTGCTTGACCCTGATATCGGCATCGTTTCGCTTGGTGGGCGTGCTGGAACAGGCAAGTCTGCACTCGCGCTAACGGCGGGTCTTGAAGCAGTGATGGAACGCCAGCTGCATCGCAAGGTCATGGTGTTTCGGCCGCTGTACGCCGTCGGCGGGCAGGAGCTTGGCTACCTACCAGGCAGCGAGAACGAGAAGATGGCGCCGTGGGGGCAGGCGGTGTTCGACACCCTCAGCGCGATCACGACTGCCGAAGTGGTTGATGAGCTGATTGATCGTGACCTCATCGAGGTC
Source organism: Actinomycetota bacterium (assembly GCA_963169255.1). Taxonomy (GTDB): domain Bacteria; phylum Actinomycetota; class Actinomycetes; order S36-B12; family UBA10799; genus UBA10799. The sequence continues at coordinate 22,394 of CAUJEJ010000078.1, read as the reverse complement.
TTGCCGCTGACGCATATTCGGGGCAGGTCATTGCACGATGCGTTTGTGATCGTCGATGAAGCACAGTCGCTCGAGCGCAATGTGTTGTTGACGGTGCTCTCGCGTATCGGCCGTGACTCTCGGGTGGTGCTCACCCACGACGTTGGTCAACGCGACAACCTGCGAGTGGGCCGCTACGACGGGGTGGTGGCCGTGGTCGAGAAGCTCAAGGGCCATCCGCTCTTCGCCCACGTCACGCTGCAGCGTTCCGAGCGCTCCGCGATCGCAGCCCTCGTCACCGAACTCCTCGAGGTCTAGCTGACCCGCACAGCCTCACAGGTCCGCCACGACCTTCGCCGTTTGGTAAACACGCCCGTTCGGGTGTGTTTACCAAACGGCAGGGTTGGTGGGTCGCAGCTAGGAATGGGCGGTGACTAGGGACTTCGTTGGTTGCTCGCTCGGCTCTAGCCGAACCTCGAAGTCCCGAAGCAGTTGAGCGAACCGGTCTGGATCTTCGACATGCGGTTCGTGGCCGATGCGCGGGAACACAACAAGTTCAGAGTTCGGGATGATCTCGGCCGCGGTCTCGCCGTGGTGCAACGGAATGACCGGGTCCCTTGCCCCCCAAATCAGCAGCACGGGCAGTTGCTCGAGCGCGGTGAGCTTCCCGAGCGCGGTAACCCGCTGGCCACTGGCGTCCACGACGCTGCGCAGGGTCGCGAGGAATGCGTTGCGGGTGTCTGGGTCACCAAATTCGGAGAGCTTCTCGACTACCTGGGGATTCAACATCTGCGGTTCAACACCAACACGAGCGAGTTGTCGACATGTCCAAAGCAGGGAGTTCGCGGTGGTGTTGCTGCCAATCGCAGCGAACACGACTCGCGACCCAGGCAGTGTTGCCGCCCGCAGCCAGGTGGGGGTTTCGGTGCCGAGTCCGCCGCTGCAGACCAAGATCAAGCCAATGCAGCGCCCGGGGAACTGGTAGGTGAATTGCAGTGCGACCCCACCGCCCAACGAATGACCAACGATGATCGCGTGGTCATGGCCGAGGTGATCGAGCAAGTCACGAAGTACCGATGCCATCGCGCCCAGGGAATAGTCGCCCTTGCCCTTAGCTGACTTCCCGTGTCCGGGTAGATCGACCGTGATGAAGTGTTGCCCGGTCATAGCAAGGCGCTCAGAAACGAGACGCCAGTCTGTCTGCGAACCGCCGATACCGTGTACCAGCAGATAGACCGGCCCGGTGCCGGGATGCTCGGTGTAGGAGATTCGGCGGTCGTGTAGGTCGGCGAACGTTCCCGTCACGTCCGCTACAACACGGCGTGGTTTGCGGGTCGGCTTTGACGTCTTGGGTGCCTTTTCGCCGACCGTCGCCCTCGCTGCCCGCTTTCGCAATCGGCGCGGCTTGGTTGTCGATGGGGTGTTCGTCGCTGTCATGTGACCTCCTACTCCGTAGGTTACGCCACCGTAGCTTTAATGCAATGAGTACCTTCGATCTGGATTCCTTCTTATGGATGACGCAGTGCGTTGAGCGGGGAGGTATTGCCACGAGGCGTTGATCGCCGTGAGATCCAGCGCACATTTCGGTGTCCAATTTGCCCGGATATGCAGGTCTGTGTGGCGAGAAGTCCATGGTGCAGGTCACTGCGCTATTGGTTGAGGAAGCCTGAAACGCCAGGCAGTCTTGAATTGTCAGACCCCGCGGGTGCATGCGCTTTGGCCAACTGCCGAGCCGCACAAGTCACGACATGACTGCTGCACTCCGCCGCTTCGCTAGGCACCAGGTTGTGCCCACCGGATTCGTCCGTGCGAAGCCAACGCCGACCTCGAATCCGTTTGTGCGCCCTCAGGTAAATGCGCGCACGAGGTCGCGACGCGCCAGGGGTTCACGCGCAGTAGGCCTGCAGGGCTGCGCAGTAGCAAGGGATTATGAATGAACCGCAAGGCTATTGCTGGAATCGTCCTCACCACTGCACTCGTCGTTCCGATCGCCGGAGTAAGCGCAACCTCGGTGAATGCCGCACCTTCGAAGTCCTCGAAGCCGTCGTCGGCCAAGCGCAATCTGCAGGCAAAAGTTGCCGTTGAAGACATGAAGTCACCGCACCGCTTGGGCAGCGTTGCGCACTCTAAGTGGTACGCCAAGCAGTACATGCAGGTCCGATACGGCTGGGGCGCTAGCCAGTACCGCTCATTGGTGAAGCTCTGGACCAAGGAGTCCGGCTGGTCACACAAGAGCCACAACAGTTCTTCCGGCGCACACGGAATTCCGCAGTCTCTGCCGGGCAGCAAGATGGCTAGCCACGGCAAGGACTGGCGCACTAACCCCGAGACACAAATTCGTTGGGGCCTGAGCTACATCGACGGCCGCTACGGCAGCCCGAATGCTGCGTGGGGTCACTTCACGTCACGTAATTGGTACTAAAGCCTGCGCAACCACTGGTTCGTCGGTGTTCCATCGATTTCGCACTCGGAATGCCGACGAACCAAGGTGGCAATGGCGCGCTCATTGCCTAGGGTGGACCCGTGGGCCCTTCCGTTAGCTTCCTCGGTCATGCCAGCACGCTGATTGAGATTGACGGCGTCCGCGTTTTGACCGACCCACTCTTGCGCTCCCGAATCACGTTCTTGCGTCGGGTGGTCCCTGCTGCGCCCGAGGAGATGTCCCAGAACATCGACGTCGTCCTGATCTCGCATTTGCATCACGATCATTGTGATTTGGAATCTCTGGCGATGCTGCCGGATGCGATCATCATCGCCCCGCAAGGTGCCGGGGGATACCTGCGCACGCGTGGCAAATTGTCGAATGTCATCGAACTTAATGAGGGCGAATCGACTCAGGTGCGCGGCCTCATCTTCACCGCTGTTCATGCCGACCACGACGGACTGCGGCCCCCGCTCGGGCCGAGAGCGATCGCGCTCGGCTACGTGGTTTCCGGAAATGATGGCACCGTGTACTTCGCCGGCGACACAGATGTCTTTCCTGAAATGGCGACCCTTCCGATGCCCGAGTCCCGCGGCCTCGATGTTGCATTGCTCCCAGTGTGGGGTTGGGGTCCGAATCTTGGTCCTGGGCATATGAATCCGCAGCGCGCGGCCGATGCGCTGGATCTGCTTCAGGCGAAAGTCGCCGTGCCGATCCATTGGGGCACGCTCTTTCCGGCGATGCTCAAGACCACCCTGCCTGGGTCGCGCGCGCTCCTCTCGCAGCCGCCACGGCAGTTCGCCGAACTCGCGGCTGCAGGTGGCTCAGGCACCGAGGTTCTCGTAACCGAACCAGGTGAGCGGGTGCGTACAACCCATGAGTAAGCGATCGCAGCGGCGGGAAGCCAGGGCGAAGCAGCAGGCGCAACAGCGCGCTGTCTCCGATCAAGGTGCGCAAGTCAGACTTCAGGCCGGGCGTGATCTGGCGAATGATCCGTGGACCAATCGCCACAAAATCCGGCAAGGCGTGGGTCGATTTCTGATCGGTGTCGTCGTCCTCACCATCACGATCGTGCTCTCGCCAGGGATTGCCACCGAAGGGATTTGGGCCGTTCCGATCGCGGCTCTGGTAAGCACCGTCGTTGCTGCTGTTCTGCGGCCTGTGATGATCCGGGTGGCAGGTCCGTTCGGCTGGGCGGGAGCCGCAGCACTGGCGATCTTCGGCAACTTCTTCATCCTGCTCCTTGCCTTCTATCTGTCGCCTGGACTGATTGTCGATCAGTGGTACGAGGTATTCATCGCGAGTTGGATCTACTCGATCGTTATGGCGCTGGCGCTGTGGCTGACCGCCCTGGATGACGATGATGTATTCCTCGTCCAAGCGATCCGACAGAGCACTCGCGGTAAGACGTGGGGGACAAGCTTGCAGCCGGAGGACCACGATTCGGTTGCCAATGGTGGGCACCCCCAGATGGGTGTGATCTTTGTTCAACTCGACGGTATGCCTGCGCCGGTCATGGATTGGGCAGTCAAATCTGGGAACCTCCCGACGCTGAGCCGATGGATCCGAAGTGGCGAGTATTCGTGGTCAGAGTGGCGCTCGTGCGTCCCGGCAACAACTCCCGTCGCTCAGGCTGGGCTGCTTCACGGAACGAGCCACAACATGCCGGCCTTCCGCTGGTACGAGAAGGACTCTGGGCGGTTGCTCGTGTCGAACCACCCGCCTGATGCCGCCGAGATCGAATCGCGGATTAGCGATGGCAAGGGTCTGCTTGCCGACACCGGAGTGAGCATCTCGAACCTCTTCTCTGGTGACGCGCAGTCTCGCCTGCTCGTGATGAGCGGGATGAGCAAGGTCCGGTCTGGCCTAGGTCCGTCGAAGTCCTACGCCTCGTTCTTCACGGCGCCCTCGGGATTCACTCGCGCCCTGGTATTGACCATCGGGGAGATGATCAAGGAAAAGTACCAGGCAAGAATCCAAGTTCGACGAGGAATTGAACCGCGTATCAGCCGCAAGGGTTCTTACGTTGCGCTGCGCGGCATCACCAATGTGCTGCTACGCGATTTGAACACTGCTTTGGTGATCGAAGCGATGATGTCCGGGGCGAAGAGCATCTACGTCGACTATGTGGATTACGACGAGATCGCTCACCACGCCGGGGTGCAACGCCCGGAGGCTTTGCGCGCATTAGAGGGCCTTGACCGGGTGCTTTCGCAGTTGGAGCGGGTGGTTCGCTACGCGCCGAGACCGTACCGATTTGTATGTGTGAGTGATCATGGCCAGAGCCAAGGCGCTACGTTCAAGCAGCGGTATGGCAGGCCACTAGAAGAAGAAGTCCGTGAACTGATGGGCGTCGATAGTGGCGAGGTTGCGGCGTCCACTGGCGACGTTGAGTCATGGGGTCCGGTCAACACCTTCTTGTCGCAACTGCAGCAGCAGGACTCGGTGACGGGTGGGCTCACGAAGAGGGCGATGCGAAAGCGCTCGAACTCCGGTGCCGTTGCCCTCGGTCCTGGGGAGAACGACCACGCGAACGCCAAGGGGGACACAAACGAGCGCCCCGAGCTTGTTGTCGTGGGTTCAGGGAACCTCGGCGGAATCTGGTTTGCGCGCCACGATGCGCACATGTCGGCCGAGGAGATCGAAGCCCAATGGCCCCATCTCTTGACTGGATTGGCGCGTCACCCGGGTATCAGTTTCGTCGTTGTGACTTCGGAGGCGAACGGGCCGGTTGCGATTGGGGCCCAGGGCGTGGTGAACCTTCGCACGGGTGAGGTTCACGGCCTCAATCCACTCGAGCCCTTCGGCGACCAAGCCAGGATCGACATGTTGCGCGTCGCGACTTTTGACAACGCACCGGACATCTACGTGAACTCCATGTACGACAAGCAGACCGATGAAGTCGCTGCGTTTGAGGAGCTCGTTGGCTGTCATGGCGGTGTGGGCGGTTGGCAGACCCGCGCGGTGTTGCTCCACCCGACAGATTGGGCGATATCCGAGGAACTACTAGACGCCGATGGACGTCTAGTAAGTGCAGAGACGGTGCACCGCCAAATGGTGGGCTGGCTTGAGCAACTTGGTCACCGGCGCAACCTCGCGCAGGCTCAGGCCGAGAGCATTGCTGCGGCCACGCAGCCGCTGTCATCGAACTGAGCGCCATCGATTGCGCACATTTCGGTGCCACGTGTCTGCGAGTGTGCGTGGGAGGATCGGTCCGTGAGGTTTCGGCGTGAATTCGCAGCGGTGGGCGCCGCCGCAATCGCGTTGACGGTTGCGGCCTGTGCCGCGACGGCTGAACCTGATTCCGGCTCAGCCGTTGGCACTGGATCAGACTCGCCTGGCCAGGGCAAAGGCAAACGTAAGGCTTCGTTAGCGCCAACACCTGTGCCGTCTGTAGCCGGTAAATGGTCACCGGCCTCAGCGGACAAGACGGTCTACCTGACGTTTGACGACGGACCGGGACCCAATACCGGCGACGTCCTCGATGTGCTCAAAGAGAACGATGTGAAAGCGACGTTCTTCATCATCGGGAAGATGATCCGAACCCGTGAGGCTGACCTGCAGCGGGTATACGACGAGGGCCACGTGACGGGCAATCACACGTGGGACCACGCGAACCTCGCCCAGATGAACAAGGCTGAGGTCGATCGTCAGCTCAACCGTTCAGCGCAGGAGATCGGGCCGCGGATGGGGCCGTGTATGCGCCCGCCATACGGTGCGATGAACGGCCGCGCGCAGACCCTGTCCGTCTCATACGGGATGACGCCGGTTCTTTGGTCTCGCGACACCAGTGACTGGAACCTGTCCGCGTCGCAAGAGTCAATCGCCAATGTTCTGCGCGGAATCCAGCCCGGCGACGTTGTCTTGATGCACGACGGCGGCGGAGACCGCAGCAACACGGTGAAGGCCCTGCGCGAAGTCCTACCCAAGCTGAAAGAAAAGGGCTTCACGTTCGACACGATCCCCGTCTGCCGCCCCCTAGGCCACGAGTAGCTCTCCTCCACTCCCCACTACCTCCCGGCGGCGCCCGCCGCATGCGTTGACTGTGAGGTTGTTGCGGTCCCATGCACGAAACGCCCAGCAACAACCTCGCAGTCAACGTAGGTCAGGCGGGCGTGCCGGGACGAGGAGTTGGAGACCTGTAGGGGGGTGTGGGGCTAGGTGGTGGGTGGGCCGACGGGGATGCGGTTGGCGATAGGGCGCATGGTCTCGGCGAAGAAGTCGTTGCCCTTGTCGTCGACCACGATGAACGCGGGGAAGTTCTCGACCTCGATCTTCCAGACGGCTTCCATTCCGAGCTCAGGGAAGTCGAGCACGTCAACCTTGCGGATGCAGTCACTGGCGAGCAGTGCAGCTGGGCCGCCGATTGAACCGAGGTAGAAGCCGCCGTTGGCCTTGCAGGCATTCGTCACGGCATCGGAGCGGTTGCCCTTCGCGAGCATCACGAACGATCCGCCCGCGCGCTGGAACTGGTCGACGTAGGAGTCCATCCGACCAGCCGTCGTCGGTCCGAACGAACCAGACGGCATGCCTTCGGGAGTCTTCGCTGGTCCCGCGTAGTAGACGGCGTGCTGAGCGAGGTAGTCAGGCATCGGCTCACCGCGGTCGAGCATGTCCTTGATCCGAGCGTGCGCGATGTCGCGGGCAACGATCAAGGGTCCCGAGAGCGAAAGTCGAGTTCGAATCGGCAGCTTTGAGAGCTTCGCGCGGATCTCGCTCATCGGAAGGCTCAAGTCGATCTCGACAACCTCGCCCGACGAATCCGCGTCGAGGTGCTGATCGGTGATCTCGGGCAAATAATGCGCGGGTTCTTCGTCGAACTGCTCCAGGAAGACGCCTTCCGGTGTGATCTTCGCGCGGGCTTGCCGGTCCGCCGAGCAAGAGACAGCAATCGCGACGGGACACGACGCACCATGGCGCGGCAGTCGAATCACTCGAACGTCGTGGCAGAAGTACTTTCCCCCGAATTGCGCCCCGATCCCGAATTCCTGGGTCTGCTTGAGGATCTCGGCCTCCATCTCGAGGTCGCGGTAGCCGTTGCCATCCGGTCCGCCGTGCACTGGAAGCGAGTCGTAGTAGCGCGCACTGGCGTACTTGGCAGTCTTCACGGCGAACTCTGCACTCGTACCGCCGACGACCACGGCCAGGTGATACGGCGGGCACGCGGCCGTCCCGATGGCGCGCAGCTTCTCATCAAGGAATGCCGCGAACCGGGTCGGATTCAAGACAGCCTTGGTCTCCTGGAACAGATACGACTTGTTCGCGCTGCCACCACCCTTCGCCATGAAGAACAGCTCGTACTCCAGTTCGTGGCCGGGTTTGGTATCGGCATACAACTCGATCTGGGCGGGCAAATTGGAGCCCGTATTGCGCTCCTCCCACATCGACATCGGCGACAGTTGCGAGTAGCGCAGATTCAGCTTCTCGAACGCATCAAAGACGCCGCGAGACAGGTATTCCTCATCGCGGCCGTCAGTCAGCACATGGCGCCCGCGCTTCCCGGAGATGATTGCGGTCCCAGTGTCCTGGCACATAGGAAGCACGCCGCCCGCTGCAACGTTTGCGTTCTTCAGCAGGTCAAGGGCGACGAACCGGTCGTTCGCGCTGGCCTCGGGATCTTCCAGGATGTGCGCTAGCTGGGCCAGGTGCCCGGGGCGCAGAAAGTGTTGGATGTCGTGGATGGCTTCAAACGTCAGACGTCGCAGCGCTTCGGGCTCGACTTCAAGGAAGGTACGTCCGGCAGCTTCGACGGTCCGAACCCCTTCGGTGGTCACGAGTCGGTAGGGAGTCGGGTCGTCGCTGGTCGGGAGCATGTCGACGTAGGTGAATTCAGCCATGGGACCAGGGTAGACACCCGCGCAGCGCCACCCCGCGGGTGTCCGCGATGGGCCCGCGGGTGAGGATTGGCCTGTGGCGCGCGCAGATCGACTCGGGACAACCATCACCGGAATGGTGTTATCGGTGGTGCTGGTATTTGGGGCGGTGTTGTTCGTCGCCTTCTTCACGTTCAAACCCGCCGACGAGACCATCAAGACAGTCGACTTCCAGCCAACGGTCGCCGCGGCGATGAAATCCGGGCCCTTCCCGCCTGCTGTTCCGGTCCCTGTGCCGCAGGGCTGGCAGGCAACGTCCGTGCGCTACCGCGTCTCAGCGACGGATCCCGACTTGGCGACCTGGCACCTCGGCTTCTATATCCCCGATGACGAGTACGCCGCCGTCGGACAAAGCAATGGCCGCAGCGACGAGTATCTGCCCGAGGTCACCAGCAAGGGGAAATCCGAAGGCCAGCAAGAAGTCAACGGCCAGGAATGGACTCGTTATCGGTCTGAGGAAACTGGTCGCCTCTCGTTAGTGTTGACCCAGAATCAATTGACCACGGTCGTGACCGGGACCCTGACCTACGAGGCGCTCGGAGAATTCGCCGCTTCGCTCAAGCCGCTCTAGCGAATCGCCTCCGACAAACCTTCAGCGCCCGATCCACGGAATACTCCTGGTTGCACGCACGCCGCGATCCGGGAGTTGCAATGTCGAAGCGAGATGGGCCTGCGGGCACCGCTCGTGGGCTTGCCGTCTACGCGGTGGCGATGATCGCTGGCGCGTTGGCTGGGTTGGTCGGCGCGCTCTTCCGTGACGCGCTCGTCCTCGCCGACGAGTTTCGGATTTCTCTTGTGACGCGACTTCATGAGTGGCCCGCGGTCGGTTGGCTCGTGCCCGTGGTGATGGCTGCCGTCGCCGTGATGCTGGCGCGGCTCATCGTGATTCGAGTCCCGGAAGCCGCCGGTAGCGGTGTGCAACGCATCGAAGCGCAAGTTCGCCACCAGACGGATTCTGATCCCCTGCGAGTGGTCCCTGCGAAGTTCATCGGTGGCGTGCTCGCGATCGGCTCAGGCCTGGCGCTGGGGCGGGAAGGCCCAACTATCCAGATGGCCGCGGCCATCGGTGGCAAGTGTTCGCGGATTCTCAAACTTGTTCGCGACGATCAACTGACCATTCAGTCCGCACTGGCCGGAGCTGGCCTTGGGGTGGCATTCAATGCGCCACTCGGTGGCGTGATCTTTGTGGTTGAAGAGCTTACGAAGAGTATTCGAATGAGGGTCATCGCGGCGACGCTCCTGGCCACGGCAACGGCTGTCGGCGTCATGCGCTTGATGAACGGTGGCTCGGCTGACTTCTTCGTGGCCAACATTCCAGAGCTCCCGCCGATGTCGTACGTCGGCTTTGTTGTGTTCGGGTTGCTCGTCGGATTCGGAGGTGCGCTTTACAGCAAGACGATCGTGCTATTCCTCGATCTCTTTGCCAAATTCGACCGAGTGCCACTGCTCGTGCGTGCCGGGATCGTCGGTGGCGCCATTGGGTTGCTCGGGTGGTTCCTCCCAGCAGTCGTTGGCGGTGGCGACAATCTGACACAAGAAATGTTGATCGGCGCTATGCCGCTTGCAGTGGTCTTCGGCGTCATCGTGATCAGGTGGTTCCTTGGTCCGCTCTCGTATTCGATTGGCACGCCTGGTGGATTGTTCGCACCTCTACTCGTTCTCGGCGCGGCGCTAGGAACCGTCTTTGCCGGCGTCCTCGGGCTGATCTCGTCGGACCTGTTTGGCGACCCGGTTGCCTACGCACTCGTCGGGATGGCAGCGCTCTTCGCTGCGGTAGTTCGCGCGCCGATCACCGGGATTGCACTGGTCGTCGAGATGACCGCTGTGAATGGCCAGTTCGTGCCAATCCTGCTTGCGACTGGTGCCGCGACGATCACGGCTGGGCTCACCGGAAGCGAACCCATCTACGACACTCTTCGCCACCGCATGTTGGCGTCGCCAGCGGCTACGCCGGGCGACGCAGCGAAGGCGTAGCTTCCGGTCGGGAAGGCATCGGCGCGGGTTGCGGCGGCATACTCGGCGAGTGAGTAGTCGATTTGGTGCGTCGCTGAGAGTGGCGACGCAGGTTGACCTCGGTCGGCTCAAGTTGGTCGTGCCGATTCGACTAACCATTCCGGTCGCGATTGTTTTGGTCATCGGGGTCCTCGCCGACCAAATCGCGCTCGGTGTTGCCGCTGCGATAGGTGCCTTCATCTGCGGGCTCGCTGACATCGGTGATTGCTACCCGGTGAGGGCGCGGGTGATGGTGATCGCGACCGTCGCGATCACCTTGATCACCGTCATCGGCGGTGCAGTTTCATCGAGCCTGCTCATCACGATCGCACTTTCTCCACTTGTCGCCTTTGCATGTGCCTACGCCACCGCGCTTGGTCCGAATGCGGGTCTCACGGGGACACTCGCGCTCGTCATGTACTCGCTCTATGCGGGTGCGCCGGTGGGTGAGAACCACGTGCTCGCACAGGCAGCCGCGGTACTCGCCGGCTGCGTGTTGGAAATGGTGTTCTGTCTCGGTGGGTGGCCGTTGAGGCGAGTTAGTGGCATGCGTAATCAATTGGCCGATACCTGGCGAATGTTCCATCGGGCCGCGACCGGTTCGCCGGAACAGTTGCTGTCTCCGGAACTACCAGCCCAACTGGCTCACTGTGCTGCTGAGATCCGCTGGTCGGGGGCTCGGGGAGAGACGCTTCGCTGGATTCAAGCTCTCCTCGATTCCGCGGAACTCTTGCGGTTGCCATTGGCGTCGATCGCAAATCGGCGGCTCAACCTGCGAGAGTCGGGCTCGAACCCTGCAGAGCTTGGCGAATTCGATCGGCTGAGTGCCGCCGTTGCGAACCTCGCTCGGGCTGTTGCGCGTGCGTTGGTGTTGCCGGTTCGTCGTAAGGCAGTGCCCAATGCCCTGGCAGAAGTTGAAGCTGCCGCTGCAGCCGCGCGGCATTGGGCGCCTGTGCAGGTGGATGCGCTTGTCGACGCATGTCAGCGTGCGGCATCGGCGCTCAGCGGGGATCTGCCGATCGGCCGGCACGGCAATCTCAGCTTCACCATCAACGTCGGAGCGTCGGACTGGCAGCGCGCACTTGGCAGTGAGATGACGTGGTCGTCGCCGATCCTGCGGCACGCGGTACGCATGGCCGTGCTCACGCCGGTCGCATGGATTGTCGGGGAACTACTGCTGACGGAGCACAAGTATTGGGTCGCGCTGACGGTAGCGTGGATCGCCAAGCCGGGGTACGGAATCACCTTTGGTCGAGTGGTGTCGCGGACTGCTGGCACGTTGATCGGACTCGCCGTTATCGGGATCGTGATCTTCGTTGCCGCTCCAAACGTCTGGGGCCTCGTTGCGCTGTGCGCGATCTCTGCGTACCTGATGTTCACCGCAATGCCGGTCAACTACGCCCTTGCCGTTGTGTTCGTCACCACCTTGATCGTGGCGCTGTTGGCGATGTCAGGGGAGACCCTGGAGAGTTCGTTGTGGAACCGAGCACTCGGCACAGTGCTTGGAGGCGCGCTCGCACTGGCTGCCGCCCAAATTGGCGCGTCCTGGGCGGCTCCCACACTCTCGCAGAAGCTCGCTGTCGTGGCCGCGGCAACGCAGAGATACGTCAACGCAGTGTTCTTCCGAACTGACGATGTACGCATGGCAGCGGGGAATCTAGTGAATGCTCGCCGCGATGCCGCAACGTCGATCCAAGAGGCCCAACTCGAACCCGCACGTGGCCGCCTTTCACCAGAGCGCGCGCAGCGGGTCCTCAGTGCCCTGCTAGGTGGGATCTTTGTGGTCGCCAGCGTTGATCCGGCAGTGCAGAGCGATCCGGAGTTTACGGGAGGCATTGACCCTGAACGGCTCGACGAAGAACTGGAAGAGCTACACCGACAACTGGTTCTGATCGACTCGGGGGAGCGCCAAGCCTCGACTGGGCCGATCCCGCGGGTGCCCATCGTTGACCCGGAGTTTGGTGGTGACGCGGACCCAGCGTGCCAGGCGGTCAAGCGAGCCGTCGCCTACCTTTAGGCCTGGGCCTACGAAGTTGAGCAAGCCTCAGGAATCGGCTGCCGCGGCGGCGGTCTTCTTGCGGACTGCTTCGATCCGTTCGCGGGCATTCGTGAGCCACTTCTCACACACCGCAACAAGCTGCTCCCCGCGTTCCCACAACGCTAGGGACTCTTCCAGCGTGGTCGTGCCTGCTTCAAGCTGTGCGACCACCGATGCCAGTTCGTCGCGTGCCTGCTCGTAGGACATGTCCTCGGGCGCTACTGCTGCTGTCATGGGTTGATCACTTGGTCCCTTCGGTAACGATTGCGTTTATGTGGCCATCGGCCAAGCGAATGTCGAGGTGGTCGTTCGCGCCTACCTGCGAGGTGTCTCGTACGACGTGGTGGTGTGCATCGAGCACGATCGCGTACCCGCGCTCGAGTGTGGCGGCGGGTGAGAATGCGCGAAGTTGGGTGTTGAGGTTGGCGGTCGTCGTCGACGCGAGTTGCAAGAAGTGAGCGAGTGACTTCGCAAACCGGGTCCGACTGTCTTTGACGTATTGGAGCTCTGCGGTGATCATTGCGGATGGGTCGGCGAGCCCCGGGTGCGCGGCCCACGCGCGAATCTGGCTGTGTTCACGCTCCAGTCGGCCACCGACCGCTCGTAGCGCGCGATCGCGCAGACCAGTGATCAGTTGGTGCTGTTCGCTGAGGTCTGGCACCACTCGCATCGCAGCATCGGTGGGGGTGGAGGCGCGAACGTCGGCGACGTAGTCGAGCAGGGGTGCGTCTTGTTCGTGTCCGATCGCACTAACGATTGGGGTCGTAGCTTTGGCGGCTGCCCGGACTAGTGCCTCGTCGGAGAACGGGAGGAGGTCTTCCACGCTCCCGCCACCACGGGTGATGACGATGACGTCGACCTCGTCAATTTGGTCGAGTTCGATGAGCGCCGCTGTCACTGCCGTCGCTGCGGTTTGACCCTGGACCGCCACCTGGCGCAGTTCGAACTCAATCGCTGGCCAACGGCGCACCGCGTTCTCGATCACGTCGCGCTCGGCGGCGCTGTCTCGTCCGCAGATCAGCCCGACCTTGCGCGGCAGGAAGGGCAGCGGCTTCTTGCGTTCGCGGGCAAACAGTCCCTCGGCGGAAAGTTCCTGCTTGAGGCGTTCGACGCGTGCCAACAGATCGCCGAGGCCAACCGCGCGCATCTCCTTCGCACGCAATTGAAGTCGCCCGGAGTTGATCCAGTATTCGGGCTTGATCAACAGGACGACGCGGTCGCCTTCTTTGACGGAACCGTTCACCGCGGCCAGCACGTTCTGCGATGTCACTACTTGTGCGGACGCGTTTCGTTCAAGGTCGCGCAGACCGATATAGGCCTGGTTTGCGCCCGTTCGGGCGTTGATCTGAGTGATTTGGCCTTCGACCCAGACCTCGCCGAGTCGACCAATCCACTTCGCGATTTTGTCGTTGATGCTGTACAGGGACTCCGGCTTTTCCGGGCTGGTCTGCAAGCTCACGTCCGCCACCTTACGTGCCGGCGACGTGGCGGTGGGCAGATTCTCCACAGGTTGGCAGGATCCGCGGATTCCCCAATCGTCGGTCAGCACCTAACATGGACTCATGACGTCTGAACCGCACGTGACCTCCGCCGATGCTGGCGCAACGAAGACTGTGCTGCTGGCGTCGCCGCGTGGCTACTGTGCGGGGGTTGACCGTGCCGTGATCACGGTCGAGAAGGCGCTTGACCTCTATGGTGCGCCGGTCTACGTCCGCAAAGAGATCGTGCACAACGCGCACGTGGTCTCGTCGCTGCGTGATCGCGGTGCGATCTTCGTTGAGGAGACTGACGAAGTGCCGGAGGGCGCGATCGTGGTGTTCAGTGCTCACGGAGTCTCGCCGGTCGTTCACGAAGAAGCACAGGCGCGTCATCTGCGTGCCATCGATGCCACGTGCCCATTGGTTACAAAGGTCCACAACGAAGCCAAGAGGTTCGCGGCCGACGGCTACGAGATCGTGCTCATCGGGCACGCGGGCCACGAAGAGGTAGAAGGCACAGCCGGAGAGGTTCCCGGCAGGGTCACGCTCGTTGAGAACCCGGAACAGGCGGACGCGGTCGAGTTCGCGCCTGACGCCAAGGTTGCCTGGCTGTCGCAGACGACGTTGTCTGTTGACGAAACGATGGAAACCGTCGATCGCCTGCGGCAACGGCTTCCGTTGCTGATCGATCCGCCGAGCGATGATATTTGCTACGCCACGCAGAACCGGCAGGTGGCGGTCAAAGACATTGCGCCTCGTTGTGACGTGCTCATTGTTGTGGGATCTGGCAACTCGTCGAACTCTGTGCGACTCGCCGAGGTTGGACTTGAAGCGGGTGCAAATGCGGCCTATCGCGTCGACAACGCGGCAGAGATTGATTCGGCTTGGCTCGAAAGTGCGACCACAGTTGGACTCACTTCGGGCGCATCTGTGCCCGAAGAATTGGTCGACGGCGTCTTGGCGCTACTTGCAGAACATGGCTACCGGAACATTGAAGTGGTCACGTCCGCCGAAGAATCGTTGACGTTTGCATTGCCGCCTGAGTTGCGCCGTGACCTCAAGGCCGCGTCGCAAAAGAACTAGTTCAGCCGAGGCGTTTAGCGTTTGCCGATGATCGCGCGTCGAATCAGCACGATGATCAGCGCGGCAACGGTTCCGCCAAAGATGAACGGTGCGTTGAACGCTAGGCCGGTTCCGACCAGTGAGGCTTCCCGGATCAGCAAACTTCCGCTGCCGGTAATCGTGGTGGGTTGCCCTGCGATGACCAGCGCAACCAGGAACGCGATGGGCGGCGTAATCACCGCTGTCCAGAGATCCCGTGGCCGAACCATGAGTGCGCCCAGGATGGATGCGACGACGAATGCCGCGCCAGTGAACCAGGTGAACTCGCGGTTCATCGTCATATCGACGAGGCCAACGACCGTCGTTATTCCTGTGACCAGGAAGAAGACTCCCCAAGTGCCGAGCCCGCGCTCAGCTTGAGCTGGCGACGCGACCTGTGACGGGCTCGCAGCTGATGGGTCGACGGCGTAGGTGGCAGTCATAGGGGGAATTGTCGCAGCAGTAGGTTCTACGTTTGCTGCTTGACCCGCGGTGGCGGTGGGGGAAACCGAGGGATTTACCGGCGTTGATGCTGTTTCTGCGCCTGTCCCTGACTCTGAAGGTGATCGGTACAGGTCCTCAGTTCGAATGGTTGGACCCGCGTCTGTCCGGGATGCGGGGGCGCCGGTGGGCGTCTTTGCGTTCGGATCGGCTGCGGTTTCCCACGGCCAGCGGGTTTGCTCTTCGACTTCGGGTTCAACCGGGGTGTCTGCGGGGCTCCGAATCACGGCACCGGACTCCACGACTGCGTCGCCTTCGCTCGGAGGCGCCCAGGATGGTTCTTGGTCGTCGCCAGTCGTGGTCACAGACAGAAACGGTACGTCACTCGCCTACAGAGGTGGTTAATGCCACGCCCGTGGGCTCTCGGATAAGCCGATCCACTGGTGGTGGCGACGCAATCGGGTCCTGGGAGATTCCGAGTTCGGTCATCTTCCGGGACGAGACCAACACTCGTGACTCGTACGAACCGATCAACTTGTTGTAGCTCTCCGCTGCCGACCCCAGCGTTGTTCCGAGCTTGACGAGATGGCTGTTCATGACCCGTAGGCGATCGTGTAGCTCCCGGCCCAGCGAGTGGATTGCAGCGGCATTCTCGGCCACATCGCGATCACGCCAACCCAAGGCGACCGTGCGCAGGAGTGCCAACAGCGTGCTGGGAGTCGCAAGTACGACGTTCCGTGAGAATGCGCGCTCGAGGAGTGCAGGGTTCGCAGTTAGTGCCTCGCCCAGGAGAGATTCCGCAGGTAGGAAAAGCACGACAAATTCAGGTGCATGGGCGAATTGGCGCCAGTACGCCTTCGCGCCGAGTTGATCGATATGGGCCGACACTGCCGCAGCGTGGCGTTGTGAAACCCCAACGTCAGTCGCCGGTGGCCGTTCGTGGTCGGTCCCCGGTGCGTGGTCTGGCGCATCGAGCAACGCGTCTAGCGGAACCTTTGCGTCGATGACAATCGATCGATCGTCCGACATCGTGATGACCATGTCGGGAATGAGTGTCGCGTCGTCGCCGACCACTCGCAGTTGTTCCGTGAAGTGAACGCCGCGCGAGAGCCCGGCGACTTCGACAATGCGTCGCAGTTGCATCTCACCCCATCGTCCGCGCTGGCCGGTGTGGCGCAGGGCCTCTGCGAGGCGGTTGGTGTCACGTAGGAGTGCGGCATTGCCCGTTGCCACTGTGCGCAGTTGTTCAGACAGTTGAGTGCGCCCCACAGCTTGCTCGTGCGCTACGGAATCCACTCGCCGAGCGAGTTCGGTGAGTGAGGCGGCCACGGTGTCTGGAGTCACTCCTTGCGCGTGCGAACCTTCGGCAGAGACGCGCCGACGGCCAGCGGCAGCCATGACAAAACCACCGACAAGTGCGCCGACGAGCGCCGCGAGAATGAGTGCGAGAACGACTGAGGCTGACATGCCGGTCACGGTGCCATTGGGGTGTGACAATTCTTAGTCCGTAGGCTGTCGCCTTGTGAGTCTCTCGATTGGAATCGTCGGTCTGCCCAATGTTGGCAAGTCAACTCTGTTCAATGCGCTAACCCGCAACGACGTCTTGGCTGCCAACTATCCATTTGCCACGATCGAGCCGAACGTCGGCATGGTCGGCGTGCCCGACCCGCGGCTGGCGGTGCTCGCGGACATCTTTGGCAGTGAGAAGATCTTGCCCGCAACGGTGAGCTTTGTAGATATCGCCGGGATCGTTCGCGGGGCGAGCGAAGGTCAGGGTCTCGGCAACAAGTTCCTCGCAAACATTCGCGAATCGGATGCGATCTGTCAGGTCGTCAGGTCGTTCGACGATTCAGATGTTGTGCACGTTGACGGCAAAATCTCGCCGATCGATGACATCGAGACCATCAATACAGAGCTGATCCTTGCTGACCTGCAGACACTCGAGAAGGCGCTCCCTCGACTTGAGAAGGAAGCCCGGCTGAACAAGGACAACGCAGAGAACCTCTCCGCGGCACTGCTCGCTCAAGAGAAGCTCAATGCGGGGCAAACAGTATTTGCCTCGGGGATTGACCGGGAACCTCTGCGTGAGCTGTCGCTGCTCACAGCTAAGCCGTTCCTCTACGTGTTCAATCTCGACACTGATCAGTTGGTAGACAGCGAATTGCGTGCGAAGCTTGCGGGGCTTGTCGCCCCCGCGCAGGCAGTATTCCTCGACGCAAAATTGGAATCTGAACTCGTCGAACTTGATGAGACCGATGCTGCCGAACTCCTTGCGGACGCAGGCCAGAATGAACCAGGGCTCAACATCTTGGCCCGTGCCGGGTTCGAAACCCTGGGACTGCAGACATACCTGACGGCTGGTCCGAAGGAGGCCCGGGCGTGGACCATCCACCGTGGAGACACCGCCCCCGCCGCTGCCGGAGTCATCCACACTGACTTCCAAAAGGGTTTCATCAAGGCGGAAATCGTTGGCTTTGACGATCTTGTTGAAGCAGGTTCCATGGCCGAAGCCAAATCCGCGGGCAAGGTGCGGATGGAAGGCAAGGAATACGTCATGGCCGACGGCGATGTCGTGGAGTTCAGGTTTAACGTCTAGCTGGGACATCGCTGAACCGGCGGGTGCAATTTGTCGACATGTTCGCTAGCCTGATCGTGGTGGTTCGCCACCAACTGCGCTTCCACGTGGCACGTCACGTGAATCATCTCGGAGAGGCCTGAGTAGCTCAGGACATGTCCGGATGGGGTGCGGCGCACCAATGCGCCGACTTCATTCTGCCGATGCCCCGCATTGGCTGACGAGAGGACATGAGATGCCGTCTAAGGACGAGAAGAACCTGGCACAAGTGCTGGACAAGATTTCGAGTATGGACGAGCCGAGGCGTTCCGTCATGGAACGTGTTCACCGGATCATCGTGAGCACCGCTCCCGGCCTGAAGCCGCGAATCTGGTACGGGATGCCCGCCTACGCGAAGTCAGCGAGTACACCTGCGCTCCTGACGCTGCGAAATGACGAACGATTGAATTTCGCGATCACCGAGAAGGCGTCATTCCGTGCTGCGGGCGGCACTGAGGGGGAGTTGATGCCGGCTGCGTGGTATTTCGAGGACGTCGACGAGGTAGCGGAGATGCGAATCGCCGAGATCGTTCGTTCGGTGGCCGACTAAGTGGTGTCTGCGCGTCGCCTCGGCTCGCTCTGAGTGGGTCACCCCCGTGCGGGCCGAGGCAACGCCAACGCTAATCCGCGAGTTCTGGCAGCCGGAGGCACTCGCTGGAGGTCACGGATGTGGGAGGTTGCTCCGCGGCCACGTGGCGGAGTCATGAGTGAACGACTCGCTCACGGGTTCTTGCGAAGATCTAAAGGTGCTCCGCCTGCAATTGCGTGATGCGGGCTGTCGTCGCTGTGATAGCGCGCGGTAGTTGGTCGATCCGGGTCTCGAGGCGTGCGCGTTCGCCAGTTAGAATCGTGAGCTTCTTCTCGCACGACTTCGCCTCGTGTTTGCAACTGGTTGATTCCTGCAGCGTCGTGATCAAGGCGTCCACGTTGGTGCGCGCGATGGCAACGTCTTTGGCTTCGATCGTGAGTGCTGCAAGGCGGTCTTGAGCGAGTTTGAGTGAATCGGGCCCAGCAGGCGTATCGGCCGCATCGGCCGACGATCCAGCGACGGACACGTTGTCAACGACGACGGCGTTCTGTGCGTCCGCCATAGTGCTGCACGCACAGAGCCCTGCCGCAGCGATCCCAATGGCTGCGGCCAGAGTGATTCCCCTGGCTCTGTTGGACTGGCCCCACCCGCGCATCCGGGGTGTATCGGCACAACCTTGAGAAACTTGAGCGGAATTGTGCCGGAATTTTCTACGGCCGAGCAGGGCCCCACTCGTAGGGGTCATAACGGGCTTCCACCGCCGTCTGCGCTTCCGCGTAGGTGAAAGTTCCGTCCTCAAGTGCGCGCCCAATGACGGCTCCGTCGAGCCCGGCCGGAACCAGATCCGCGAGGTTGTGGAGGTTCTCGAGGCTGACAACGCCGGAGCCTGCGGTGACTGACCCGGAAGTGGCATTGCAGAAGTCGGTGAGGATGTCGTGGTGCGCCTGCCACCAATGTCCCTGGTGGCCCGCATCGCTGACGAGGTAGTTCGCGATTGGCAATGCATCGAGTTGGGGGAGCAGTTGCCACACGTCCAGGCCATCAGCGGCAGTTCCCGGTGCGCGGATTGCGCCGGCATCGCCGACAACCAGTCTCAATCCGATCTCGCCGCCGTGCTGTGCGACGGCGGCCGACAGGAACCCAAGGTCCGCAACTGCCGCGGTGTCGAGCACGATCTGAGTTGGGTCAATTCGGATAGCAGCAGCGAGCGTGTCAGGGCCCGGGTTCGTCACGACGAGATCGGTGCGTTGCTGGTGGCGCACCCCGTGGACGAGTTGGGTGATCGCTGACGTGTTGGCCTGACCGCCGTTCATGGCGTCGACGTCGACGATCTGGATCCGTCGGGCGCCCTGTTCGTACCAGAATCTCGCGGCTGCGAGCGGCGTCACCAACTGTGGGGTGTTGGTCAACACGGAGTCCGACGGGATTGGCGCGTGACCATTCGACACGTGAATGGTTGGGATGAGCGCGAAGCTGTGATTCTGCACGGGCCAAACGTAGTCGGATGTGGCCGGTGAAGCCGTTTGAGCGAATTGCCTATGTATCGATTTGGAGGACCGCGGCGTCGATCTGGTGCGCAAGTTCGATGTCGAGCTGGGTAAGCCCGCCCTCGCTGTGCGTCGACAGGGTGAAGGTGACGGTTCGCCAACGGATATCAATGTCGGGATGGTGATTCATCGCCTCGGCGTCGGCTGCGACGTTGCGCACGCACTCGATTCCGCCCAGGAACGAGGCAAACTCAACTACTCGCCGAATGGAGTCACCGTCAACAACCCATTCACCCAGCCCCTCCATCTGCCTGACTACTTCTTCACGTTCCAGCCTTCGACTCATACCACCACCCTAGGCTCATTCGGTGCGAATCGGCCCCTGCACAGCGGTCGAAATTGGCCCGCCAAGGGCCAGAATTGACCGCTGTGCGCGGAATCTTGGGCGGGGGAACGGCAGGCGGTTGATGAGATTGGGGTCTCACGGGTCAAATCCACCGAAACTCCGGTTTGACAGGTCTGGAACACTCTTTGAGTGACTGAACAGAATCTCGCCACTCGCGATGACATCCGAAACGTTGCCATCGTCGCCCACGTCGACCACGGCAAGACCACTCTCGTCGATCAAATGCTTCGCCAGACTGGCGCATTCGCCGCGCATGGCGAACTCGTCGACCGGGTGATGGATTCCAATGACCTTGAGAAAGAAAAGGGCATCACAATCCTGGCGAAGAACACCGCGGTCAACTATTCCGGGCCGAGTGCTGAGGGCACGGTCGTCATCAACGTGGTCGACACGCCAGGCCACGCTGACTTCGGTGGCGAGGTCGAGCGCGGGCTGCAGATGGTCGACGGGATCGTTCTCCTGGTCGATGCCTCTGAAGGTCCACTTCCCCAGACCCGATTTGTGCTTCGCAAAGCGCTCGAGGCGAAGCTTCCCGTAATCCTCGTCGTCAACAAGACCGACCGCTCCGACGCGCGCATCGCTGAAGTGGTGGATGAGACGTACGAACTGTTCTTCGATCTTGATGCAGATGAACACCAGATCGAGTTCCCGATCATCTATGCGTCCGGCCGTGCTGGGCGTGCATCGGCGGATCGACCAGGCGACGGCGAGATGCCGAACAACGACGATCTCGAGCCCCTGTTTGAGACCATCCTTAAGACAGTTCCTGCCCCGTCGTATGACCCTGCGGCGCCGCTTCAGGCGCAGGTCACCAACCTTGATGCTTCGCCCTACCTCGGCCGTCTTGCGCTCGTGCGGGTCTACTCCGGTGAACTGCGTAAGGGCGCGCAGGTTGCGTGGTGCAAGTCCGACGGATCGATCGAGAAGACCAAGGTCGTCGAGCTGCTCATCACGAAGGCGCTCGAGCGAGTTCCAGGCGAAGTTGCTGGTCCCGGCGACATCGTGGCCATCGCCGGTTTCGCCGACATCAACATCGGTGACACGTTGACCGATCCAGATGACCCGCGGCCGATGCCGTTGATCAAGGTCGATGAACCATCGATCTCGATGACCGTCGGAATCAATACTTCTCCGCTCGCGGGCAAGTCCGGAACCAAGCTCACTGCTCGTCAGGTCAAAAACCGGCTCGATCAGGAACTCATCGGCAACGTCTCGATTCGCGTTGAGAACACCGAGCGCCCTGACACGTGGGAAGTCCAAGGTCGCGGCGAACTTCAACTCGCGATTCTGGTCGAGATGATGCGACGCGAAGGCTTCGAACTCACTGTCGGTAAGCCACAGGTTGTGACCAAGGAGGTCGACGGCAAGCTGTGCGAGCCGATGGAACGCCTCACCGTTGACGTCCCCGAGGAACACGTCGGAGTCGTGACGTCACTGCTCGGTTCGCGTAAGGGTCGCCTCGAGCAGATGGTCAACCATGGCACCGGTTGGGTTCGGATGGAGTACGTCGTCCCGGCTCGTGGGCTGATTGGGTTCCGCACCCAGTTCCTCACTGACACTCGCGGTACCGGAATGGCACATCAGAACTTCGTTGGCTACGAACCGTGGTTCGGTGAATTGCGGACTCGCCAGTCGGGATCGCTCGTCGCCGACCGACAAGGTGCAGTTACTGCGTTTGCGTCCTTCTCGATTCAGGAACGTGGTGTGCTGTTCGTGGCGCCCGGAACTGATGTGTACGAAGGCATGGTCGTCGGTGAGAATTCCCGCCAGGATGACATGGACATCAACATCGTCCGCGAGAAGAAGCTCAACAACATTCGTTCGGCAACCAGCGAAGCGTTCGAGAGTCTCGCACCGCCGAAGTTGATGGGCCTAGAGCAGGCGCTCGAGTTTTGTCGCGACGACGAATGCGTCGAGGTCGTCCCCGGCCACGTCCGTATCCGCAAGGTGTTCCTGGACTCGAACGACCGCGCCAAGTCACGCTCCCGCTCTCGCTCCTAACCCACCCACCCTTGCGTTGAGTGTGAGGTTGTT
>CAUJEJ010000077.1 GCA_963169255.1 Actinomycetota bacterium | reverse complement strand
TCGTTGCGACCAACAAGCCCGGCGACGTTGCCGAGCTCATGGCGGCAGAGCTTGAAGCCGGCAAGTCCATCCAGGAATTGCTGAACGAAGCGAACGTCACGATGGGCGAGAAGATCGAGGTCCGTCGGTTCGCGCGTTTCGATCAGGGGTCGGTGTTCGTGTACCTGCACAAGCACGATCCAGCGTTGCCGCCGAGCGTCGGTGCCCTCGTCGAACTTGACCAGGACAACGAGGAGTTGGCCAAGGGGATCGCGCAGCACATCGCTGCGATGTCGCCGAAGTACCTCAGTCGCGAAGACGTCCCTGCCGAGGTTGTCGAGAACGAACGACGCATCGCCGAGGAAACAGCTCGTGAAGAGGGCAAGCCCGAGCAAGCGATCACGAAGATTGTGGAAGGCCGCACCAATGGCTTCTTCAAGGACTTCTGCCTGCTTGAGCAGTCCTACGTTCGCGACAACAAGAAGACCATCAAGAAACTCCTCGAAGAGAACGGCGCAAACGTCACTCGTTTCGCTCGCTTCAAGGTTGGTCAGGACTAACCAGCACGTGCACTAGCCGCTCCACCTCGACACCTCCAACGATCAGGAGTCCGAACTGATGTCAGCCCCGGTTCAACCCACGTTGGAAGGAACTGTCGAGCATTGGCCCGACGCACCTGAGTCGGGCTGGAACCGGGTGTTGCTGAAGTTGTCCGGCGAGGCTTTTGCTGGCGGTGGCGGACTAGGCGTCGATCCTGACGTCGTGTCCGCCATCGCCCGGCAAATCTCAGATGTTGTCGCTCGTGGTGCGCAAGTTGCGATCGTGATTGGCGGCGGCAACTACTTCCGGGGTGCACAGCTTTCCGAAGTTGGCATGGACCGTTCGCGTGCGGACTACATGGGCATGCTCGGAACTGTGATGAACTGCCTCGCCCTGCAGGACTTCCTAGAGCGCCAAGGTGTGGAGACACGGGTTCAGACCGCGATTGCGATGGGGCAGGTCGCTGAGCCCTACACGCCGCGACGGGCAATTCGGCACATGGAAAAGGGTCGTGTGGTTATCTTCGGCGCCGGCCTAGGTGCGCCGTTCTTCTCGACGGACACGTGTGCCGCTCAACGTGCGCTTGAGACCGGTTGTGAAGTTGTGCTGATGGCAAAGAGTGTCGACGGGGTGTACGACGACGACCCCCGGACCAATCCGAATGCCAAGCGCTACGACCAACTGACATATGACGACGTCTTGACCCAGGATCTGAAGGTCGCAGATGCGACGGCGATCAGCCTCTGCCGCGACAACGAGATGCCGATCATCGTCTTTGATCTACTGACGGAGGGCAACATCGCTCGCGCCGTCGCCAGCGAACGCATCGGAACGCTCGTCGCTGCGACGTCGTGACACAGTTCGCGGCGCGCGCTGACCGCTGCTAAGGCGCACATTCGGCGCCAGACGTTCTAGGCTGTGCGCCAACGAGACAACGTTTTCGGGTCATCAGGCCCACGAGTATCGGAGTTGACTGTGATCGACGAGATCCTGTTCGAGGCTGAAGAAAAGATGGACAAGGCCATCGCGGTCGCCCGCGAGGACTTCTCGACCTTGCGCACGGGCCGTGCCAATCCGGCAATGTTCGCCAAGATCACGGTGGACTACTACGGCGCGCAGACTCCGCTCAATCAGGTCGCTTCGTTCCAGACCCCAGAGGCTCGCATGATCATCGTGAGCCCGTACGACGTCAGCGCCCTCAACGAAATCGAGAAGGCGATCCGCGACTCTGACCTTGGTGTGAACCCGACCAACGACGGAAAGATCGTCCGCGTTGTGCTGCCTGAACTGACGGAGGAACGTCGCAAGGAGTACATCAAGGTCGCGCGAACGAAGGCTGAAGACGCCAAGATCTCGATTCGCAGCGTCCGTCGCCACGCAAACGCCGAGCTCGACAAGCTGATGAAGGACGGCGACGCTGGAGAAGACGATGTGCGTCGCGCTGAGAAGCAGCTCGACGACGTCACCTCAAAGCACGTCAGCCATGTCGACGAGATCCTCAAACACAAGGAAGCCGAGCTCCTCGAGGTCTGACGTGGACAACTCACAAGCCCCCCTCGCAGAGCCCGAACCCGCGGACGCCGAACCGGCCAAGACGTCAAAGGCCGGCCGGAACCTACCCGCGGCGATCGGTGTCGGTGTTCTGCTCGGAGTCGTCGCGCTAACCTGCCTCTTCGTTCAGCCGTGGTTATTCGTAGCGCTCGCGTGTGTTGCGATCTGTATTGGGATCTGGGAAGTCACCAACGCGTTCGCAAACTCGGGAATTCGAATTGCCCGCACGCCGCTCTACCTCGGCGCGATCGCGTGTTCGGCCGCCACGTACCAGTGGGGTGTTGTCGCCCAACTCGTAACGTTCGGCTCAATGGTCGTCTTCATCCTCATGTGGCGTATCCGCCGGGGCGTCGACGGGTACGTCAAAGACATCACGGCGTCGGTTTTCACCGCGGCCTACCTGCCATTCATGGTCGGCTTCGTCATGCTGACCCTCGATCACGCCGATGGCCCACAGCGGATCATCGTCTTTATCTCGTTGACGATCGCCAACGACATCGGCGGTTATGCAGCCGGTGTGATGTTCGGAAAGCACCCAATTGCACCAGGGGTCAGCCCGAAGAAGTCGTGGGAGGGTTTTGCCGGTTCGGTGATCTTCCAGGCCGCAATTGGTGCATGGTTGTTCGTCTGGCTGCTTGACGGTTACTGGTGGCAGGGCGTTATCGCTGGCATCGTGATGTCGATTGTCGCGACGGCTGGTGACTTTGCTGAGAGCGCGATCAAGCGGGACCTCGGCGTGAAGGACATGAGTAAATTGCTACCGGGTCACGGTGGATTGATGGACCGTCTGGATTCGCTCATTCCCAACGCTTTTGTCTCGTGGGCGCTGTTCTACTTCTTCCTCGGTAGCGGAATTTCCTGACCGGTGCGTTAAGGCGACATTCTTCATTTCCGACGGCTCGTATAGAAGCCGTTAAGACTCGTTCCCAAACATCGCGACCGGTGATGCGATGAGTGCATGGCAGATCTTGTTGCACTACTTATCGGTCTAGGTCTCACAGCGATTGCGTGGCTGGTCTTGCGCGCAACCGAGAAGCTGTGAGCGCGCGATGACGAACGTTGAAGCAGCCTTCGCGCTGCTCATTGCCATCCTCATGTTGGTCTATCTGGTGATCGCGTTGTTGAAGCCGGAGTGGTTCTGATGACCGGCTGGCTTGCCGCAGCGCTGAGCATCTTTGCGTTGGTTGTGGTGCTCGCGGCGATTCACGTCCCATTCGGGGACTACATGGCGCGGGTGTACTCCTCGACGCATCACAGTCGGCTTGAGCGTGTCACGTATCGAGTCGTCGGAGTTGATCCCGATGCCGATCAACGGTGGCCTGTCTACCTGAGGTCGGTGCTGATCTTCTCGGTGCTGTCCGTCGTTGCGCTGTACGCAATGTTGCGGCTAGCTCCGATGCTGCCGCTGGCAAATGGCAAAGACGCGATGCTGCCGATGCAGTCGTTGAATACGGCAATCTCCTTCGTGACCAACACCAACTGGCAGTCGTACTCGGGGGAATCGCTCGGGTACCTCGTCCAGATGGCGGGCCTTGCCGTCCAGAACTTCTGGTCGGCAGCGGTCGGGATGGCCGTTGTCGTCGCGTTGATTCGTGGATTGGCGCGGACGAACACCGACCGGCTCGGGAACTTCTGGGTTGATCTCGTCCGTGGGGTGTATCGGATTCTGCTGCCCATTGCTTTTGTCTTTGCTGTTGTGCTGATGGTCTTCGGAGTGATCCAGAACTTCTCGGACACCACCGTCGCGACCCTCGGTGGCGGCGAACAGCTTCTGCCTGGCGGACCTGTGGCCAGCCAGGAAGCGATCAAGGACCTCGGGACAAACGGCGGTGGATTCTTCAACGCGAACTCGGCTCATCCGTTTGAGAACCCAACTCCTCTGACCAACCTGATTGAGATATTGCTCTTGCTTGCCATCCCATTCAGCCTGCCGCGAACCTTTGGGCGGATGGTTGGTCAGGTCCGCCAAGGTTTCGCAATCCTGGCAACAATGACGATCCTCTGGGCGATATCGGTGAGCCTGACTGTCGCAGCCGAGAATGCACACGCTGGCGTCGCGCTACAGGCGGCGGGCGCGGCGACTGAGGGCAAGGAACTCCGATTCGGCGTTCCGATGTCGGCGGTCTTCGGTGCAAGCACAACGCTGACCTCTACTGGGTCGGTCAACTCCATGCATGACTCGTACACGCCGTTCGGCGGTGGCATGTTGATCTTCAATATGGGACTAGGCGAAGTCGCTCCTGGCGGAGTCGGTTCGGGCCTCTACGGGATGCTGGTCTTGGCTATCGTCACTGTCTTCATCTCCGGTTTGATGGTGGGGCGAACCCCTGAATACCTGGGCAAAAAGCTTGGGGCCCGGCAGATCAAACTCGCCTCGCTGTACATCTTGGTGACTCCCACCCTCGCCCTTGTTGGCACGGGGATCGCGATGGCGACCGAGGCCGGTCGATCCTCGATGTTGAACTCAGGTCCGCACGGCCTCAGCGAGGTGCTCTACGCCTTCACGTCGGCATCAAACAACAACGGCTCAGCGTTCGCGGGGCTGTCTGCAAACACCGACTTCTACAACATCGGTCTAGCTGTCGCAATGTTCCTTGGACGGTTTTTGCCGATCATCTTTGTGCTGGCTCTCGCGGGTTCGCTAGCGAGCCAGGCGAAAGTTCCCGAGACAGACGGGACGTTGCCGACGCACAGACCGCAGTTTGTTGGTCTGCTCGCAGTCGTCACGGTTGTGCTCGCTGGACTGGTGTACCTCCCCGCACTCGCGCTCGGCCCCATCGCAGAAGGATTGTCATGAGCACTGTCTCAGTTCAAGACGCACCACAGGTGAAGTCAGGCGCGTTCTCGCCAGCATCGCTGCTGACGTCCCTGCCGGCAGCATTGCGCAAGCTAGACCCGCGCAACATGGTGAAGACACCGGTGATGTTTGTGGTGTTAGTCGGGTCGATCGTCACCACAGTTGCCGCGTTGCTGACGCCGAGCGTGTTCGCGTGGTCGATCGCTGTGTGGCTGTGGTTGACGGTGATCTTCGCGAACCTCGCTGATGCGGTTGCGGAAGGCCGTGGAAAGGCGCAGGCCGCGTCGCTGCGAGCGGCCAAACGCGATTCGATGGCCAGACTCCTCGCCGCAGATGGAACGATCAGCGAAGTCCGTGGCGTGGACCTTCACATTGGCGACCGGGTCGTGTGCGAGGCAGGAGATGTGATTCCCGGCGACGGCGACATCGTTGAAGGCCTGGCCAGCATCGATGAGTCGGCAATCACCGGGGAATCCGCGCCGGTGATTCGCGAGAGTGGCGGGGACCGATGCGCCGTCACCGGCGGCACAAAGGTCCTCAGTGATCGAATCGTCATCAGCATCACTGCAGAGCCGGGGTCGACGTTCATCGATCGGATGATCGCCCTCGTAGAAGGCTCCGACCGTCGCAAGACTCCGAATGAAATCGCGCTCAACATCCTGCTTGCCTCGCTGACGATTGTCTTCCTTGTGGCGGTCACCGCACTCGCGCCGCTTGCGAACTACTCGGATGCTCCGACCAGCTTGGTGGTGTTGTCCGCACTGTTGGTCTGCCTGATCCCGACGACGATCGGTGCGTTGCTCTCGGCTATCGGCATCGCCGGTATGGACCGGTTGGTGCAACACAATGTGCTCGCGTTGAGTGGGCGGGCGGTGGAGGCCGCGGGCGACGTTTCCACGTTGCTGCTCGACAAGACCGGAACGATCACGCTAGGCAATCGTCAGGCTCACGAACTGGTGCCTGCGCCAGGTGTGGACATCATCGAACTCGCCCACGCGGCACAACTCGCGAGTCTGGCGGACACTACGCCCGAGGGGCGATCTGTGGTGGTGTTGTGCAAGGAACAGTTCGGGTTGCGAGCCCAGGAGGTTCAAGACTTCACCGATGCGCAGTGGATCGGATTTACGGCACAGACTCGAATGAGCGGAGTTGACCACGACGGGCATCAGGTGCGTAAGGGCGCGGCCGGATCGGTATTTGCGTGGGTTGCCGAGCAAGGCGGCACCGTTGGCACCGAAGTTGTAAACGACGTTGATGCGATTTCGGCGGCCGGTGGCACTCCGCTCGTTGTTGCCGACGGTCAACGGGTCCTCGGTGTCATCTACCTCAAAGACATCGTCAAGGAAGGCATCGCTGAGCGCTTTGCCCAACTGCGCCGGATGGGCATTCGGACAGTGATGGTTACTGGCGATAATCCGGCGACGGCTCGTGCGATTGCCGAAGAGGCAGGCGTAGACGATGTCCTCGCTGAAGCGACGCCGGAAGACAAACTCGCGCTGATCAAGAAGGAGCAAGCTGGCGGGCGTCTCGTAGCCATGACCGGCGACGGGACCAACGACGCCCCTGCGCTGGCACAGGCGGATGTTGGTGTGGCGATGTCGACGGGGACTTCGGCCGCGAAAGAAGCCGGAAACATGGTCGATCTAGATTCCAACCCGACGAAGTTGCTCGACGTGGTCGCTATCGGCAAACAGTTGCTCATCACGCGTGGATCGCTCACGACCTTCTCGATCGCAAATGACGTTGCGAAGTATTTCGCGATCTTGCCAGCGATGTTTGTGGTGGTGTTTCCGGGGCTCGAGACGCTCAACATTATGCGCTTGGGGAGTTCGAACTCCGCAATTTTGTCGGCAGTCATCTTCAATGCACTGGTTATCGTCGCGTTGATCCCGCTCGCGTTGCGGGGAGTCCGCTACCGCGCGAGCACTTCTGCGCAACTTTTGAGCAGGAATCTGCTCATTTATGGCCTCGGCGGACTTGTTGCCCCGTTCATCGGGATCAAGCTCATCGATCTTGTTGTTTCACAGATTCCAGGGATTGGGTGATTGGTCGTGAACGGAGTAACTCGGCAGGCATGGATCGCAGTCCGGCTGATTGTTGTGGGCGCGCTTGTGCTCGGCGTGGTCTACCCACTGCTCGTCACCGGTGTTGGGGCGGTGATTGCCTCCGGTAGCGCCAAAGGCTCGTTGGTCGAAAGCGACGGTGAAGTTGTCGGGTCGGAGTTGATTGGGCAGAACTTCGAGGGTGACCAGTGGTTCCAGCCGCGGCCGTCGGCCGCCGGTGCGGACGGCTACGACGCGATGTCCAGCGGCGGCAGCAATCTTGGACCGAACAACGAAGACCTACTTGCGGCAGTGCAAGAGCGCCGGGCCGCGGTGGAATCCCAGGCGGGCACGGGCGTGTTCGTCCCGCCCGATGCGCTGACCGCAAGCGGCAGCGGACTCGACCCACACATCAGTCCGGAATATGCTCGTCTGCAGGTGTCCCGGGTCGCAAAGGCCAATGGACTCAGCGAGAGTGCGGTGGCAGGTCTAGTGGATGCGAACACAGCGGGTCGCCAACTCGGATTTCTCGGCGAAGAGCGAGTCAATGTGCTGTTACTGAACCTCGCAATTGCCAACGCGAGACGTTGAGGATCTGGCGATGACTAGGGGCCACCTGCGGGTCTATCTCGGTGCAGCGCCCGGCGTCGGCAAGACCTACGCGATGCTCGGGGAGGGTCATCGTCGGCTAGCGCGCGGAACCGATGTGGTGGTGGGCTTTGTGGAGACCCACGGGCGACCAAACACAGAGGAACTCGTCGCGGGTTTGGAGGCGATCCCGAGGGCCCAACTCCAGTACCGAGGGTCAACGTTTAGCGAGATGGACCTTGACGCAATCTTGGCTCGCCGACCCGCGGTCGTGCTGGTAGATGAACTTGCGCACACCAACGTGCCAGGCTCCCGCAACATCAAACGCTGGGAGGACATTCGTGAACTCCTCGACGCCGGGATTGACGTCATCACGACCGTGAACATCCAACACCTCGAATCGCTCAACGACACCGTTGAAGCGATCACTGGGATCAAACAGCAAGAGACCGTGCCGGACGCTGTCGTCCGAGGTGCGGACCAGATTGAACTCGAAGACATGTCGCCAGAGGCCCTGCGCCGCAGGCTTGCCCACGGCAACGTCTACAAGGCGGACAAGGTTGACGCGGCTCTCGGCAACTACTTCCGGGTGGGCAACCTCGCAGCCTTGCGTGAACTTGCGCTGTTGTGGCTCGCGGATCGGGTAGATGAAGCGCTGGAGTTGTATCGCAACAACAACGAAATCAGTGATACGTGGGCTGCGCGCCAACGCGTTGTGGTGGCGCTCACCGGCGGGCCGGAAGGTGAGACCCTCCTGCGTCGCGGGGCGATCGTCGCGGGTCGCAGCGCTGGCCGTGACTTGGTTGCAGTCCACGTCGTTCGCAGCGACGGTGCTCGGGGCACAGAAGCTGATGCACTCGTCAGGCAGCGCACCTTGACGCAGGAGCTTGGCGGAACGTTCCACACGGTCGTCGGTGACGACGTGCCTGCGTCGCTGTTGGAGTTCACCAGGTCGGTGAATGGCACGAAAATTGTTGTTGGCGAATCTCGGCGTGGGCGCCTTAGTACCGCGTTGCGGCCGAGTGCTGCGGACCTCGTGGTTCGGGAGTCAGGCGACATCGATGTCCAGGTGGTCACCCACGAACGTGCTGGCTCTTCGCTGTTTACTAAACCGCTGCAGCGAACGCTGTCGCGGCGGCGACGACTCATCGGTGTGTTGCTAGCGGTGTTGACCCCGGTACTCATTGGCTTGGTGCTTGCCCCCATCGACACTGACTACGACCTGTCGCTCGCGCTGTTGGCAATGCTCGTTCCAGTGATTGGCTGCACTTTGGTCGGCGGCATCGTCGCGGCAATCACCGCATCGGTCACCTCCACGTTTTTGATCAACTGGTTCTTTGTTGAGCCACTCCATAGCTTCGACATCGCGGCGCCGGAGAATGTCATCGCCTTGGTGCTGTTCATCCTGGTTGGCTGCACCCTTGCGGTCGTGGTCGATCGCAGTATTGCGCTCGCGAATGAAGCTGCGATCCGGCGTGCCGAAGCTGAGGCGCTCATGGACCTCTCGATGGGCGTCTTGTCGCGGCAGAAGAACTTTGTCTCGGGGTTGTTGAAGCAAGCGTGTGAGTCGTTCTCGTTTCAGGGCGCCGCGATCTTTGAACGCGGCGATGGCCACCAACCGTTTCGGGTCATTGAGTCAGTCGGAGACGTGCGGATCGCATCGCCGGACCGTGCCGATGTCGCGGTCGACGCCGGTGGCGGACTTGTGCTTGCTGCGTCCGGGGGAGCGCTCACGTTGTCGCAGCGGCGGATCCTGACGGTGTATGCCGCCCAGGCGGTTTCGTTGCTGGAACGCGATCGCCTCGTCGCCAAGGCGGCCGACGCGACGCGATTGCGGGAGACTGAGAATGCGCGCCGTGCATTGCTCGCGACAATCTCGCATGACTTGCGCACGCCGATCGCAGGAATCAAAGCGGCGCTTTCCACTCTCGCTGATGAGCAGTTGACCCTCACGGATCAGGATCGACGGTTGTTGCTGGTGGGCGCCGAGCAGGGTGCGAATCGGTTGAGCTCCTTGGTGACGAACCTGTTGGACATGAACCGGCTGCAAGCGGGTGCTGTCCGGCCGCTCGAGAAGCCGACGCTTGTCGAAGAGGTCGTGCAGAAAGCGATTGGGGGACTGCCCGAGTCGCAAGTGATCAGCGAGGTTGGCGAGGACCTTCCCGTGATCTACACCGACCCCGCGTTGCTCGAGCGCATCTTGGCGAACATCATTGAGAATGCCGCGCGCCAACGTAGCGATGGTATTGCGGTGCGAGTCGTCGCTGGTGAGATCACAGAACCCACTCGCCGCGTCGATATTCGAGTGGTTGATCGTGGGCCGGGCGTCACCGCGGACCAGCAGCGCGCGATCTTTGAACCATTCTTGCGATCCGGTGACCAAAAGGCGGCCGAGGCAGGTGGGGTCGGACTCGGGCTCGCTGTGGCGGCCGGCCTGGCTGCGCTTATCTCCGCCGAGATCGACGTTGAAGACACCCCTGGTGGAGGGCTGACGATGGTGGTCTCCGTTCCCGTGCATCGGGGCGCCACCGCGGCGTCGCCGGGGGCAGTGGGAGGTGGTCGCTCGTGACGACGGTGCTAGTGGTGGACGACGAAGCGGCGCTGCTGCATGCGCTTGTAATCAATTTGCGTGCGCGTGACTTTAAGGTTGAGGCGGCGGCAACCGGGCGCGCAGCGCTAGAGAAGGTCGCGCGAGTCAGGCCTGACATCGTGATCCTCGACCTTGGCCTGCCCGACATGGATGGAATTGAAGTACTCGCAGGTATTCGCGGCTGGAGCGACATCCCTGTTTTGGTGCTGTCGGCCCGGAGTACGAGTGAGGAGAAGGTTCGCGCTCTAGAGAACGGCGCCGACGACTACATCACAAAGCCATTCGATATGGCCGAACTGGTCGCTCGGGTTCGCGCAGCGACTCGCCGCTCGGCGATGCGCACTGCGGGTATCACCGATCCGATCGTCACGACTGAGGCGTTTGTCATTGATCGCAGTGCGGCGACCGTGACTCGAGATGGCAAGGTGGTTCGACTGACTCCGACGGAATGGCACATCCTTGATGTGCTCGCGGCGAACCGTGGCAAGCTCGTCAGTCAACAACAACTACTGACGCAAGTGTGGGGTCCTGGCTTTGAACGCCAGGGCAACTACTTGCGGGTGCACATGGCAGCGCTGCGACGCAAGCTCGAACCGGAAGCATCTAGGCCGCAATACCTGATTACCGAGCCGGGCCTCGGCTACCGGCTCGTGTAATCCCGGCGGTCCACAAAACCTCCCTTGGCGCAACGCGCCCACGGCGTGAGACTCTTGAACCGATGACTTCCCAGAATTTACCGACTCCGAAGCGTGGCACCTTCGTCGAGCGAGCGGCCAAGAAGCCCGGCAAACTGCCGCCCCGTCACATCAGCGACATGACGCTGGCCGAGCGTAAAGAGGCGGTCACGGCGCTCGGTGTGCCTGGATTCCGGGCAGATCAGCTGTCTCGCCAGTGGTTCGGCCGACTCAATGACGACCCGACGACGTGGACCGATCTCAATGGGTCAGCCCGCGAAACGATCCAGCAGGAGTTACTGCCGGACCTCCTCGAACCCGTTCGTACGCTCAGCTGTGACAACGGCACGACCGTCAAACAAGTCTGGCGCCTACACGACGGCTCGCTTGTCGAGAGCGTCCTCATGCGGTACCCAAACCGCGTGACGATGTGCGTCTCAAGCCAAGCCGGCTGCGCGATGAACTGCCCGTTCTGCGCAACCGGCCAAGCGGGGCTGACTCGTAACCTCTCGACGGCTGAGATTGTCGAGCAAGTCCTTGCAGGTTCACGGATGCTCGCCCGCGGGGAAGTCGCGGGCGGACCTGGGCGAGTCTCGAACGTGGTGCTCATGGGTATGGGTGAGCCGATGGCGAACTACAACCGGGTCATCAAGGCGCTGCGCATGTTGACGACTGAGGCTCCGGAAGGCCTCGGCATGTCTGCCCGTGGAATCACTGTCTCCACGGTTGGACTGGTTCCGCGGATGCGGCAGCTTGCGACGGAGGGCTTGCCCTTCACCCTCGCAGTTTCGTTGCACGCGCCTGACGACGAACTACGTGACGAACTGGTCCCGATCAACAACCGATTCCCAGTCGCTGAGGTGTTAGACGCCGCCTGGGAGTACGCCGCGAAGACGAACCGGCGAGTATCGATTGAGTACGCGATGATCAAGGACATCAACGATCAGCGTGAACGTGCGGAACACCTCGGGCGCCTACTCAAGGGAAACCTCGTGCACGTGAATCTCATCCCGTTGAACCCGACACCTGGTTCGAAGTGGACGGCGTCTCGCCCCGAAGACGAGGTCGCGTTTGTTGCGGCGCTTGAACGCCACGGTGTGCCCGTGACTGTTCGCGATACCCGAGGTCGCGAGATCGATGGCGCCTGCGGGCAATTGGCAGCGACCACCTCGTAGTCGGACTCCGAGCGCACCATTAGTTGTGGCTCGAGGCTTCTCCGCTGTGCTGAAGTGACTGCAAACAAAGGGAAACTCTGTCGAAAGTCAGTTGATCTACAAGCTAGTCCTGGACTATCATTCGTACAGGTGTTCGAACAATGGATCTCTGGTCGCCAAGGGTTCGCGCACTAGGTCCAGATGGGCTGACGGTGTAGACGGGTTGGTTGGCATGGCGGGTCCGAGCGGCGAAGTTGCGTCACCAGACGCCCCGAGCGCTTCGCCAGGCTCCGGTTCGCCAGCAGGTGCAGTTGGTGGTGACTGTGCTGGCGAGGTCGCCGAGATCGTTGAGCATTTAGATCGTTTGCGTGTGCGGGTTGAGTCGCTTGATGGGTATGCGGCGGTTGCGTTGCTTACTCAGCTTGATGAGGTGTTGACGGTTGGTGAGGGAGTGCGGTTGTCCGCCGTGTCTCGGGTGCAGCGCTCAGAGGTGTGGCGTGACGCCGCGAACCAAACGGCGAATTCGTTTCTTCGGGCGCGGTCGATCCGTGATCACGGCCAAGCATCCAAAGACCTACGCGCTGCGGAGTTGTTGGATACCTATTCGGTGGTGCGTGACGCGGTGAACAGCGGCAAAGTGTCGCGCGGGCATGTGGACGTCGTCGTCAGCGTCGGGTTGGCGAACAAAGTACGTGAGCGGGTGCTCCCGCAGTTCCTGCCGTCGTTGATGAAGTACGCAGCGCTTGTTTCGGTTGCTGACTTTCGGCGCACGATGCGGGCATGGGCTGCTGCAGTGGACCCGATCGGTGTCGGCGACAACGAGACGGATGTATTCAAACGCCGCTACCTGCGGGTCAGTCACCTCGGCGACGGTGTGAAGCTAGACGCGTTTCTGACTCCGGAAGTTGGATCGAAGGCGTTTGCGGCGCTCAATGCAGCACTGTCACAGCTTTGGAAGAATCGAGACACCGAGGTTGGCGACGACCGCGTGATGGCGTCATCGGAACAAGAGCGCGCGGATGCGTTCGAGGTGCTCTTGGATCAACTGTTGGCGGCTGAGAAGTTGCCGACGTCTGGCGGCGCGGTTCCCGCGGTAGCCATGACAGTGTCACTGCAACGCCTAGAAGAGCCATGTTGTGAAGCATCAGACCGTGTCGTTGTTGGAGCAATTCGATACCAACTTGGCCGAACAGCTCGCGGCTAACAAACGAACCAAAGCCAGCCGCCCAACCAATAGCGCCGGAACAGCGGGCGCGACGCCAACGGACGCGACGCCAACGGCGGAGCCGGACGGCGTACCTGGGGCGACAGGTGCCGGTGGGATGGCTGGGACGCGCGGGATGACCGGGCGACGGGTGGAGATCAACCCGGACCGGTTGATTCCTGGCCATTCGGCGTCGATCGGTCCGTCGAATGGCCCGGGGGAGTTCACGTTGTCACCGCGGGAAGCCCGCCGGATGACGTGTGACTGCAATATCCGCCGGGTCATCGTCGATGAACCAAGTTTGTCGCTGGATGTGGGTCGGTCGAGACGGATCTTGCCGGCACACTTGCGCAAGGTGTTAGAGATCCGCGACGGCGGATGTGTCTTCCCGTTCTGCGGGAAGCCGGCGTCGTGGTCTCATGCCCACCACATAAAGCACTGGGCAGACGGCGGCGTCACCTCACTGAACAATGCAGCTCTGCTGTGCTCCGCGCATCACCATGCCGTTCACGCCGACAAGCACCAGATCGTCATCGGTGACGACGGGCGAGCGCGCGTCGACCTCAACCTCACCGGACAACCCTGACTTCCACCTGTGCGCGCGGCACACCCATGTCCACGCGCGGGCGCGCAGTGGCGTCCGTGGCAGCATTGTCGTCATGACGTCCTATGACTGGAATGCACAGACCTACGCCGAGAATGTGGGCTTTGTCCCCGAGTTGGGTCGGACGGTCCTGGATCTACTCGACCCGCAAGGCCACGAGCTTGTCCTCGATCTAGGCTGCGGCGATGGTGTGTTGACGGCGGAACTTGCCTCGCGGGCCGGTCGAGTGCACGGCATCGACGCCTCCCCAGACATGGTCGCTGCTGCGCAGGACCGGGGGCTCGACGCACAGGTTGTTCACGGCGCGAAAATTGCTGAAGCAATCACCGAAGGGCGTCTGGTCGCAGGGAGCTTCGACGCGGTCTTCACCAACGCGGCGCTGCACTGGATACCCGCCGCGCAGGATGTCATCGCTGGCGTTCATCAACTCCTGAAGCCTGGCGGTCGATTTGTCGGTGAATTCGGTGGGCACGGAAACGTTGCGTCACTGTCGATCGCACTGCATGCTGCGCGGCGTCTGCACGGTGTGGAACCTGCAGCACACCCATGGTTCTTCCCGACTGCGGCTGAGTACGAAGAACTCCTCCGAGCTGGCGGATTCGATGTCAGGCTCATCGAAATCCACCACCGCCCGACGCCTCTGCCCACGGGCGCGGCCGGTTGGATCGAGACCTTCGGTGACCCGTTTCTAGGCGATCTCGACGCCGACACCGCTCAAGCGGTCGCGGCCACCGCAGTCGAACTTCTTGAGGTCAGCATGCGCGACTCTCACGGCAACTGGACTGCTGACTACGTTCGTCTGAGGTTCGCCGCAATGCGGGTCTGAGTAGCAATGTCATCGTTTCCTGTGAATCCCTGACCAATGCCCGCGGCCACGCCGAGGTGGGCGACAATGGGCGGGTGACCCGCGAAGTAGTTCTGCTCGGTAGTACCGGATCGATTGGCACTCAGGCCCTCGACATCGTTGCCCGCAACCCTGATCAGTTCAAGGTTGTTGCTCTCGCCGCAGGTGGGGCGAACCTAAAGTTGTTGGCCCAACAGGCGCTCGATACCGGTGCCGAGATCGTTGGTGTGGCCGAGCCGGACGCCGCGATCAACCTCGCGTTGCTCATCGATCAAGAAGCTCGCCATCGGGGTCTTCGGCCGGGGGAGTTCATGATTCCCGAGGTCATTGCGGGCCCGACTGCGGCAACCCAGATTGCCGGTCTTCAATGCGATGTTGTTCTCAACGGAATGACGGGTTCGGTCGGTCTTGAACCGACACTCGCGGCGCTGGACAGCGGTG
This sequence comes from Actinomycetota bacterium, assembly GCA_963169255.1. Classification (GTDB taxonomy): domain Bacteria; phylum Actinomycetota; class Actinomycetes; order S36-B12; family UBA10799; genus UBA10799. Next base: position 4,462 of record CAUJEJ010000077.1, on the reverse strand, counting down.
CGATTCTTGCGCTGGCGAACAAAGAGTCACTGGTCGTCGGCGGGACACTCGTCACTGAGGTCGCGGACCCTGGTCAACTGGTGCCGGTCGATTCCGAACATTCAGCTCTCGCCCAGGCACTGCGAGCAGGCACTGCGGATGAAGTTGCTCGACTCGTTCTCACTGCATCCGGTGGGCCTTTTCGTGGATGGACGGCTGAGCAACTTCAGCACGTAACTCCCGAGCAGGCGCTCGCACACCCAACCTGGTCGATGGGACCGGTAGTGACGATCAACTCCGCGACGTTGGTGAACAAGGGTCTGGAAGTCATCGAAGCCCACCTGCTGTTTGGCATTGGCTATGACCGCATCGCGACCGTGGTGCACCCGCAATCAGTCGTGCACTCAATGGTTGAGTACGTCGACGGTTCAACGATCGCCCAGGCGAGCCCGCCAGACATGCGCATGCCGATCGCGCTTGGCCTCGGCTGGCCGAACCGCGTACCCAATGCTGCACTTGCCTGTGACTGGACCCAGGCCGCGACGTGGGAGTTCTACCCGCTCGATGAAGCAGCCTTCCCGGCGGTACGAATCGCCCGCGAGGTCGGTTCGCTCGCGGGAACTGCACCGGCGGTCTTCAACGCGGCGAACGAAGAGTGTGTTGCCGCATTCCTTGATGGCCGCCTGCCTTTCACCGGGATCTTGTCGACAGTGGAGCAGGTTGTGACGCATCATGTGCAGGGGACATCCTCCGGCGAAGGCTCGGCGTTTGTTTCCGATGCTGACCTCAGCGTCGAGGCCGTGCTCGCCGCGGAAGCGTGGGCACGACCCGCCGCCAACCAGTTGATCGGAGGATGATCGCGATGCTCGAGTTCGTCGGGATCATCGCGTTCATCTTTGCCATCCTTTTCTCGATCGCCTGGCACGAACTCGGCCACCTCCTCCCCGCGAAGAAATTTGGCGTCAAGGTTACTCAGTACATGATCGGCTTCGGGCCGACCATCTGGTCGCGCAAGAAGGGCGAGACTGAGTACGGCGTCAAGTGGGTACCTTTCGGCGGCTACATCCGAATGATCGGAATGTTCCCGCCAGGTCCTGATGGAAAGGTGAAGTCCTCGTCGACTGGTCGGCTGACCGCGATGATCGAAGATGCGCGGACCCAGGCTCGCGAAGAGGTCATTACCGAAGAAGACGAGCGGCGGTCCTTCTACCGGCTTTCAGTGCCCAAGAAGCTGGTCGTGATGCTCGGCGGGCCCGTGATGAACCTCATCCTCGCCTTCTTCTTGTTCTCGATCCTGCTCGTCGGGTTCGGCACTCCTGCGGCGTCGCTGACAGTCTCGGCGGTCAGCGAGTGCACTCCAACCGTTGGTGCGGCGCAATCGGTCAACGGCTGTGCACCTGGCGCGCCGGAGAGCCCAGCGGCGATTGCCGGACTGCAACCCGGTGATGTGGTGACCAGCTACAACGGAACACCGATGGAGTCGTGGCAGCAGTTCTCCTCAGCGATCCGATCGAGCCAACCAGGCCCCGTCGTGATCGGCGTCCTGCGCGATGGGCAACCTCAAACGCTCAACACCGAGATGCAGTTGGTCGAACGCCCTGTGGTTGTCAACGGTGAACCCACGACCGAACTTGCACCACAAGGATTCCTTGGGATGAGCCCGAAGATTGAGCTCACGCCTCAGCCAATAAGTGCAGTTCCTGGCCAGATGTGGGACCTGTCGATTCGCACGGCGCAGGCGCTGGTCGCGATTCCCACGAAGTTGGTCGGGGTGGGCCAGGCAGCTTTCGGCGGCGAAGAGCGCGATCCGAACGGACCGATCGGTGTGGTTGGCGTCACCCGGATCAGCGGCGAGGTCGCTGGCTCTGAGATGCCGGCCAACTTCAAGATTGTTCAGTTCTTGGGCATGGTTGCGTCGTTGAACTTGTTCCTGTTCCTCTTCAACCTGATCCCACTATTGCCGCTCGACGGCGGACACGTCGCTGGCGCGTTGTGGGAGGGGCTGCGTCGGCAGATCGCCCGCTTCCGGCATCGACCTGACCCGGGTCCCGTGGATGTCGCCAAGGCGCTGCCAGTGGCGTACGCAGTCGCCTTCATCCTCATAGGGATGAGCGCGCTGCTGCTGTATGCCGACGTGGTGAACCCGGTGAAGATCGGCTAGTTGACCCACGTGGGTGCACCCCGCCCGCCGCGCCTTGGTTGAGCAACCCGGGAAGGGGGCATACTTGAGGCATGAGCGTCGCCCTTGGCATGCCCCAGCCACCTCCGCCGGTACTGGCGCCACGTCGTACGTCCCGCAAGCTTGAACTGCGGCACCCGACACACCCCGTGTTTGTTGGCGGTGATGCGCCCATCAGCGTTCAGTCGATGTGCACGACCGAGACCGCGGACGTCAATAAGACGTTGCAGCAAATCGCAGCGCTGACTGCGACTGGGTGTCAGGTGGTCCGCGTCGCTGTTCCGAGTCAGGACGATGCCGACGCACTTGCCCAAATCGCGAAGAAGTCCGGCATCCCAGTGATCGCCGACATCCACTTCCAGCCCAAGTACATCTTCGCCGCGCTCGATGCCGGGTGTGCAGCAGTCCGCGTCAACCCAGGGAACATCCGGGAGTTCGACGGCCGAGTAGGCGAGATCGCTCGCGCCGCCAAGGACACTGGCACGCCGATTCGTATCGGAGTCAACGCTGGCTCGCTCGACAAACGAATCATGGAGAAGTACGGCAAGGCAACGCCAGAGGCGTTAGTCGAATCCGCGCTGTGGGAATGCTCGTTGTTTGAAGAGCACGACTTCCGGGATATCAAGATCTCGGTGAAGCACCACGACCCTGTCGTGATGGTTCGCGCGTACGAACTGCTAGCCGAACAGTGCGAGTATCCGCTTCATCTCGGTGTCACCGAGGCAGGTCCGAAGTTCCAAGGAACCATCAAGTCCTCGGTTGCGTTTGGTGCGCTCCTCAGTAAGGGCATCGGCGACACGATCCGGGTCTCGCTGTCCGCGCCCCCGGAAGAAGAAGTCAAGGTCGGACTGCAGATCCTCGAATCGCTGAACCTGCGAGAGCGCGGACTTGAGATTGTCTCGTGCCCGTCGTGCGGGCGAGCCCAGGTTGACGTCTACACCCTGGCTGAGCAGGTCACCGCTGGCCTTGAGGGCATGGATGTCCCACTTAGGGTCGCCGTTATGGGCTGTGTAGTCAACGGGCCTGGTGAGGCACGCGATGCCGACCTCGGGGTCGCATCTGGCAACGGTAAGGGCCAGATCTTCGTCAAGGGCGAGGTCATCAAGACGGTGCCCGAAGCTCAGATCGTCGAAACCCTCATTGAAGAAGCCATGCGCCTCGCGGAGTCGATGGCTGTCGAAGGTGACCCGAACGATGTGCCCGGACCAGTCGTCACCGTCAGCTGATTCCGTGCCAGGAGTTCTGCGCGAACTTGCTGCTGACGACCTCGAAGACCTGATCTTTCTTCTCGATCGGGACCCCGACGCATATTCGGTGGTTGCCGAGCGTGTAGTCGCGGCTGGCCTTGACCCCATGGGTTCAGGTGGACCTACCTGGGGCTGGTACGTCGATGGTGAACTGCGCTGCGCGGTGTTTGTTGGGCCCAACGTCTTGCTTGTCGAGACTAGTCCGGCGGCCCGTTCGGCGTTTGGATCCCGCTTGAGCCGAATGGGACGAAGGTCGTCGGCGATCGTCGGCTACCGCGAAGAAGTTGTCGACCTTTGGAACCACCTCGTCGCCGACTGGGGGCCGTGTCGGGAGTTGCGTGATGATCAACCCCTCATGGTGTGTGCCCAGGATCCAGCCGTTGAATCGCTGGCGGGGGTGCGGCGCTTGAACCTGAGTGACCTCGACGCCTTCTTGCCGGCCGCGATCGACATGTTCACCGAGGAAGTCGGGTTGTCACCTGTCGCCGGGGGCAGAGGCCCTGGCTACCGGGCGCGGGTCGCGAATTCGATCCGTCGTGGCAGGGTCTACGGAAGAATCGATGATGGCGAGACGATCTTCAAGGCTGAAATTGGTGCAGTAGGTCGGGGGAGCGCGCAGTTGCAAGGCGTGTGGGTGACGCCAGCACAGCGCGGTACTGGGCTTTCGATCAGCGGGATGGCTGCCGTCGTGCGCGCCGCTCGCATCGATCACGCCCCGCGAATCAGCCTGTACGCCAACCGTCACAACGAACGTGCACTGCGCGCCTACCGCCGAGTCGGCTTTCAGCAAGTAGGCACCTTCGCCACAGTGTTGTTCTGACGGCTCAAGCACCGTTGCTAACCACTTCGATTCTGTACCTCTGGCTAGTTGGATCCACCGGATCTGGGCCGCTGCATGTGGATGGCGCTCGGGTGTCGGGGATTGCGCTTATCCTCATTGGGTGACCGTCATTGATGAATCGAGCGCGCTGCAGACATTGTCGACGGTGTTTGGCTACGACCAGTTCCGCGGAGACCAAGCAGCGATCATCGACCACGTTGTTGGTGGCGGTGATGC
>CAUJEJ010000076.1 GCA_963169255.1 Actinomycetota bacterium | reverse complement strand
TAATCATCTGCGACTCCAGCGCTGGCCGGGTTGTGGCTAGCGGTCATTGAGGTTCGCGGCATGCTGCAACGCGACTGCAGCGACGAGGTCATACGGCACGGGTTCGTTCAGCGGGAACTTCAAGGTGCCTTTGCCGTGCTCAAATGCTGCGAGCTTGGCGTTGAGTTCACTGTCGCCTTCGGGAACCGGGTACACACTCACGTGATGCTTCCAGCCAGCGAAATGGATCACATTCTTGCCGTTGATCCGAAAGGTCGGAATGTTGTAGGTGATGACCTCGGTCGCGCTGGGCAGGGCCGTTGCGATCGCAGAGCGCATGGACTGCACTATCTCCTGTACCGAAGTGGGGAACACGGCGATGTACGCGTCGATGGATTCGTAGCCTTCAGCCATTCCGCAAGCGTGACAGCACGCGTTGGCAGGAGTCGAGTTTTGTGAATTCGCCTTGGGCTTGCGAGCGGGATCCAAAATCGACTCCCCCGACCTGACGATCTGTAGTTGAGCGACTTGGCATCGGGTGGCTACCGTCGATCCATGGGTGACTTCTCTGACTACCAAATCGGCATCTACTTCAACGGACTCCTGGGCCAAACCCCCGAATTTCCGACCGCATACAAGGACATCGAGGCGCTGGGGCAGTCCAAGCTAGATGCGGAGCTTCTTGGCTACGTCGCCGGTGGCGCTGGCGACGAACACACCCAAAACGAGAACATTGCCGCGCTGCGCAGGATCGGCGTCTGGCCACGCATGCTGGCGGGAGCCGCCGAGCGTGATCTTTCGATCGAACTCTTCGGTCACACGTACTCCAGCCCGCTGTACCTCGCACCCGTTGGAGTGCTCGGCGCTTGCTACGACCACGGCGACCTCGAAGTAGCCAAGGCGAGCGCGGCGACAGGTGTTCCGATGATCGCCTCGACGCTGTCGGCCGACACGATGGAGGATGTCCGGGACGCGCAAGGTGAGACGCCGGGGTTCTATCAGCTCTACACGCCGAAGGACCGCGATCTCGCCGAGAGCCTTGTGCGCCGAGCGGAAGCAACCGGATTCGCCGGGATCGTCGTCACCCTCGACACCTGGATCAACGGATGGCGTCCGCGCGACCTTGATCACGCCTACATCCCGATGCTGCGCGGGCATTGCATCGCGAACTACACCAGTGATCCGCGGTTCGCCGAGATGGTGGGCAAGGACCCAGTCGAGAACATCAACGACAGCATCGCTGCGTGGGCGGGCACCTTCGGTAATCCGCTGTCGTGGGATGACCTCGAGTGGCTGCGCTCCATGACCTCGTTGCCGCTGCTACTCAAGGGCATTTGCCATCCAGAGGATGCACGCCGCGCGCTCGACAATGGGGTTGACGGAATCATTTGTTCAAACCATGGCGGACGTCAGGCCAATGGCGGGATCGCAGCAATCGACTGTCTACCAGGGGTGGTTGAGGCCGCGGGCGATGCGCCAGTTCTGTTCGATTCAGGAGTGCGAGGCGGGGAGGACGTCGTGAAGGCGCTCGCCCTTGGGGCTCGTGCGGTTGGGCTTGGACGGCCGTACGTGTGGGGGTTGAGCGCGGGCGGGCAGGCTGGGGTTGAGCATGTGATCAAGGCGATCCTGGCTGAGGCCGATCTGACGATGGCGGTGGATGGCTACCAGTCGATTGCTGATCTGACGCCTGCCGCGTTGCGGCGGGGATATTGACGGCTAGCGCGGACTGGCCGAACTAGCCCGCGAGCTTCGCCTTCACGTACGCAACGATTGCGTTGGCGTGGCCGTGGCCCATCCCGTATTCACTCTTGAGCCACGAGACGACTTCCATGTGGCTATGGGAATCGAGTTGATCAGCGACCAGGTCGAGCCAATGCTGGATCGGCTCCCCGTAGTTCTTCTCGATGCTTGGGAAGTACGAAGCCGGACCCTTGAATTTGCCGTCCGGTGGTGGTGTCGGTGCGAGTACGCGGTGCTCTGCCATTGCGCCAGGGTAGTTCAACTAGCCGGATTGGGGTGCTACCCATCGACACCAACTTCCAGGTTCACAGGTGAGACGCTGCGGCGTGGCCAGGTCCAAGCGGAACGCAGAATGAAGGCCAGAAGGAGTACCTCGAGCCCGATGGAAAGACCGTAGAAATATGAGTAGGACCAGGACTCTCCTGCCGCGTTGTAGATCGAGACCGGAATGTAAAGCGCTGCGACGACAAGGTTCGCAGTGCGGTTGTAGCGGGCGGGCATCGTCGCGGACAGCAGGATCATGAGGATCGGGATAGCCATGAGCGTGAGTGCCATTGAGACGAAGGTTGGCCCCGTGTCGAACTCGTGAACGATGCCGTTCGAGATGTCATCGATGAATCCCGGCTTGTAAAGCGCGAGGTAGTCGACGTAGATGTAGAGGAACATGAAGCTGGTCCACGCTGCCGCGAGTTTCAGCGGCACTGGGATGCGGACTTCTTGGAGGGCGCCCTGCGACGCAGGATCCTCAAGAGCGGTATGGGATTCAGTCGTACTCATCGCAATTCTCCTAGGCTTGATCGAGTGGGTGCTTCCACCTTCACTGACAACGACGGCGGGCACATCAGCCCCGGAGCCTGAACCGACTTAGCCCGTGGCACAGCCACGCTCTTGTACTTTCGGCGGATACGTCCAACACGGTGCCCGCCTAGGCTGAGCAGGTGGACACCACCGCACTGCGCTCACTGTGGGCCGAGCCTCGACCCGCGAATCCCCCAGGCTTGGGGCCACGGGACTGGGCCTTGGTCGCAGCATTTGTCGTGTGGTCCGCGGCGGAACTGGTGTTTCGGCAGGACCTCACGCCTGGCCCGCTGCTGTTACTAGGGGCACTCGCCGCGATCGCACCGCTGCTGTGGCGACGCACCCACCCGCTCGTCGCGGTGTTGGTTTCCTTCGGCACGTTGACGATCATCGACGTCGTCAGAATCCTCACCGGGTCACAAGGCCTTCCCCTCAACAGCGTCGCCGCGACGCTGATCCTGGCGTATGCACTGTTCCGGTGGGGATCCGGGCGAGAGGCCGCAGGTGGCCTTGTGGTGATCGGAGTCTGGCTCGCTATCACCCACGTCGCCGACCCCATGGACGTCTGGGAGACGATCGCGGCGTACGCGTTCTTCCTGTTCGCCGCCGCGCTCGGCGCCGCGATCCGATATCGCGCGAAGATGCGGACCCGCGACATCGACCAAGCCAAGGCTCGCGAACGCGAACAGCTCGCTCGAGAACTCCACGACACTGTCGCCCACCACGTCTCGGGCATCGCTATCCAGGCCCAAGCAGGTCGCGCTGTCGCGGTATCCAACCCGCAAGGAGCCATCGAGGCATTGGCCACCATCGAGGACGCAGCAACCCGCACTTTGACTGAGCTACGCACGATCGTGGGGGTGCTCCGAACCCCACAGAACACCGAATTCGGGCCGCAACCCGGCGTCGCTGAGATCGAACAACTCGCGACCACTGGACAATCGCTCCCCCGAATCCAGGTGACGCTCTCCGGGGAGTTCGGTGACCTCAGCCCAGCAGTCGGTGCCGCCATCTACCGATTGGCACAGGAGTCGATCACCAACGCTCGGCGGCACGCCCGCCACGCAACTCAGGTCACCGTCGCCGTCACTGGCGACGACGAACAGGTACGCGTAACGATTGACGATGACGGCTCCCCCACTGGCAATCGCTCCCCGGCAGGCTACGGGCTCGTGGGGATGCAAGAACGAGCGTCGCTACTCGGCGGCTCGTTCCAAGCAGGCCCGGCAGCCGAGCGAGGCTGGCGGGTTGAGGCGGTCCTCCCACGAACAGGAGCGCCACGATGAGCATCCGGGTCCTGATCGCCGACGATCAACCCATAGTGCGCAGCGGGCTGACGATGCTGCTCGACGCCCAACCCGACATCGAAGTGGTCGGCGCGGCCGCCGACGGGCGCGAAGCAGTCCGCCTGGCGGGCGAGTTGCGCCCAGACGTGGGCTTGTTCGACATCCGGATGCCGGTGATGGACGGCATCGAAGCAACCCGACGCCTCGCCGGGCCGGACGTTGCGGAGCCCCTGCCGATCGTGGTCATCACCACCTTCGACCTCGACGAGTACGTTCACGGGGCGCTCAAAGTTGGTGCCCGCGGGTTCTTGCTCAAGGACGCCGGACCTGCCCTATTGACCCAGGCGATCCACGCTGCAGCTGACGG
>CAUJEJ010000075.1 GCA_963169255.1 Actinomycetota bacterium | reverse complement strand
GGTCCTAGATATCGCTGGAATTGAGGTCACGGTGACTGTCGGGGATCACTCCGTCACGGTCAACAGCGACGAGAACGGCTTCGTTACGGCGAAGATTCCGGTTGGTGATATCGAGCCCGGCTGGCATTCGGTGCACTACTCCGCCAACGATCAAGGCCGCGAGGTCACAGCGCGGGGCCGTGTAGTCCTGCCGGATGCCGCGTCTCAGATCGGGTTCATTACCGACATTGACGACACCATCCTGGCGACGGGCATTACCGAAGGGATGAAGGCCGTGCAACGCACGTTGTTGCGCGACGCGTATGGCCGCAAGCCGGTCCCCGGAACGCCGAGCCTGTACCGCGGACTCGCGCGCGGGACCGATAGCGCCCGCCCGGAATCCACCTGCGTCTACGAGTCCGCCGGGCCGTGGAATCTCTACGACATGCACGCTCAGTTCCTAGGGGTTCGGGGCTTCCCTAGAGGCCCGATCTTCCTCAAGGATTGGCGTCCAGGGTTTCCCTCGATCAACGATGAGGCGAAGCAGGAGTCCAGTTACAAACATGCCCGGATCAGGCGCATCCTGGATGCGTACCCGGACTTGGACTTCGTGCTCCTTGGCGATAGCGGCGAGCACGACGTGCAGGTGTATCAGGACTTCCTGAGGTCTGACCCCGATCGCATCCGCGTGGCATTCATCCGAGACGTGACGGCCCGGAAACCGATCGTCGACGCGGAAGACCCGCAGGACTTGCCAGACACCTCGCGCCCGGTGGTTGTGCGGGACTCGATCGAGCTAGCCAAGATCGCCCGGCGTCTCGGCCTGATCGACTCACTCACCGTCGACGAGGTCATCACGGAGATCGACGCTCGCGTGTGAGTCACGTGTTTCCAGAGCTTTGCCGGACATAGGGATCAATCAGCGCCACTCCGGGTCAGGACCAACCAGCGGTTCGGATCGACTTTCGCCGCACCAGTTGCTACTACGCATAACCTGTAGTTAACTGCGAATTATGCGTAGTAGTCCTGTTCCGGTTGTTCCGGTGTTTCGGTCCCGGGTTCAAGCCGAACTATTGGGTGCCTTGCTACTCGCGGAAAGCGAGAGTGAACGAACGGTGGGTGAGCTAGCGTCGATGGTTCAGTCGCCACTTACGACGGTCAGTGGCGAGGTTTCCAGATTGGAGCAGGCGCACATTGTGCGGACTCGAAAGGTCGGGACCGCGCGGATGGTTGAGGTCAACCGCGAACATCCGGCGATTGGTGCCCTCACCGAACTGGTGCGGATCACTCAAGGGCCAGCGCTGGCGATACCAGCGTGTTTCGAGTCGATCGATGCTGAAGCGGTAGTGATCTTCGGATCATGGGCCGAGCGCTACTTCGGCCACCAAGGTCACCCACCTAACGACGTTGACGTTCTGGTGCTGGCTGACGATGTTCAGCGGTCCGAGGTCTACGAGGCGGCTGATCGGGCAACTGAGAGGCTCGGCATCTCAGTCAATCCAGTATTGCGTCCAACCCATGCTTGGAACGACGAGAAGGACCCGCTTGTTCAGGAGATCCGGTCGAGGCCATACATCGTCACGAATGGTGACCTCCCGTGACGTGGGCGAAGGGCAAGCCCGTTGTTGATCGTCTTGTCTCGGAAGGGCGTCTCGAGTTCATCACTGGGTCAGCCGCTGACGGATCGGAGTTGATTGCTTCGTCAGAGCAACTGTTGGAATCCGCTCGCCGCGAATCAACTCAGAATGCCGAAGCAGCGTTCATTCTCGCGTACGACTGTGCGCGGAAGGCCGCGACTGCGTTGTTGGCACAGCAGGGACTGCGCGCTACGAGCGCTGGGCACCATGCGGCGGTAGAGGCAGTCGTGAGGGCGCAGTTCGGCGGCCCATTCAACGAGTTCGGCACGCTTCGACGGCGACGCGCAGAGATCGAGTATCCGCGCTATCCAGGTGATCAAGTCTTGCAATCCGAAGTTGACACCGCGATCGCCGATGCGGCCGCGATCTTGGCTGCCGCGGTAGAGGTTCGTTCCGATTTGACGTTTTACCGATAGCGTCATGATCGCGATTCAACCGAGAAGGTCACCAGGGAAGTCCTGGGCTCTACCATTGGTGTCACTCGTGCGACGAAGTACTCACCGGCCGCACCTACCGTGAGGAAATTCCATGCTGGGATCGGAGCGTCGAGGCTCAGTCGAAGCGGTCGGCGCTGCGGTCATTGAAGTTGCAGGTGTCGTTGAGGACATGCAGCGCGCAATTGAAGCGCCCTTCGCGCGAGTGCTCGGGCGACCTTTTGCTTGGTCGCCAGCGCGGTCGGTGGACGTTTCTGCGCGCGCGAACGTGCACCGGATGATTCGTGCAATCACAAAGGTCTCGGTGCTTGGTTTGGGTCAGCTAGCAGAGATGACAGCGCCCTCGACCGCAAAGTCCATCGTCGCAACGCCCAACGGCGCGGCCGTCGTGGCCGGGCTGACGTGCGCGTTCGGTGACCATTTGAGTCTGGCTCAAAACGCTCTGGCGCCCACGATGGAGATACGCGAGGCCGGCCAAGTAATCCCGCGTACACCTGCTGGACTCAGCGCTGGATTCCCAGCGGCGGCCGACACCGTCGTGGTCTACGTTCACGGCCTAGGGGCAACTGATTTTGGGTGGGGAGGCGACTCGTCATTTGGACGGCGCCTCGAACGTGAAACTGACGGCAAGGTGAGTTCGGTCGTTTTGGCCTACAACTCCGGAGCGCACATTCACGACAACGCGGCCGACCTCAACCGGCTGTTGGCCGACCTCGTCGCGAGTTGGCCAGTCAAGGTGAATCGTCTGGTCCTCGTGGGCCATTCGATGGGAGGGCTCGTGATCCGAGGCGCGAGCCACTTGGCACTAGAGCAAGCCGCGCCCTCAGATCGTCGGGTTCGAGTCGACCAGGCTCGCCCAGCATGGTGGACCGACCTCGTCACCGAGGTATTTCTCATCGGCACGCCACATCGTGGTGCGCCACTTGAACAGGTTTCAGCCTTGGGAATCTCAGTCCTAGATTCCATGCCTCACACAGCACCGCTGGCCCGGCTGGGCAATCGCCGGAGCGCTGGTATCAAGGATCTACGAATCGGAACTGTGATCGCGGCTGAGCTTGATCCCCAAGATCCCGAAGTGCGGGAGCCGTCGAGGCATCTGACCGCTGCCTGTCTGCCCAAGGCGAAGTACCACGTGATCGCTTCGACTTTGTTGTCGCAGAGTTGGGGGCCACTGAGCGAGTACTTCGGCGATGCTCTCGTGCCAGTTTCGAGCGCGCTGTCTGACCCAGATGCGAATGGTCGCGAAGGAATACCAAATGCCGAGGTGCACCGCCTTCGAGGCGTCAAGCATGCCGAACTCCAAACCCACGATGCTGTCTACGAGGTGCTTCGCGGAGTGCTTGTCGCTAAGCAGTTGCTCGACTGTTGGGGATGACTAGGCGTACCGTCACGCTTGCTTTCAAGGCGCGCTGTCCAATTCGCGGTGGTAGCTTCAGCGATGGACCATTTTGATCAACTGTTTGGAGAAGGCATTGCTGTCATTGAAGGACTCTGGCCGGGGCTTGTGTCGCGGGTCTAGCCATGACCGGAGCGGTTGCCGCCAGTGCACCGGCCTCCGCGGCTGTGTCGAGCTACGAAGTAACTATCGGAATGCTTGAAAGCGACGGGACATCCTCTTTCACCGTTTCGGGAACCTTCTCGTTCGATCCGGCGATGTGCGGCGCGAGTCCTTGTCCGGAGGCGTACTCAGGGATTTCGATTTCAGTGCCGGAGCGGCCCTCTGCGTTTCTCCCTGCGATCACTTACACGGAAGCGGATATCTGTCCGACTGCTGGTCCGAGCATTTGTAATGGTGCGGCAGTAAGTGACGGGTCTGCGCTGTCATTGGGAAATGTGGACGGTGTCTATCAAGCACTGGTCATTGGGTTTTCACCGGGGTTGGCCGCTTCTGCGCCAAACCTCGATCTAGGAACCACCAGCGCGTACTCAGAGATTGGCGGCGACGCGACGGCAGTGTCCGGCACGCTGACTAACACGACGCCACAACCCGATCCGGAACCGCAGCCGCAAGCGCAGGTTCCGAATGCGGGCTCGGTCAAGGTGCCGGCAAAGCTCGCCCGTCGAGGCGCGAAGAAGATTGCCTCCGCAAGTCCCGTCACGAATGCTGGGCAGCCCGTCCGAATCAGGGTCACGTGCAAGGCAACTCGGGGCGATTTGCGAGTCTGTTCGAAAATCAAAAAGAACCAAGGAACCTTTGTGCGGACATATGGCACCGCCGCGCGAGTGCGAATTGTCTGGAGTGCGCCAGCAGTCGAAGGATTCACCGCGTACCGTCAGGTAAAGACGTACCGAACCTGATGACGCGCTTACGGACATCTTTGTCCGCGCGTAAACAGAGAGGTGGATTTTTGTGGGTCAGCGACCCCAAATAAACACCCAGTTGTGTGAAAGGTGGGGGGGGCCGGGGTAGGACCCGC
>CAUJEJ010000074.1 GCA_963169255.1 Actinomycetota bacterium | reverse complement strand
TCGACCAAGGCATAGGCCATTACGAGTACTGGGCTGATCTGCTTCTTGAAGATGTTGACCATCGCCAAGCCAAAGCCGATCAGCGCGGCGACCATCCAGACGTACGGCATGGTCTCGGCAGTAACCCACCCGAAGATCGCGCCGACGAAGAGGATGCCGAAGTTCAGCGTTGTCTTCATGATGACGTCGTGAATCGTCATGGCGGGACCGCTGAAGCCGGCGCGTGCCGGTGCGGCGTACATGCTGTTGAGGTCTGCGGTTGATCCCGGCGGCGGTGGAACTGCGCCTGCGGCCGTCTGTGGGGCTACGTGCTGGGCCTGGGGTTGCTGCGCCGCGGGTTGCTGCGGTTGGCCCGCTTGCTGCGGTTGCCCTGGCTGGTTGTTGATCGATGCAAAGCCAGGACCGCTGTAATCCTGCGCGTACTGCTCTTCCGCGCGGCGGATGATGGGATTGCGCGAAGCCATTGAGTGCCTCCTGAGTCGTGGCCGTCAGGTCAGTACCTTCGGCCCTACGCGGCGACATGCCACGTATGTCTACGGTAACTCAATCCTCGCGCGAGATATTCGCAGGATCAATCTTGAATTTGGTGAAATCTGTGTAATTGCTGTGCTTTTGGCCCCTTCCGCCACCCTCCCGGCCAAATCCGGCGGCGCAACTCTCCCGGTTTGGTAAACACGCCCGGCTTGCCGGGCGTGTTTACCAAACCGGGAGAGGGTAGCCAGCGCAGCCCGCGGAGGGCGGGGGTGCGGGATCTGTGGTGCCCAGGACGGGACTTGAACCCGTACGACCGTTAAGTCACTCGGGTTTAAGCCGAGCGTGTCTGCCGATTCCACCACCTGGGCCTTGCAGCGAGAAAACTACCAACTCGTCGCTAGAGGTAAGTCTGGCGTGCATGGATCGCGTGTGCGCCAGCAACCCGGTCGAGGAAGAGGAATCCATCCAGGTGATCAACTTCGTGTTGGATCGCCCTTGCTTCGAATGCATCAGTGGTGATCACAACCTCGCGGCCGCTGCCAGGCACCGTGCCGCGGACAACAAGGCGCGTCGCCCGCTTCACATCGCCGGTGAAGTCCGGCACAGACAGACATCCTTCGCGAGCCTTCTCGTTGCGTGATGCCTGCTCGATCACTGGATTCACGAGCACAAATAGCCCATGCACCGTCTTCGACTTCGGATGATCTGACACGTCGAGACTGAAGACCCGCAGGCCAACACCGATCTGATTTGCCGCGAGTCCCACACAACCCGGTGCGGCCTGCATCGTCGCGACCAAGTCGGCGGCGAGCGCGATTGTCTCCGGGTCACACGGATCAACTTCGGCGCAGCGCCGACTCAATACGGGGTCTGGGGCGTGAACTGCGCTGCGAATCTGCCCGGCTGGCAGATTCAGCGCGAGAGCCGCGCGAACATCATCAGACATCAGAACTACAGCACGTCGTCTTCGTCGGCGACGCGCAACGTGACATCAACCCCGAGGTCCGAAGCGACCGCTACCAGCCGATTCGCAAGGGCATCCACGTCGACACCTTCAGGCAGGTAAACATCCGCCAACACGATGTAGAGCGAACCCGCGAGTCTCGTCGTGAGGTCCGTGATATTGCCACCGTCTACTGCCACTTCACGAGTAATTGCCGAGACGATCCCAGGCCGGTCTCCACCGTGAACGCTGAGCCAATGAGTCGGTCGCACGACTGGACCCACATCGGCCGGCAATTCAACCGCGGCCAACCGCAAGTCGGCGGCTCGCAACGGAATCAGCACCGCATCAACCTCGTCGGGGGTTGCGTCCAGAGTGACCACAAGCGTCCACGCGAAGTGACCCCGCAACAACGTCATCGAGGAGTCCTCGATGTTCCCGCCAAGTTCGGCAAGCGCCCCTGTCACATCCGCGACGATTCCTGGCCGGTCGTGGCCCACGACGGTAACTCCGTAGCTCTTCACAAGAGCAGACCCTATGGGCTTGAAGCAAGCGACACCTACTTCAGCGGAACACTCGCTGACTCCCCGCAGCCGATCAGCGGCCGAAGGCAGCGATCAGGGGTGCCGATTTGCGCAGGATCGGGCCGCCGGGCAGCCCCGGGTTTTCCTTCGCAATCGGCGCAAGCTTCATCAGTCGCTGCATTTGATTGATCTTGATTCCACTGCCCCGCAACGTGGTGACGGGGTTCCGACGCCCAGCCGCGACGTCAAGCAGAATGCCGGCGTCGCCTTCAAGTCCTGGTAGCCCGTCGTCGATCTCACCGGACTCCACCTCATCGACTGTCCACCCGCCATCTTGAGCGACGGTCACCACTGAACCGAGCGGGGTCTGCACCGCGAATACTGTGTCGATTCCCATTCGGGCCGCCAGTGCCCCGGTGGTGTCCACGAGGGCGCGCAATCCAGCGAGCAACAGACTGTCGGGAACTTGAGCTCCGGCCGCAGCCATGTCACGCCCGGAGATTGCCAACTGGAAGGCGGCCGCATGCACGTACGTCAAGACGGGTAACGGACCCAAAGGGGAACCAACCGCGGTCTTGCCAACCTCAGCAAGCTCACCGCCGTTGTGCTCAAGCACCCAGGTGGCTAGGGAATCCCGCGCACGTTCCACCGCTGCGAGTAGATCTGCCCGATCGTCATGTGCGTGAGCCGCGATCACGCGCGCGTCAATCGCATCCTGATCGATCAGCGTGAGGTCGCCGTTGCGAGCGTCGGCGAGGATCTCCGGGAGTTGACGCGACTCCGGCCAATCCCCCACCTTCGCTATCAGTGCGCGAGCGCGTTCCCGCTTCACACGGGTCTTCGCGTCGAGGTCGACATCAATAACGGCAGAGTAAAAGTCGGTCCACGCCTGCAGAGTTTGATTAGCGAGCGCGAGCGGATCGCTGCTCGCTAGTCCGAGGTTGGGTGAGGTAGTCATCGCGGCTGAGGCTAGTCCAGATTCGCAGCCGACCGC
>CAUJEJ010000073.1 GCA_963169255.1 Actinomycetota bacterium | reverse complement strand
GAACGGCATCCCCGTCGGGAAGGTTGTCACCTCCCCCTGCATCGTCATCTTGGCGATGTTTCGCCCGAGTGATTGCACGTACCAGATGCTGTTGTCGGGTCCGGAGACGATGGACTGGAGCGCGGAGGGCGGCTGGATTGGACTGGCGAACTCGGTGACGACTCCGTCGGGAGTAATGCGACCAACCTGATATTTGCCGTTGACAAAGACGTTCGGTTCGGCGAACCAAATGTTCCCGTCAGGACCTGTCGTCAACGATGTGGGCCAAGCGTTGGCTGTGATGCCCTCGGTGTACTTCGTCATCTCGCCAGTCGGTGTCATCTTCACGACGGCGTTCTCGTAGCGCTCGGTGAACCACAAATTGCCGTCTGGGCCGCTGGTGATCTGGGTGAGTTCTTCACCCGACGCGCCTGGCACAGCGGTCACAGTCACATCGCCGACGGGACCCACTGCTGATACCGGAGCGCTAAGCCCCCAAGTAGCGAGCCCTGCGATGAGAATCGCCGTCAAAGCCAAGTACGAACGTCGGAAATGTCGAGCCATCATGGTGTGCCTCTCCGGCGCCGGGTGTGCGGCCACAGTAGCGGCGAACCCAGTCCGACAGCGGATGGCTCAAAGCAAGATATGTCACGTTCGACAGGCTTCGCGCTAAGTCGTCGGTGGCGCCTGGCCGCTGTTGTTCGGGGGCGCTTGTTCTCCGGTGGTGTGCAGTTCCGTCCACTGCTCGCCATCGAAGTACCGGTACTGGCCCGGAACGTCTGGGTCTGGGAACCAACCCTTCGGATTCGTCTCGTTCTTGCGCGCAGCCTTCATGATGGCCGTGATGATGATGAACGGCAGCGCAACGATCAACATCCCAAGCACCAGCAGTTCGACGTCGCGGATCACAGCACCGATCAAAGCACGAACTCACGCCGCGGCGCTAAACGAAACGCAACACCAGCGCCATTGACTAGACGACGAACTGCTAGCGAATCTCGGTGATCTCCGGGCCGCGCTCAAACGGATCGAGCGGTGGACGCTCGCCTTCCGCGTCGCCTTCTTGGGCCTGTTCGGTCACAGCGTCTTCTGGCAGCTGCAGTGGAAGCATCTCGCCAGGGGCCATCGGCTGGTTCCCGCGGTCGACGATGCATCCGGCAAAGATGTCCTCAAAGACCTCCGCTGCACGCGCATCCTCAGCAGCGGCTCCGAGTAGGACGCCACGCAGCATCCAACGTGTGCCATCCACGCCGAGGAATCGAACGCTCTGAAGCCCGTGCTCACCTTCTTCGTTCATGGCCGGGACGGTTGCCTTCAACTCGACGCCGAAGCGCCCGTCCACGGCCTCGACAGCACCGCCCGACGACGTGATCCCGTTGGTGAGTTCGCCGCGAACCTCTTCCCAGAATCCCCCGCTACGCGGCGCAGCAAATGGCTGCAACTGAATTCCGCCCTCGCCGAGTACCACAGTGATGGCGGCAACTGTGTCGGTTTGTTCGTCAACCTCAAGGTTGACGTTCATTCCTTCAACGCCGGGAATCTTCAGCGAGCCGAAGTCGATGCGCACGACTCCGTCTTCCCGCGCCTCGGTGATGTCGTACGGACCCGACAACTCGAGGTCGGGTGGGTTCTCCGCGACCTGATCAGCTACCGCGTCTTGCGCGGAGGTGGGATCGACTTTCTCGGACTCGGGGGCGTCTTTTCGACTCTTTCCAAACACGGATGCCACGCTACTCCCCGAACGCGGAGTTAACCAGTTGAGCCAAACCCTCCTGTGCCGCGCTCGGTTCCCGGTAGGCCTTCAACAGGCACAAACACGGCGTGCGCGACTTCCTGAATGATCAACTGAGCGATCCGGTCGCCTCGGTCGAGCGTCACGGCATCGTTGGGATCGAGATTGATGAGGTTCACCTTGATCTCGCCGCGATACGCCGCATCGATCGTTCCCGGAGCATTCACCATCGAAATCCCGTGGCGGACCGAAAGCCCGCTGCGGGGATGGATCAACCCCACGTATCCGTAGGGCAACGCGATGGCGATGCCGGTCGGCACCAACGCTCGCTCCCCGGGCGCCAATCGAACAGACTGAGCTGCGTAAAGATCTGCCCCAGCGTCGCCGGGCTTGGCGTAGTGCGGGATCGGTAGGTCGGCGTCGAGTTGCTGAATCAGCACCTGGACGTCGTTGGGGTGCGGAACGCGAGGTGCGGTCACGGACTCACATCCAGATGAAGCCATGGAGCATTACCGTCGATTGCCTGTTCCGCAGCGATGCGTTGCACGTCCTCTGCCCGTCCGTTCTGCTGGAAATGTTCAAGACCAACTTGCACGAATAGTGCAGCAGCAGTCAGCGCTTCTGGGCCATCGGGTGCGCCGAGATGGCCGATCGCACGGGCGTACACCTTGCGGCCCGACACACCGGCGATCCAGCCATCGATGTGCAGTTGCTCGCCCACGGGCACGGGGCGACGAAAGTCCGTCTCAAGCCGCGCCGTCACTGCCGGACGTCGCAAGAGCCAATTCAGCGAACCCAGCGCCTCGTCGAACGCGGCCGCAAGCAGTCCCCCGTGGGCGATGCCTGGTGCACCCTGGTGGTGCTCGGTCACTTCGAACACCGCGCGAATCCGCAGACCCTCGGCTGCGAATACTTGCATGTGAAGGCCAGTCGGATGATCGCTGCCGCAGCCAAAACACCTGGGGTAGTGGCTTGCGATCTCGGAGCCTGGCGCTGGGGCCTCGCTGTGACGTTCCGGGAGTTGCGCCGACTCGGGCGGGTCTGTCGGAAGGTTGTAGGTGGACACGCAGTCAGGCTAGACCTAGCCCATGACAGGCTGTCCCCATGGCACCCGTCCACTACCGCGAGCGACTCACCACCCCTTTGTGGGGTTGGGCTGTCCTGCTTGGCCTTGCCTTGTGCTTGGCAATGGCCTTCTGGATTCCCCTCGGCGCCGCTGCCGGAATTCCGTGCCTTGTGATTGGGGTGGGCCTCGTCACCTGGTTGCTCGTCACGACGTCGCCGACGATCACCGTTACCGATAACGAGCTGCGAATCGGACGCGTGCACATCGACGCTGACGAGATCGGACTCGTTGCGACGCTAGACGAAGACGCCACCACCAACGCTCGGGGAGCCAATGCCGACCCACGTGCGTTCACGATCCTTCGCCCTTTGTACGCGAAGGAATCGGTTTCGTTGGAGATTCTCGACGAGGAAGATCCTCACCCGTACTGGTTGATCAGCACGCGCGATCCGCAGGCGCTCGGCCGTGCCGTGCAGGGAGCACAGCGGTCCCGGATCGGCTCACCCCACAACGCAGCAACCTGATCGCGCGAGCGCGACGTAGAAGCGCTGCCTTTAGTAAGGTGCTCGCGAATCCAATCTCTCGTCCGCAACTCCGGAGGTCCCAAAGTGTCGGCACTGACTGCTAGAACAATCGCTCCGCTCGCAGCGATGGGTGCAACCTGGGCCGTTCGCCGCGGGCTTGCCTCTGCCTATGCCCAGCGCACGGGCCACGTACCGCCGCAGGCAGACGACACAGAGGTCTCATTATCGAGTGTCTTGCTGTGGGCCGTGACGACTGCGGCCATCTCAGTGACGATCGAGGTCGTCATCACCCGTTATGCGGCTCGCTACTCCGACGCACACGAACTGGCGTCATACCAGGGCGAGAACATCGTCACTGGCTAACTAGCCCTTCGGGTTCGGTGCGCAATCGCACCGAACCCGAAGCTGTTGTGAGAACGACGCGGGTACCTACACGCACTCGGTGCAGATGGGCCCGCTCTTGCCGTCTTTGGCCAACTGGCTGCGGTGATGCACCAGGAAGCACACGGAACAGGTGAACTCGTCCTCTTGACGAGGAAGCACCCGAACCGTCAATGACTCATCTGACAGGTCGGCACCTGGCAGTTCAAGGTTCTCGGCTGCTTCGGTTTCGTCGACGTCAACGGACGACGAAGCTTTGTCTGCGCGGCGCGCTTTTAGCTCTTCGAGGCTGTCCTCGGCAAGCTCTTCATCGGTCTTACGCGGCGCGTCATAGTCGGTCGCCATTTTGCGGCCCCCACGCTGTGTTGAAGGATGCCGGACGCGATTGCGCCCTGCTGGACGTTGAGAACAACCCAGTAGTGGAGTTGATTCCCACTGCTGTGCTGTGGAGCGCCAGATTGTGCCGCATCCGAATGCAACGTTGCAGCGCGGGGTCGAATTGATCACCCCTGCAGCCCATAGAACCGACCTGTGAGCCCAAGCACGCGTGCCCTAAGCCGACGCACGGCTGCACATGTGGTGTGCTTTGGACATGCCTATGTATGCCCTCGGTGACCGTGTCCCGTCTATCGACCCGTCAGCGTTCGTCCACCCAGACGCAGTCCTCATTGGGAACGTCATCGTCGGAGCCGAATCATCGATTTGGCCGACCGCGGTCCTGCGTGGCGACCACGGCACCATTCGCGTGGGTTCACAGACGTCCGTGCAGGACGGCACGATCGTGCACTGCACGTCAACGCTCGACACCGTGATTGGCAACGGCTGCACCGTCGGCCACAACGTGCACCTTGAGGGCTGCACAATCGAAGACGGCTGTTTAATCGGCTCCGGGTCCGTCGTACTCCACGAAGCGCTGATTCGCACTGGCGCACTGGTTGGAGCGCAGGCGCTGATTCCTAATGGGATGGAAGTTCCCTCCGGCGCGATGGCTCTAGGGATCCCCGCGAAGATCCGTGAGAACGCTGTCGACCCTGAACTACTGGCGGGAGCCGCGGCGATCTACGTCCGCAACGCTCATTGGTACAACGCCGAGCTTCGTCGCCTCGACTAGTCGGACGAGTCGCTCAGACGGCTCGATCTGCGCCCAGCGACTTGAGGCGATCATGGAACTTCGCGAACAGCGTCGGGTTTGCCGCGATGGTGAGATCCGGATTTGGCTCCCTGCCGTCGAGGCCGGCCAGCGTGACCCCGGCCTCGGCTGCGATCACGGCAGCAGCCGCAAAGTCCCAGGGATTGAGACCCTTCTCGTAGAACGCATCAACGCTTCCATCGGCCACCCAGCAGATATCGACCGCGGCTGAGCCAGCGCGGCGGATGTCGCGGATCTCGGGCAGCATCGTCTGCAGCACCTCAGCTTGGAAGGCCCGCCGCTCCGACGCATATCCAAAGCCGGTCGCAGTCAGCGCCATCGCAAGCTCGCTGACCTCAGAGGGGCTGATCTGCTCGGCCTGTCCCCCGCGCTCGCGGAAGGATCCGAGGCCGCTCGTCCCGAAGTAGGTCACGCCATACGTCGGTACGGCAACCACACCAACCACCGGCCGCCCCTCGTATTCGAGGCCCACGGAGACCGACCAACCTGGCAGGCCGTACAGGTAGTTGACAGTCCCGTCGATCGGATCGATGACCCACCGGAAACCAGACGTCCCCGGGCGATCCGAACCCTCCTCACCCAGGATTCCGTCCGATTCGCGGCCGTCGAGCAGTAGTGAGACCAAGAGCGCCTCGGATCGTTTATCCATGATCGTGACGGCATCCGTCGGCGTGCTCTTCGATTCGACCCGCAAGTCGGCTGGTGGATGCATCAGGAGTTCGGCGGCCTCCGAAGCGGCCTGACGAGCCCTATCGAGGAGCTCGCCGAGAACCTCGGCTGAGGGCGTACTCACGAGTCCTGCCCACACAGCGCGGGACGCGGAGTTGAAGACGTCGCACAGCAGTTGGCGGGGCACGAGTCCGGCGCTGGCCCCCATGGTGCCAGCGCGACCCGCTGCTCCTCTGGCAGGTCTGCTTCACGCTCACGCACCAATTCGGCGAGTGCGGAGACGAATCGTGGATCGGTGCCCACTGTGGCGGCGCGAGCGAACGCCAAGCCTTGCTCAAGGGCCCGGTCGCGAGCAACAGTGTCGAGGTCCCACATGACCTCCATGTGGTCCGACATGAACCCAATGGGCACAACCACAAC
Organism: Actinomycetota bacterium; assembly: GCA_963169255.1. Taxonomy (GTDB): domain Bacteria; phylum Actinomycetota; class Actinomycetes; order S36-B12; family UBA10799; genus UBA10799. The sequence continues at coordinate 22,714 of CAUJEJ010000073.1, read as the reverse complement.
CGCCCGCGCACCAGCGGCCGCGACCGAGTCGATGTGATCGCTGATGTCTGGCTCAAGCCACGGCACGCGCGGCGGACCCGATCGGGACTGAAACACCAAGTCCCAGGCGACTGCGTGACCCAGGGATTGCGCCACATTGGCCGCAATCGTGCGCGCGACGAACTCGTGTTGCCGGACGTACATGTCGCCACCGAGCTCGGGATCTCCGGTGAGCTCGGATTGCGCAGTCGGAATTGAGTGAGTCGTAAACGCGATGGTGATGGCGGTGGGGTCCGGATCGTTGAGGGAGTCGATCGCCGACAACACGTTGTCGGTCATCACATCAATGAAGGCCGGCTGATCGAACCACCGGCGAATCTTCGCTAGTTCCGGAGGAGCACCCTGACCGTCGGCCACCAACTCTGCGACGGCGTCGTACAGGTTCTCGCGATACTGACGACAGCCTGAATATGACGAATAGCCGCTGGTGATGACGACAGCTGCACGGCCGATCCCGTCTGCCCGCATCTGGCGCAGTGTGTCCGGCAGGAGCGGTTCCCAGTTTCGATTCCCCCAATAGACGGGTAAGAATCGCGGGTCATCGCGCTCGACCCCACTGTTGAGAGTCGCTTCGAGTAGGCGCACGAGTTCCTTGTTTTGGTCGTTGATAGGCGATTTACCACCGAAGGCCTCGTACTGCGCCGCTACCGCCGTCAGGCGGTCGTCAGGGATACCCCGCCCCGCTGTGACGCGGCGCAGGAACGGCATCACGTCCTCAGAACGTTCAGGACCACCGAAGGACAGCAGCAAGACAGCATCAAAAGCAGGCATACGCATGATTCTGCTCCCTGCGTTTGCGAGAAAAACGGCTACCCTTCCCAGGTTGGCAAATCTCGCCTTCCCAGCGACACCTTGGCGTCGCTGAGCTGTGCTGGACCGAGAGCAAATATGGAAGGCGGCAACGTGGCGCGCGACTGGCACAACTGGGCCCGAACCGCCTCCGCCTCCCCCACCGACGTCATCGCGGCAACCGACCCGCGGCAAATTTCCGAGGTCATCGTCCGCGCCGCACAGGCGGGGCGCACGGTTCGGATGGTGGGTTCGGGCCACTCGTTCACGACCACCGCCGTTGCAAACGACATCATGATCACCCCCGGCAGCCTGACCGGAGTCCGATCCGTCGACGCTGCTGCCGGGCGAATCACGGTCGAGGCAGGTATCGATCTGACGACCCTGTGCGAGGTCCTTGATGCGAACGGTCTGGCGCTCACGAACATGGGCGATGTTCGCGTGCAAACGATGGCGGGAGCTCTTCAGACAGGCACGCACGGTTCTGGTCGCGCATCAGGCACCTTCGCTGAGATGGTGACTGAACTCGAGATCGTGCTTGCCGACGGCTCAATCGTCACGGTGAACGCCCAGAACGACCCGGATTTGTTCAACAGTGCGCGAGTAGGGCTCGGCGCGTTTGGCATCGTCACAGCCATCACACTGGCCGTCGAGCCGAAGTTCCGCCTCCACGCTCACGAGTTCCCAGCCACGATCGAAGAAGTCCAACAGAACTTCGACGCGTGGACGGCAAGTCACGACCATGTGGAGTTCTACTGGTTCCCGCACACCGACAAATGTCTGGTCAAACACAACGACCGGACATACGACGAGGCCGCGCCACCCGGCAAGTTCGCCAACTGGTGGGAAGAACGGTTCATCGCGAACACCGTGTTCGGTGCGATGTGTCGACTCGGCAGGGCCGCGCCTGGGTACATTCCGCTGCTAAACAAGACCGCCGGTCGAGTGCTCTCCGATCGCGACTACATCGACGATTCTTGGCTGGTGTTCACCTCACCGCGCAACGTCAAGTTCAAGGAGATGGAGTACTCGCTCCCCCGCGGTTCGCTAATGCCAGCGCTGACCCGAGTCCGCAAGCTCATCGCGGACCGACACTGGCGCATCTCGTTCCCCGTTGAGGTCCGATCGGTGCCTGGCGACTCGGCCTGGCTGTCGCCTGCGACCGAGCGCGATACCGGCTACCTCGCCTTCCACGCCTTCGACCGCACAGATGACGAGTGGTTCGTTGACGTCGAGAACGTGCTGCGCGAATACAACGGCCGACCCCACTGGGGCAAGATGCACACCAGAAGTCATGCTGATCTGGCGGCGGCATACCCACGCTGGGACGATGTGCTTGCGGTGCGCGACCGGGTTGATCCACATCGAGTCTTTGCAAATGACTACACGCGAACAGTTCTTGGGGAGTGATTGTGTCCGACGAGCAACAGCCAATGCGGAGCCAAAGCGTGCGAGAACTCTCGTTCATGGGCCCGTCGAACGACGGCAAGCGCCTGCTGCTCGTTGCGGCCGACGGCACCCAGTTTGAACTCGTCGTGGACTCCCGGCTGATTTCGGTCGTGTCGCGAGAGCACGGCCCGGCGGTGTCGCCACCGTCCGCAGTCGGCACACCGAAGATGCCGTCACCGCGCGACATCCAAACGCAAGTTCGTCACGGCGCGACGGTCGAACAAATCGCCGAAGCCGCTGGGGTCAACGTCGACGACGTTGCCAAGTTCGCGTACCCGGTGATCACCGAGCGCGCCCACATCGCCGACACGGCGCGGGCCGCACTGGTGAAGGTGGGCAACGAGCCGGAGCCACTAGAGAAGGCAGTCCTTGATCGACTCAAGACTCGCGCAGTCGACACCCGACTGATTCGCTGGGACGCCTGGCGAACAGATGGCACCGTGTGGACCGTAATCGTCGCGTACCCAGCAAACCAAGGCGAGCGGATCGCGTCGTTCTCCTACGATGCCGCTGCAAAGACCATCACGGCAAAGGACGACGAGGCACGCTGGATGCTCGAGGTTGGTGAAGCGGAAAGCGATACCGTCACCGCCGCGCCGCAGTCGGCACCGAAGCCCGCCACGCAACACCCGCGCCCCCACGTCGTTGCCAATCCCCCAGCCGAGGAAGCACGCCCAGCACCTGCAACTCAGGCTGCCCCACCGCCTCAGACACGCTCCGAGGCGATGCGGGCAGAAGCAGCGGCGCAACCGAAGTCATGGGACCGCGCGCACCCCGCTGCCCGCGCTCACGAGCGACGGGAGGCAAACGGCGATTCGAACCGATCCGCCGCACCAACCGCCAGACCCGCTGAGCCTGCCAGGGTGAACCCCGAACATCCGGCGGCGACAACACCGGCTTCCAGCGTTGGCGAAACGCAGCAACGTCGTGCACCCGAAGCCGACAACAACGCACCAGCAAAACCGGCACCCAAACCGGCACCCAAAAAGGAAGAAACTCCGCAGTGGGAAGAACTGCTCTTTGGTTCCCCGCAGCATGACGACTCGAACTGAGTCGCCTCAGCGCGAACTAGCGCAGGCGCTCGGCTGTGGCTTTCGATAGCGCCTCAGCGAAGGCGAGGAACTGATCCACGGCGTCCTTGCCGTCGGCTGCAGACGAGACCCGCAGGCTCAGGTCGTCGTTGGCTGACGAACCCGTGAAGCCATGGTCTGCTTCACAACTCGGATCGCCGCACGTAGCGGGCTCAAGGTCAATCCGGCTGACCGCACCCCACCCGATCGTCAACATGACCTCGATCGGTGCCGTGTTGGGCGAATAGGTCGCCGGATCAGGCACGACCCGGGTGACAACGACGGAATCGACCTTCTGCAGCCGCACGGCCTCGGTGGAGGCCGAAGCAGTCGACGGTTCCTTGACGCCGTCTGGTGCGCCGTGTTCGTCAACGTGGGCGACGATCAGGCGGGTTGCGGTCAATGCCAGTACGGTGATGTGGCGACGCAGCTCATCGCGGTCAAACGTTGCCTCGTGGTGCACGGCGTAAGCGAGCAATTCCTCGCCCGACATTGAGGTCGCCAGTGAGTCGGCGACGAGGGTCGGGTAGTACCCGGTGCGTTCGATGTCTGCCTGCAGGGCCGCGGCGACTGACGTGGTATCAACCATTCGAGGATTCTGCCACTAGTTCCTTGATCGCACCCGCGGTAGTCCACAAGAGCACGGTCACAGCAGCCTTCTCGCCTCAAGGTCGGTGCGAGCGAGTGGCCGGGCAACTCGACCCTTGGCAGCCAGCACAGCGACTCCCTTAGCGTGGGCAACGATGGGGTTCAACTCCAGCACCGCGACTTCCGGCAAGTCGTCAGCAAGTTGGCCCAGGCGCGCGAGGAGGTCCTCGAGGGCGTCAAGATCGACGCCCTCGTTGCCTGGGCGCCCGAGCACCGGTTCGCCCGTGAGAAGGGCTGAACCCTTTGGGGCCCGCACCAGGGTTCTCGCGTCCTCTGAGGTCAGCGGCGGAATCTGGTAGGCAATGTCGCCGAGTAGTTCCGGCATCAACCCGCCGAGCCGGAACGAAACCACCGGACCGAATAGTGGATCTTCTGTAGTTGCTGCAACGCACGCCACTCCAGCAGGGGCCATGCGCTGAACCACGAGGCGCGTGTGGGCGGTCGGCGGCAACGTTGCTGTCATCGACAAGAACGCGGTCCGCAAGGCGTGTTCGTTCTCCAGCGTCAGCCGGACACCGCCAAGATCCGTGCGGTGAACGAGATCGTCCGCGGCAGTCTTGAGCACCACGGGATACCCAAGTTCGTCCGCGGCGGCGACCGCTTCTTCCTCCGACGTTGCAGGCAGCGCGGCCCAGACCTCGATGCCATAACTTTCTAGGAGTTGCTCGATGACCTCTGGGGTCAATCGTGCCGCGTCGTCGTCCACTTCAGCTGCGGTGACCGCGGCAACAGCGAGTTGGTGCGCGCGATTGCGTTCCATCCCGCTCCACTTCGGGATGCTCCCGCGAGGTGCTGCGAGCCAGTCTGAGTAGGTCACCACCGAGCGCAACGCCCTCAAGCCGGACTCGACGTCACCGAACACCGGAACTGACCCATGGCCAGGCATTCCGTAGGTGGTCTTGTCGACCACCAGCAAACCCTCTTGACGAGCGAGTTCGACGGAAATGATCGGCTTCGTCGCGTCGCGTGCCTGACTCACCAGGCTCTGCGCCAGCGCAGTGTGGCCGCCAATCACAGGCGGCACATGGGTGACGACCAAAGCGTCGACTCCTGGATCGTCGAGCACCGCTTGGATTGCCTGACTGTTCTCTTCAGCCGATGCCGCGGTGTCGACGATCTGGACTGGGCCCACTGGGTCAAGTCCGATAGACAAGCTGGAGTCCATCGCGAGCATCCCGAGGGGATCGGAGTCAGTGACGATGCCTACCCGGTTGCCCGCAGGCCGTGGTTGGAAGGCGAGTAAACCTGCCAAATCGAGCATTTCGCTGAGGCTGTCGACCTGGATGACTCCCGCCTGCCGGAACATTGCATCGACGGCCTCCGGCGCAAGGTCGGTGTGCCTCACGGCATGCCCAAGTGGAAGCGCTTGAGTTGAGCGACCCGCCCGCACAGCAACAATGGGCTTGAGCCGCGAGAGACGTTGCGCGATCCGTGTGAACTTTCGCGGGTTGCCGATGCTCTCCAGGTAAAGCAGCACGAGGGAAGTCGAGTCGTCGTCCTCCCAGTACTGCAACATGTCGTTGGCGGAGACGTCAGCCCGGTTTCCGGCGGAGACGAAGGTGGATACGCCAAGCCCACGGCGACCTGCTTCAGCGAGAATCGCTGAACCGAAGGCGCCCGTCTGACTGAAGAACCCGATGCGACCGCGGTGCGGCATCTCTGGAACCAGTGAGGCGTTGAGGTTGACACCAGGGTCGGTGTTGATCAGCCCCAGGGAGTTCGGGCCCACGAGTCGCAGCCCAAGCCCGCGAATCGTATGCACAAGGGCTTGTTGACGGGAGTAGTCATGGTCGGTGATGAAGTCGCCAGTCACCAAGACGATTCCCCGCACCCCAGCGCGCGCGCAATCGGGCAGGAGGGGTTCGACGCCGTCGGGTGGCAGCGCCATCACGACGAGGTCAATCTCAACGCCAATCTCAGCGAGCGTCTTGTGACCCTCGACCCCGTCGACCGCAAGCCCACTCGGGCTCACAATTGCCAGGTGGCCGAGGAATCCGCCCGCCAGAAGGTTCGCCGTAACTCGTGGACCGGGTGCGCCTGCCGACACGTCGTCGCACACGACAACAACCGACTTTGGAGCGATGACGCGCTGGATCGACAGCGACTCTGCGCGGTGCTCGCGCGAGCGCGCAACCGTCCGCGATTTCTGGGTTGGGTCGATGTCGAAGTCAAGGAGGACGATCCCGTCTTCGACTTCTTGGCTAGGGCTGTATCCCGCAGCCGCAAACGTCGCGAGCATCTTCTTGTTCCCCGACAACACTTCCGCCCGGAACCGGTGAATACCGTTCTCTCTAGCAATCGCCGCGAGGTGCTCAAGGAGGACCGAACCAAGGCCACGACCCTGGTGGTCATCGCGAATGGTGAACGCGATCTCGCCCTCGGCCCGACCAACGCTGTCATAGGCGCCAAGTCCAATCACCGCGCCGCCAGCGAGGGCCAGCAACGCGACGTGCTCTCGGTGGTCTGCGTTGAGGAGCCTCTCGATATCGCGCGCCATCAACTCTTGGCTCGCTGTGAAGTACCTCATGTAAAGCGTGTCCTCAGACAAGGTCTGGTGGAACTCTTCGAGTGCTTCTCTGTCCGTAGCCCGAATTGGTCGAATGTGGCAGGTTCTGCCGTCGCGCAGAACAACGTCCGCTTCCCAATGAACGGGATAGTCGGCGGTTTCTGGCGCGGTGGGCGTCGACTCGGCGTCGGCAACTGAATCAGACATCAACGCCACGCTACCTGCGAACGCACACGGCCCGCTCGCTCGCCGCAGCTCGTTACACCGCCTGCGCATATGTTTACGCGCCCGAAACCAAGTGTCGGTCAGCACGGATCGCCCGGCCACCATAGAGAATCACCGGTTGTGGCCCGCCGTTCTGACACCCAAGAGACCCCGCCTGCGGCCGAACGCATTGTCGACATTGACGTCGGCGACGAGATGCGTGGCAGCTTCCTCGAGTACGCCTACTCCGTTATCTACTCGCGGGCGCTTCCCGACGCCAGGGACGGTCTCAAGCCTGTGCAACGGCGAATCCTGTACCAAATGGCTGAGATGGGGCTGCGGCCCGACCGTGGGCACGTCAAGAGCGCGCGCGTGGTCGGCGAGGTCATGGGCCGACTGCATCCGCACGGCGACTCAGCGATCTACGACGCACTGGTGCGGATGGCGCAACCATTCTCACTGCGGCTGCCGCTGATTGACGGCCACGGCAACTTCGGTTCACTCGATGACGGCCCAGCCGCCATGCGGTACACCGAGTGTCGTCTTGCCCCCTCAGCGGAGACTGTGACGACCAGCCTCAAAGAGGACGTCGTTGATTTCGTCCCGAACTACGACGGACGCGAGCTTGAGCCCGTTGTGATGCCCGCAGCAGTCCCGCTGCTGCTCGTCAATGGCGCAGCCGGGATCGCGGTCGGTATGGCGACGAATATGCCCCCACATAACCTCGGCGAGGTGTGTGCTGCCGCGAAGCTACTGCTCCGTCGGCCTCGCTCGAAGCTCGAAGACCTCATGGAACTGGTTCCGGGACCTGACCTGCCGAGCGGCGGGCAGATCATGGGCCTCGACGGCATCCGCGACGCGTATGCCACGGGCAAGGGTGCTTTCCGTATGCGCGCCACAACCCGGATTGAGCAGGTCTCAACCCGGCACAAGGGAATCGTCATCACGGCGCTGCCTTATGGCGTTGGTCCGGAACGATTGATCGAGAAGATCAAGGACTTGGTGATCGCGAAGAAGATTGATGGCATCCGGGACCTCACGGATTTGACAGACGGCGAGCACGGCCTTCACCTCGTGATTGAGATCAAGAACGGGTTCTCTCCGGAAGCGATTCGGGACAAGCTCTTCCGCCTCACCCCGCTCGAGGAGTCATTCAACATCAACAACGTTGCGTTGGTGAACGGTCAACCAAAGACTCTCGGCTTAATCGACATGCTCCGAGTGTTCCTCGACCACCGCATTGAGGTGGTGACGCGGCGCTCAGAGTTCCGTCGCCGCAAGGCTCTCGACCGTCTGCACCTCGTCGAAGGCCTGCTGATCGCGTCGCTCAACATCGATGAAGTGGTCGCGGTCATTCGATCAAGCGACGACGCGATGGCCGCGCGGGAGCGCTTGATGGCCATCTTCGAACTCAGTGAACTCCAGGCCACGCACATCCTTGATATGCCGCTGCGCCGACTCACGAAGTACTCCCGGCTCGAGTTGGAAAGCGAGAAGCAGACTCTTGACGCAACCATCGCTGAGCTGACCGAGATTCTGGAGAACCCGAAGGTCCTGCAACGGCTCGTTATTAGCGAGCTTGATGCAGCGGCGGCAGCCCACGCGACTCCACGACGCACGTTGCTGATCGACGGCGATGTGACGATCACCGTGCCCGACTCCCTCGAGGTCCCCGACCAGCCGTGCCGTGTTGTCTTGACCTCGCTTGGTCTCCTCGCACGCACCGAGGTGTCTGCCGAGGCGGCGGCCGATCCGGCCGAGACAGGTACCACCGCTGTCGCGAGTTCTGTTGCGACGACCACCCGCGGGACCATCGGGGTAATCACGTCAGCAGGGCGCGCACACCGCGTCGAAGTGATGGAACTTCCGATGACGTCGAGCGGTCACTCAGTTGCTGGCGCGCCCGTGTCGGAGTACTGCTCCCTCGATCGCCGGGAACAAGCCGTCGGACTGCTGCCGATTCCTGCGACCTCGGCGTCCAAGGTCGACGGTGACGTCGCGGTGGGTGCCGACACCCTCACCGCGGTGGGGACAGCTCAAGGGGTGGTCAAGCGGATCGCCCACGATGTCCCCGTCGGCAAGGACATCTGGGACGTCATCGCACTCAAGCCGGGCGATCGGGTGGTCGGCGCCGTGCCGTCGAGCGAAGCTGATCATCTCGTGTTCGTGACCTCCGATGCGCAACTGCTGCACTTCCCGGCGACAGCGGTGCGACCACAAGGGCGCGGCGCTGGCGGTATGGCTGGGGTGCGAGTCGCGGACGACGCGACAGTCATCTTCTTCGGCGCTGTCACGCCCGGCGAAGGGAACGTCGTGACGACGGTCGCTGGTTCGCTGGGGCAACTCACGGGCACAGGTGCATCATCGATGAAGGTGTCTGACTTCTCCGAGTTCCCTGCGAAAGGCCGGGCGACGGGTGGGGTGCGATGTCATCGGTTGGTCAAGGGCGAAGATGCACTGCTGTTGGGCTGGGTCGGGCGGACCCCCGCAAGGGCCGAAACGGCCTCTGGCAAGCCGGTGAAACTCACCGAAGAACTCAAGCCACGCGACGCATCAGGCGATCGAATTACGACAACGATCGCAGCGATCGGCGGATCCCACTAGTGGCATTGGCCGAGGCCGATACCTGCTCTGGGTCGTCCTTGCTCGCCGATGAGCCAATGATCGGCACTGCCCCGCTAGCGGCCGCCTGGATCGCGATCGAGCAGGTTGGCCCGTTTGGCCACAATGCGATCCAACAGAGCCACTTCCCGCAGGACATCGCGACCGAACTCCTGGCACGAATTGACGGACTCGGCATTCGACCAGCGTTGATCCGCCGGGTCGGCAAGCACGCAGACTCTCATCAGCCGATGTCGTCGCGGCGGGTGTTCTTGGCAAGCAGTCGGCCGGGTTCATCAGCGATGGTCACCGCCACAATCACCGATGCTGCACATCTCCTGGAGATTGACTTTGCGGCGTTGGCGGCCGGTGACGTCGCGAATGCGTGGGCCCGTGCCGTCGTCGCGCCCGAACCACTTCTATTGGTGTGTACACACGCGAAACGCGACGTGTGTTGCGCGCTCAAGGGCCGACCAGTAGCTGCAGCGTTGGTGGCAAACCCGAGGTACGCGGACCTCGTGTGGGAGGCCTCCCACCTTGGCGGCCACAGATTCGCGGCGACTGCCGTCCAATTGCCGCATGGCTGGGTCCACGGGCGACTTGATGTCGCAAGCGCCGGAGCCGTCATCGATGGTGCGCTCGCTGCTGTTCCAACTGCACCGATGGCGACTGCGCGGGGCCGCAGCAGTCTCAACGGACGTGAGCAGGCAGCCGACATCGAGGCACGCGTCGTGTCCGGGATCGCCGGGATCGACGACACCCGGGTTACCGACGTTGGTGATGGCGCGTTTGTCGTTAGCGATAGCAGCGGCGAGCAGCAACGAGTCCTCATCACAGAAATCGATCTTGAGGCCGAGCGACACGATTCGTGCGGCAAACCACTGACCGGCGGGCGAGTACTGCACGCGACAGTGGTGTGACGCACGCCACGCAGGCGCCACCCACCCCGAACGTGGCCACTGACGGGGTACTTACGGTCGTTAACAACGCGAATTAACTTCGACGTACCTTCGGGTGCCTAGAAGCGCGTGGGGACCTACGCGAGTCTGCTGCCACTAGAGGCTCGGTGGGAAAACCGGCTCCGTGACATCGAACGTTGGTGTGGGACCGGCTTGGGGGCGTGCGTTAGCGACCAGGCAAGGGTTTCGAGTCGGTCGTGGCGAGCGCGGCACGGGTGACCAGAACCCGCCGTGGCAATGACCCCTCCATGCTCATCGATAGCGATTCACCATGCGTGCGATCACTTGCGCGCAATTGTTGTGCGCTGTCACGGAACCACCTGGACCACTGTGATCGGAAAGAACTCACGACGTGTCGCCCTGGGCGCAACCGCCCTCTGCTTGACCGGCGCAACAGTTGTTGCAAGCTCCACCTACTCAACCGGTGCCGAACCGATCGATTCGAGCTCTGCCTCCTCGATTGTGGCCCCTCGCGCGATCGCCGCTCCGACGGCGGGCGATGTCCGTGCGCAGACGATTCGCAAGTACGGCGTGCACCCGCTGCCGACCTCCGTGCGTACGATCACCAAGTACAAGCTCGGCAAGAAGGCGCTGCGGGAGATCGTTGCCGCCAAGAAGCTGGCGAACACGACGAAGGCCAAGCGGATCCGCAAGTGCGAGAGCGGCGGAAGCTACAAAATCAACACCGGTAATGGCTACTACGGCGCGTACCAGTTTGACCGTGGCACCTGGCTGAGCAACGGCGGCGGACGCTACGCCCGCACCGCGAACCGCGCACCGAAGTTCGCCCAAGATCACATCATGTACAAGACGTACAAAGCACGCGGCTGGAGCCCCTGGGCCTGCCAGTAACCCAGGAACACTGCACCATCGACTGCCTGTCCCCTAACCGGGACGGGCAGTCGTGCTTAACGCAAAGAAGTGCGCAGCGAACGGCCTCGCCAACGGGTAGCGCTGTAGGCCAGCGCCTCATCAATCTGAAGCTCGCGAGTGGAGTTCCCGGTTCGAACGTAGAGCGCTCGCTTCTTGTCCTTGCCGCCGGTAAGAATCACCGGGCGCATCGACGCCGGGACCCTCACGACGCAGACGTCTTCTCCATCGAGCGACTCAAACTCAATGACAACCGCGGCCGAGGCGACCACTCCAATCGTTGATGCGAGGAGGTCACGCAACCACAGTTCGTATCGATCAAGATCTGGCTGCTTCATGAATTGCAGGTCGTTCGCTAACCCCACGGGCGCACCATCGTCGTCAACGCCGATGAGCAGAACACCACCATCGGAGTTCGCGAACGCCGAAACCGTCTTCGCGATGACGAGTTCGAGCCGTTCGTCGCGCTGCTTAGAGTGCATGTTGTAGCGGGCCGACGACTTGAATTCGACCCGCGCGGACTCCCCCGCGGCAATGAGTTCTCGGGCGCTCTGGTTTGGGCGACTCCGCAGCCAGGCGTACCGATCGACTAACAACAACACGCCAACCGTGCCCACGATCGCGCCCAAGCCCGTTGCCAACGGGTATGGGTCGCTCGGGTTGCCGAGGACGAGCCCCGCGACGCCCCCGCCGATGATCGCTCCGACGATGCCACACAGGGTGGCCTCGGCAATGCTCAACCGGATTCGCGATCGCAAGAGTTGCCGACCGATGAGCCCTAGCAGCAGTCCAAAGATCAGCGCGAGGGCTGCGGATTCAGCAAGCTTCACGTCGGGTTTCCTTGTGATCGATCGAGCGTGGTCATCGCCGCGGAATCACCGACTGCAAGTAGCCGTACACCGCGATTCGGTGTGTGGGGTTTTGGTGTTCGTCGCGCCAGTAGTTCCCGGCAGCGTTGTCTTCGGGCGTCGCGCACGTCGACAGGACAACCGCGGGCCGCGTTGCCCGCTTACCGGGCGATCCTGGCACAGCAGCTTGTTGCAGCGCCCTTGACGCTGCGCTGCGGAAGTTGATTTTTGCCTTCGACGACGCGACGTACACAAAACGAGTCTTACCCTGGTCGACATAGATCTTGTCTCCCGGCGTCAATCGCGGGACGTTCAGCATGACCGAGCCCGCACTCGTTCGGTGTCCCGTGAGCAACAGGTTCCCGATCTGGCCAGGAGCGACTCCACCCCATGAGCCACGGGGTGCACCGACTAGTCCGGCATCGTTGATCTCGGTTCCGCGCGTGTCGTCTGCAACACCGGAGTAGGTGACGATCTTCGCATTCGAGATGCCCGCCTTGGGCACACTCAAGTACGCGGGCGCGTTCGATGGCGGTGGTATAGACGGTGAACTCGCTGCTGGCTGCGACGGTTGCGCGGACGGTGATTTCGTCGGCGTCGTAGTCGGCACGGGCGGCGAGGACTTCGTTGCTGCCGGAGCGGCCTGTCGCTTAGTGTTCGATGAACTTGGAGCCGGCTGTTCAACAACCGCATCCGACGATGTCTGGGTGAGATTCGCACATCCGACGAGGATCAACAAGGCCGCTGACGTCGCAGCGAGCGCAAAGAGATTCGCCTTCGACATCCACACTCCCTGACTCAGACCACACGAACACAACACTGCGTGGTGTCAAGGCTACGTGGGCGGGTCAAGAGTCGGTTGGATTTGGCCCAGATATCGCTGAATCTGCTAGCAATCTGTACTGCCTAAACGTACCGCGGTCTCGACAGCCAACTCATGGGCCAAGGTATTCAGCAACATCACGTGCGGTATGCGTCTGCCCTGTGCCGGATGGCCAACACCGTCACCGTAGATTCGGCGTGGTCGATCGCGTAGATGATTCGATAGCTGCCTCGCCGGGCAACATGGAGACCCTCCAGTTCATACCGCAACGGCTTGCCAACCCTGGCTGGCGAGTTCGCAACGGACTCATAGAGAAACTCAACCGCCGCGGTGGCTACCTTCTCGGGAATCTTCTGAAGTGACCTCGTGCCCGTCGGAGTCCAGTGAATCGAGTATTGCGTCAATGGCTGAGTCCAACACGCGCCATGGCTTCGGCCTTCGACATCGGGGTAGCGTCACCTGAGCTGACTTCGAGACGCGCTGCCCGTACCTCAGCGAGGAGATCTGGGTCGGATAAAACCGCCAGTGTCTCCTCCAACGACGTAAGGTCATCAGCACTCATGACCACCGCCGCGGGGCGCCCATGTTTGGTGATTGTCACGCGCGCATGCTGAGATTCGACTTCTTCGACAACCTCAGAGAGCCGATTCTTCACGTCCGCCAGTGACATCTGGTCCGATACCGTCATAGCTACAAGTATGGCTATATCTGCTCAGGAGTCAATAGGTCTGCGTCTAGCCGGACTAGCACTGCATTTGAACCTGGGGGCTCTGCCACTCCGTTTGCCTAGTACGCGAAGCACGGTGCAGGCTGACATTCGCTGCAATGCCAGATGGCCAGCGCTGCTCGCTACGAGCCGACCGCGCTCGTGAGTTCGCGGGTTAGGTCGCGCAATTCGTCGCTGGAAAACGGAGTTCCGCAGGTCTGCCCAAAATTGTCGAGGAAAAGTTGCACGTTCCGGGCAACGAGCTGCGGGTCCGCACGCCCCTGGTCAGCGCCACCCAAAGCAATCAGATCCTGCAAGGCCGACTGAAGTTCAGCAGTCTGCTGGTCGGTCAGAGTGGGGCATGCCGCCACAAGGATTGACATCAGCGTCGCGGCCGCGGAACCCGGCGCATTCGCCGACGCGCTGATCGCCGCGCTAGGTTGCGCCACCACGTCATCACTGGCATCCAACGATGCGGTCGAAGTGCAGCCAGCCATCGCCGCACAGGCCACCCCGATCAGGAGCCCGGAAGTTATGCGGCGCGACCGTTGCATATGCAGAGGGTAGGACGCGTGCGCTCATTTTGATCGTCCGATTAGCCCGAGACGCGCTATCCGTCGCCCCGCTCTCAACACCCCGGTAGCCTTCCAGAATGGCCATCAATTCATCTCCGTTCGCTGTCCCGCTCGGCACTGCTGTTCCCGATGTCACTCTCCCCGACCTTGACGGGAACCTCCACACGCCCGCAGAGCTCGCCAAAGGCCGCCCGCTTCTTGTGTTCTTCGGCTGCAATCACTGCCCGTATGTGCGGCATGTGGAATCTGCGCTAGGCGCACTGATCGCGGAGTACTCCCCGACTGACCTAGCCGTCGTCGCGATCAGTTCCAACGACATCGATCAGTATCCCGACGATGACGTCACCGGGCTGCTCAGTCAGCACGAGCGCGCCGGATGGCAATTCCCCTACCTCGTCGATGCTGAACAGGCGGCAGCGAAAGCCTTCAACGCGGCGTGCACACCGGACTTCTTCCTGTACGACCGAGTTGGTTCCTTGGCTTACCGGGGAGCGTTCGACAGTTCAAGTCCGAAGAACGACCAACCCTTGACCGGGGAACTGCTGCGTGCAGCGATTGATGCGGTCGTCGCGAACCAACCTGTGCCAGAACCGCACCGACCGGCGCTCGGTTGCGGAATCAAATGGAAGCCCGGCAACGAACCGCCGACGCTGACTAGTTGATCGTTCACGCACCCTCGCGCCACAATGCTGGGGTGCACGACTGCACCGCGAATTCGGGGTAGCGTGTTGGACGTGCCATCCCACGACTGCGACATGATCATCATCGGGGCCGGGCCGACAGGTCTGTACGCGGCCTACTACGCGGGGTTCCGCGGATTCAGCGTCACGGTCATTGACGCGCTTCCAGAACCTGGCGGGCAGATCACCGCGATGTACCCCGAGAAAGACATCTTCGACGTGGCGGGCTTCCCCGCCATCAAGGGTCGTGCGTTGGTCGATGGCCTCGTTGAACAAGCGGGACATTTCAATCCGACGTACGTGCTGGGCGAGCAGGCGGTCGGGCTCTCCGAAGACGCCGATGGCGTCACGGTTGAGACCTCGGCAGGAACCACCATCCGCGGCAAAGCGATCGTGATCACTTCGGGAATCGGATCGTTCAAGCCGCGCCCCATCCCCATTGGCGACGAGTGGGTGGACCGCGGCGTCGTCTACTTCGTTCCCAAACTCGACGCACACGCTGGCAAGGATGTGGTCATCATCGGCGGCGGCGACTCCGCCCTCGATTGGGCGTGGGCGCTCCACCCGATCGCGAAGTCCGTCACGCTCGTCCATCGCCGCGACCAATTCCGCGCTCACGCTTCGATGGTTACGAAGGTGCGCGATGCGGGTGTTCGCCTGATCACCTCGGCAGAGATCTCCGACGCCCGAGGCACGGACTCCATCACTGAGATCGATGTGACCATGAAGGCCGACGGCTCAATCGAGACACTCGAGGCACAGACCGTGGTCGCAGCTCTCGGCTTCATTGCCAACATCGGTCCTCTCGCCGAGTGGGGCCTCGATCTTGAGAAGCGGCGCCTTCTCGTTGACACCGCAATGCGAACCAACCATCCCCGCGTCTACGCCGCCGGCGACATCACCACCTACCCCGGCAAGGTCCCGCTGATTTCCGTCGGCTTCGGCGAGGCCGCCACCGCCGTAAACAATGCAGCGCCACTCATCGACCCCACCCACGGAGTCTTCCCCGGGCATTCGTCCGGGGAAGCAGAAGGTTAGGTCCCGGGCACTCGTCCGGGGAAGCAGAGGGTTAGGTCCCGGACACCCGTCCGGGGAAGCAGAGGGCTAAGCCGCCCGCGATTACCTGCGCGACTGAGTACACAGCCACTGTCATACCCTGGCAACGTGAATCAGGAGCAAGCCAAGATCCGGCAATTTGACGACCAGTTCCCCAGCGACGCCTTTTCAGACGTCCTCGCCGCGAACCAGGAATTTGTGGCGGATTTCCAAGACAGCCATCTCACGGGACGCGCAGCCAAAGAACTGGCGGTTGTCACGTGTATGGACTCCCGCATCAACCCGCTGGCCGTGCTCGGCATGAATGAGGGAGACGTCAAGATCCTTCGTAATGCCGGCGCTCGGGTCACCGACGACGTACTTCGCACCTTGGTTCTCGCTAGCTACCTACTCAACGTGAAGCGGGTGCTGGTCATGCCCCACACCGAGTGCAAGATGGCGAGCGCGACAGAAGACCAGATCCATGAGGCGATCGCAGCTGACTACGGGGTAGACATTCGCAGCATTGAGATCCGCGTCGTCGAAGATCAACGTGAAGCGCTCAAGCGAGACGTCATGCGGATTCGGTCGTACCCGTTCCTGCCGGAGGACCTTGTTGTGGGCGGCGCGATCTACGACGTGCACACCGGTCAGGTCGCCCCGCAGGACTTTTAGACGTCGATCCTTTCGCGGTCCAGTTCGGCCGCCCCAGCGATGATGAAGTCCTTACGGGGCGCGACTTCGCTGCCCATCAGTAAGTCGAAGACCGCCGTCGCCGCATCGACGTCGGATGCCGTCACACGTCGCAGGAGTCGCGCGCGCGGGTCCATTGTGGTCTCACGCAGCTGTTTGGAGTCCATCTCGCCAAGGCCCTTGAACCGCTGCACAGGATCCTTGACGTTACGGCCTTCCTCGCGCAGGCGTGACACGGTCTGGTGCATCTCTTCGTCGCTGTAGGTGTAGATGACCTCGGGCTTCGAGCCTCGCCCAGTGACCTCGATGCGATGCAGCGGCGGAACTGCTGCAAAAACCCGCCCCGCCTCAAGCAGCGGACGCATGTAGCGGTGGACGAGGGTGAGGAGTAGGCACCGAATGTGAGCGCCGTCGACGTCGGCATCCGCCATCAAGATGATCTTCCCGTAGCGCACTGCTTCCAAATCGAACGTGCGGCCTGATCCTGCGCCGATGACTTGGATGATCGCGGCGCATTCGGCATTCTTCAACATGTCGGCGACGCCGGCCTTTTGCACGTTGAGGATCTTTCCGCGGATTGGCAACAGCGCCTGGGTCGCGGAGTTGCGTGCCAACTTCGCGGTGCCCAACGCGGAGTCACCCTCGACGATGAAGAGTTCGCTCGCCTCGTTACTCCCGCTTCGACAGTCCACGAGCTTCGCTGGGAGGGCGGAGGACTCCAAGGCAGTCTTGCGACGCGCGACATCCCGCTGTTGACGGGCAGCGAGGCGAACCCTCGAGGCATTTGCGACCTTGTCCAGCGCGGCCCTCGCGTAGGCCTTCTGCCCACGCGGAGGCGTGGCAAACCAGGCAGTCAACTGCTTCGACACCACACTCGCGACGATCCGCGATGCGGCAGGCGTACCGAGGACCTCTTTCGTCTGCCCCTCAAATTGTGGCTCGGGCACACGAACTGTGATGACTGCCGTCATGCCCTCAAGCACGTCGTCCTTGATGACGTTATCTTCGCTGGCCTTGAGGATCTTCCCTGCACGAAGTTGCTCGTTGAGGACCTTCGTAATCGAACGATCAAAACCAGCGACGTGCGTTCCGCCGCTTGGTGTGGCAATGACGTTGACGAAGGACTTGATCGTGGTGTCGTAGTTGTTGTTCCACCGCAGCGCGATGTCAACGCCGAGCTCACGCTCGACCTCCTGCGAATGCATGTGGCCCTTGGCATCCAAGACGGGAACAGTCTCGTGAAAGTGACCAACGCCGGTGATTCGAACAACGCCCGTGACCGGCTCGCCGGACGACAACGTGTCAACAAACTCGGTGATTCCGCCGCTAAACCGGAATGACTCCTCGCGAGGTTCCTCGCCGCGCACATCATTGACCGTGATGGTGACAGTGGGCACGAGGAAGGCTGTTTGTTTGGCGCGCGCGACGAGCTTGTCGTAGGAGATTTCGGTATCGGAGGTGAAGACCTGCGGGTCCGGCCACCAACGAACCCGAGTACCCGTTCGGGTCCTCGGAACCGTGCCGACAATGTGCAGCCCGGACTTCTTCGAGAACTCCGCGTCTGGTCCGTCACCGTCGAAGATGCCGGTGACGCCGCGACGGAAGCTCACTGCGTGAGTCTTGCCGCCGCGATCTACCTCAGCGTTGAGCCGAACTGATAGCGCGTTAACGACGCTGGCACCCACCCCATGGAGTCCGCCCGAGGCCGCGTACGAGCCACCGCCGAATTTTCCACCGGCGTGGAGTTTGGTCATCACGAGTTCGAGGCCCGAGAGTCGAGATTTGCGCTCGGTATCAATGGGGATGCCACGACCGTTGTCTTGCACCTCAACGGAGCCGTCCGGGCGCAGGATGATGGTGATCTGCGTGCAGTGGCCCGCCAGTGCCTCATCGACGGAGTTGTCGATGATTTCCCACAGGCAGTGCATCAGACCGCGGGAGTCCGTGGACCCGATGTACATGCCGGGGCGTTTACGCACGGCGTCAAGCCCCTCAAGCACCGAGAGGTTCCTGGCGGTGTAGTCCTCACTCTTCGCAGCCACGAGCAGAGGCTACCGACCCCCTGTGACACCGGGCGACTGCCGCACCGAGGCAGTTCCAGAGTCAACTGTGAGCGCCCGGCGAGTCCGGATTTCCGGCTAAAAGAATGAGGCCTACATCACCAATCCGGCGACTACGCTCAAAGCGAACTACCTATACGAGGTGAATGGGAACGAAACCAAGATGCGAGACTGTTACTAGTACTGCACAGTAGAGTCCGACAGAGCAGTATCCGGATATAGGAGGTGGACAGATGACGCCAACCTTGGCGCCCGCCGCTCCATTGACGGCCGCAGATCGTTGCGATCGTTGCGGCGCAACCGCATATGTTCGTGTTGTCATGCAAAGCGGCAGCGAACTTTTGTTCTGCAGCCATCACGCACGCAAGCACCTTGATGCGTTGCGTCCGCTGGCAGCGAGGATCGACGACGAGAGCGAACGCCTCGACGCGATCAACGCGCCCCAGCCCGCAGAGTAGGCCAGGAACAGGGCCGCGACCTCGCGTCGCGGCCCGTCAGTTCCGGCCTCATGCCCCTACGCCGCGCGTTCAGGCGTGGATTACTTGCCGCCGAACACTGGCGCTCGGCGCTCTTTGAACGCCCTCACACCTTCTCGGTAGTCCTCGCTCGTCCACGCGGAATCGCGCAAGCTGCGCAATTGCGCAGATTCGTTGACCGACTCCCCAGGTAGCGTCATCGCCTGAATCTCGGCTTTGGCCGAACGGATCGTCAACGGGGCACGCTGCGAGATCACGTCTGCTAGCTGCCAGCAACGCAGTTCCAACTCATCAGCATCAGCCACGAGGTGGTTGACCACGCCGAAGTCGTACGCACGCTGCGCCGAGATCGGTTCTGCGGTGAAGAACATTTCCTTCGCTATGTGCACCGGTAGGGCGGCGAGGAACCTGGAGATGCCGGCCGAGCTATAGGCGACGCCGAGTTTGGCCGGGGTAATCGCGAAGGTGCTCGCCTCATGGGCGACCACGATGTCGGCAGCCATCACCAATTCACAGGCACCGCCCCACACGCCGCCCTCAACCGCCGCGATGAGCGGCAACGGAAACGCGGCAACGTCTTCCATCATTGCGGCGAGGGTATTCGTCCACGCCAAGGGATCCTGGTCGCCATCAGGCAACTCAGAAATGTCGTGACCAGCCGACCACACCTTGACTCCGGGCTCGGCACGCAGAATCACTGCGCGACTACCCGCCCCTTGTGCCTCTCGCAGCGTGTCGACGAGTTCGGTACTCATGGCAGCGCTAAACGAATTGTGCTTCGCAGCGTTACGCATCGTCACTTCAGTGACGTGGCCACGCACTTGCGCCGTTAGGAATCCCTGCGCCACAGCAGTGACTAATCGAGGTAGTCGCGAAGGACCTGCGAACGCGACGGATGGCGAAGCTTCGACATCGTCTTGGATTCGATCTGACGAATCCGTTCGCGGGTAACTCCGTAGACCTTGCCGATTTCGTCAAGGGTCTTCGGCTGGCCATCAGTGAGGCCAAAGCGCATTCGGACCACGCCTGCTTCACGCTCTGAGAGCGTGTCCAGGACGGATTCAAGCTGTTCCTGCAGCAGCGTGAAGCTGACGGCATCGCTTGGCACGATCGCCTCGGAGTCCTCAATGAGGTCGCCGAATTCGCTGTCGCCGTCTTCACCGAGCGGCGTGTGCAGCGAGATGGGCTCGCGGCCGTACTTCTGAACCTCGACGACCTTTTCGGGCGTCATGTCGAGTTCCTTCGCCAGTTCTTCCGGCGTTGGTTCGCGACCGAGATCCTGGAGCATTTGGCGCTGAACACGGGCGAGCTTGTTGATGACCTCGACCATGTGGACCGGGATACGAATCGTGCGGGCCTGGTCGGCCATCGCGCGGGTGATTGCCTGACGGATCCACCACGTCGCGTACGTCGAGAACTTGTAGCCCTTGGTGTAGTCGAACTTCTCGACCGCGCGAATCAGACCAAGGTTGCCCTCTTGAATGAGGTCGAGGAAGAGCATGCCACGGCCGGTGTAGCGCTTCGCGAGCGAGACAACGAGGCGCAGGTTGGCTTCGAGGAGGTGGTTCTTGGCACGGCGGCCGTCTTCGGCGATCCACTCAAGGTCTCCGCGCAAGCGCGATTCTTTGACGCCCGCTGCGAGCTTCTCTTCGGCGAACAGGCCGGCCTCAATGCGCTTTGCGAGCTCAACTTCCTGCTCGGCGTTGAGGAGCGGGACCTTTCCGATCTGCTTCAGGTAGTCCTTGACCGGGTCAGCGGTTGCTCCAGCCTGTGTGACCTGCTGGACAGGCTCGTCGGTGTCGTCAACGTCGGAGAGCACAAAGCCCTCGGCCTTGGTTGCTTCGCCGGACTTCTTAGCGTCGCCGCCTTCGACCTCGGCGAGATCGTCGGCGAGTTCCTTCTCGAGTTCAACCTCAAGCTTGGCAACTTCACCGATCACTGCGGGGTCAACATCGTCAGCGTCTGCTGCGCCCTTGCCACCCTTAGCTTTGGAATCTGCTTTGGTGGTCGCCTTCTTCGCGGCAGTGGCGGTCTTCTTCGCGGCGGGCGCCTTCGTGGCCGCCTTCTTCACTGGGGCCGCGGCCTTCTTGGCGGCAGGAGCCTTCTTGGCCGGGGCCGCCTTCTTCTCGGCCGGAGCCTCATCCTTGGATGCTGCGGCCTTCTTGGCAGGTGCGGCCTTCTTGCTTTGCTTTGCAGCCGGTGCGGTCTTAGACGGCGACACAAACTACCTCTCGTCAACTGGCATGGAAAACTTGACCGTTTGCGGCCAATGGGAACGTCTTGGGAGCGGCGCGAGTGGGCCGCTGGTCAATATTGTAATTGCCGCAGGCGCGAACATATTCCGCCCCTCCCAAGAACACCCGGTTTGTTTCAGCCGATTCCGGCGCCAATCAACACAGATCGTGCCTCTTTCACGGGCACCGTAAGGCTCGCCGACTGCTCAATCGGACCACCTCCGACCGCAAACGGCCCCGCCCCATTCACCCAGTACTCGGCTGTCCAGCTCGTTCTGAGCGTCACTCGGGTGCTGCCGGGCTTCCTGAACGTGTGCGTCACCGTCATCTTTGGCCACGATCCACCTGGTTCGTTGGTCGATAGCGGCGCAGTGCCGTCGCCCCATGTCCAACGCCAACCGGCGCGAGCCTCGAAGTCAACGGACATGCCCGCGATCGATTCGGAACGACTGACCGACGATGGTTGACCCGACCGAAAGTTCGTCGGGAGCGCGGTCAGCGCGGACTCGTTCGGCTGGAAGCGCGGGCGCGCGACGGGAGCCGCTTGGCGGACTCGCTCGGTCACCATCGCCCCCATTTGCTCAGCAGTGATCGGGTCACTGTTCATACATTGGGCGCCAACGGTGATGCGCCCGAGACCCGGGTCGTCGATGACAATCAACACGAAGGGGCGACCAGGTGCACACCCGTAGCTGACTGCACAAGATCGCTCGCCCTCGAGCGAACAGACGACAACGAGTTCCCATGTACACCCAGGACAATCGTCTGAATCAGGACTCTGGCCAACTTGCTTGCCGCCTGGGAGGAAGGCAACTCCGGTGCCCTTCCAACCTGTGCCCCCGCTCGACCATTTCGAGTACGAATCCTGGCTCGCTGCCGCAGGGCTAAGAGAAAGGCCTGCGAAAACCAAAGCCGATACGCACAGCGAAACTACAAGTGAGGTTCTCCGAAGCACTGGAACTACCACTGGAACTTCTGAGAGTCAGGCATCGTATCGACGTTAGCAACGGCCCACGACCCTCCCGACTTGATGACTGTCGCGCCGAGAGTTTGCGAAGAGCCATTTCGAGTAACCCGCAGCAGGACGAGTGAAACATTCGGAGCTTCAGACTCGACCCGGATCTTGTGCACCGTTCCAAGACCCACTGCGGCCGCATCCCGCTGAATAGTCTCGTTGACCACTCGGATTCGCTCCGCCGAGATCACTCGGGTGTCGCGCTGCTGCGCGGAGTAGGTTCGCGACCCGCGTTCCGCTTGACCTTCGGTCGACTCGACGTCGGGTGCAGGCGTCGCAGATTCCGAGGCCTCGCCTGACACGGAAGTCGGGCCTGCGTCGTTGGTGTCTAATGCGCCAGCCGAACCGGTCGTACCGCATCCGGCCAACATCAGCGCAGCGGCCAAACCGACTACGCCTAGCGTGAATCCCTGAATTGGCGCAAGCGTGCGCTC
>CAUJEJ010000072.1 GCA_963169255.1 Actinomycetota bacterium | reverse complement strand
ATAAGAGACGTAGCAACAACAAGAGTGAGGAAGTAAGCGGTCATGGCGGGACAGAAGATCCGCATTAGGCTCAAGGCCTACGACCACGAGGTCATCGACAGCTCGGCGAAGAAGATCGTCGAGACGGTGACTCGTACCGGTGCGCAGGTCGCCGGCCCCGTGCCGCTGCCGACGGAGAAGAACGTGTACTGCGTTATCCGTTCGCCGCACAAGTACAAGGACAGCCGCGAGCACTTCGAGATGCGTACGCACAAGCGTCTCATTGACATCCTCGATCCCACGCCGAAGACGGTTGATTCGCTCATGCGTCTCGACCTTCCGGCTGGCGTCGACATCGAGATCAAGCTTTAAGAACAGGCGAGGAAACGACAATCATGGGTAAGAACGTGAAGGGAGTGCTGGGCGAAAAGCTCGGCATGACCCAGGTATGGGATGACGCGAACCGCGTTGTGCCCGTAACCGTCATCAAGGCGGGCCCTTGCGTCGTCACGCAGGTTCGCTCGCCCGAGGTAGATGGTTACTCGGCCGTGCAGCTTGGTTACGGCGCCATTGAGCCCCGCAAGGTCAACAAGCCCGATGCTGGTCACTTCGCGAAGGCGGGTGCAGCACCGAAGCGCTACTTGGTCGAACTGCGTACCGACGACGCCAGTGAATACACGCTCGGCCAGGAGATCGGACTCGAGACCTTCGAGGCCGGCCAAGAGGTCGACATCACCGGCACCACCAAGGGCAAGGGCTACTCCGGCGTCATGAAGCGTCACGGCTTCCATGGCGTCAGTGCCTCCCACGGTGCTCACCGCAACCACCGCAAGCCTGGTTCGATCGGCGCCTGCGCCACACCAGGTCGCGTCTTCCGCGGTATGCGGATGGCTGGTCGTGACGGTAACGAGCGCAAGACGATCCAGAACCTGCAGATCCACTCGATCGATGCAGAGAAGGGCGTGCTCCTAGTCAAGGGCGCTGTGCCCGGCTCCAAGGGTTCACTCGTCCTCATCCGCACTGCTGCGAAGGGAGCATAGGTATGACTTCCGTAGATGTTCACACGCCAGGCGGCGGAACTGACGGCTCGGCCGAACTGCCAGCCGAGATCTTCGACGTCCAGGTCAACATCCCGTTGATCCACCAGGTTGTTGTTGCTCAACTTGCAGCAGCACGTCAGGGCACCTCGTCCACCAAGACCCGCGCCGAAGTTCGCGGTGGTGGCCGCAAGCCCTACAAGCAAAAGGGAACAGGTCGCGCCCGCCAGGGTTCGACTCGTGCACCTCAGTTCGTTGGCGGTGGCACGGTCCATGGACCAACCCCACGCAGCTACGAGCAACGCACCCCGAAGAAGATGAAGGCCGCTGCACTGCGCGGAGCGCTTTCAGATCGGGCCCGCAACGACCGCATCCACGTCGCGAGTGGCTTCCTCACCGAAGATGCTCCTTCGACGAAGGTTGCAGTTGCGAACCTGCGTTCGATCACGGCCAACGCGAAGCTGCTCGTAGTGGTTGCGTCGGCAGATGAGACGACCTGGAAGTCCCTGCGCAACGCAGCCGACGTCCATGTGGTTTCGCCAAACGAGCTCAACACGTACGACGTGCTGTGCAGTGACGACGTGGTGTTCACGACTGATGCGCTCGAAGCGTTCATCACCCGTGCGCGCAACTCAGTCAGCAAGCGTGCGCTTGCAAATGTGGAAGGTGCAGCCTGATGCGTATCCCCAACCCAAGTGACGTGCTCCTCGGACCGGTTGTGTCCGAGAAGAGCTACGGACTGCTCGACGAGAACAAGTACACGTTCCTCGTGCACCCCGATGCCAACAAGACGCAGATCAAGATTGCGGTCGAAGAGGCATTCAAGGTGAAGGTGACGGGCGTCAACACCAACAACCGTCCAGGCAAGCGTGTTCGCACCAAGGCCGGATTTGGTAAGCGCCCCGACACCAAGCGCGCGATCGTGTCGCTCAAGCAGGGCGACCGCATCGACATCTTCGGAGGACCAGTCGCCTAGGCGGCCGGTCAGGGAATAGGACGAGGACATGGGAATTCGTAAGTACAAGCCGACAACGCCGTCACGGCGTGGGTCGAGCGTGGCTGATTTCGCTGAGATCACCCGCACGACTCCAGAGAAGTCGTTGGTTCGCCCGCTGCCGAAGAAGGGTGGTCGCAACAACTCTGGCCGCATCATGACGCGGCACCAGGGTGGCGGACACAAGCGCGCCTACCGCATCATCGACTTCAAGCGCTCAGACAAAGATGGTGTGCCCGCGAAGGTCGCTCACATTGAGTACGACCCGAACCGCACCGCGCGCATCGCCCTACTGCACTACGCAGATGGCGAGAAGCGCTACATCATCGCGCCGGAGAAGCTGAAGCAAGGCGACCGAGTTGAGACCGGCCCCAGTGCCGATATCAAGCCCGGCAACAACCTGCCGATGCGCAACATCCCGACCGGTACCGTCATCCACGCGATCGAACTGCGTCCAGGCGGTGGAGCAAAGATCGCCCGCTCCGCAGGTGCCAGCGTGCAGTTGGTTGCAAAGGACGGACCGTACGCACAGCTGCGTATGCCATCCGGCGAAATCCGCAATGTTGACCTGCGCTGCCGCGCAACGGTCGGCGCCGTGGGCAACGCTGAACAGTCGAACATCAACTGGGGTAAGGCCGGACGTATGCGTTGGAAGGGCAAGCGCCCAACCGTACGTGGTGTCGCGATGAACCCGGTCGATCACCCGCATGGTGGTGGCGAAGGAAAGACGTCCGGTGGACGTCACCCCGTCAACCCCAACGGAAAGCCAGAAGGCCGCACTCGGGCGAAGAACAAGGCAAGCGACAAGTTCATTGTTCGCCGCCGCAAGACCGGAAAGAAGCGATAAGTCATGCCACGTAGCCTCAAAAAGGGCCCGTTCGTTGACGGCCACCTGCTCAAGAAGGTCGAAAAGCAGAACGAAGCCGGAACCAAAACGGTCATCAAGACGTGGTCACGTCGTTCGATGATCATTCCGGACATGCTTGGACACACCCTCGCGGTGCACGACGGACGCAAGCACGTTCCGGTGTTCATCAGCGAGAACATGATCGGCCACAAGCTTGGCGAATTTGCGCCAACGCGGACGTTCAAGGGACACATCAAGGACGACCGTAAAGCGCGTCGCGGCTAACTAGCCACGATCACACAGACATAAACCGACTAGAACCAACAGCGAGGAAAAGCGATGGAAGCCAGGGCCCAGGCGCGGTACATCCGCGTGACGCCCATGAAGGCCCGCCGAGTGGTGGACCTTATTCGTGGGTTGCCTGCCGCAGAGGCACAGGCAATCTTGCGGTACGCGCCGCAAGCTGCGACCGAACCGGTCGGCAAGGTGCTCAACAGCGCCATCGCCAATGCCACCAACAACAACGGAGCCGACTTCAACAAGCTCGTCATTACTGAGGCGCGAGTTGATGAGGGTCCGACCATGAAGCGATTCCGTCCGCGGGCACAAGGCCGTGCGTACCGGATTCGCAAGCGTACGAGCCACATCACGATTGTTGTTGGGACGCCGGAAGACGCCCCAACTGGGAAGAAGAGGTAACCGCGGTGGGCCAGAAAGTAAACCCGCACGGCTTCCGCCTGGGGATCTCGACGGACTTCACGTCACGTTGGTTCGCAGATAGCGCCAAGGAAGGTCAGCGCTACCGCGACTACGTGAATGAAGACGTCAAGATCCGCAAGCTGATGACCGAAGGCATGGAGCGCGCAGGCATTTCCAAGGTGGAGATCGAGCGCACGCGTGAGCGTGTCCGCGTCGACATTCACACTGCCCGTCCCGGCATCGTGATCGGCCGTCGTGGCGCAGAAGCAGACCGCATCCGCGGCGAACTCGAGAAGCTCACCGGCAAGCAGGTTCAGCTCAACATCCTTGAGGTGAAGAACCCAGAGGCTGACGCTCAACTCGTCGCTCAGGGTGTGGCCGAACAGCTGTCGAGCCGCGTTTCGTTCCGCCGGGCAATGCGTAAGGCCATGCAGAGTGCGATGAAGTCCGGCGCCAAGGGCATCCGGATCCAGGTCGGTGGACGTTTGGGTGGCGCAGAAATGAGCCGCACCGAGTTCTACCGCGAAGGACGCGTTCCGCTGCACACGCTGCGCGCCGACATCGATTACGGCTTCTACGAAGCACGTACGACCTTCGGTCGCATTGGCGTCAAGGTGTGGATCTACCACGGCGAAGTTTCGACCGACACTGAAGAGCGTCGCAAGCAGCAGCAGGAACGCCTCGCGCGTCCCGGCGCTGGTGGCGGAGCCCGTCGCGGTGGCGGCGGACGCGGTGGAGACCGTGACCGCGGTGGCGATCGTGGCGGACGTGGAGCGCCCCGCGGCGTCGAAGCTGCCGCGGCCGCACCCGTTGAGACGACACCAGTCGTTGCTGACCAAACACCAGATTCGGCCAAGGCCGTTACCGAAGCTGTGACGGGGGAGTAGCACATGTTGATTCCTCGTAAGGTCAAGTACCGCAAGCAGCATCACCCGAAGCGCAGCGGAGCCGCCAAGGGCGGAACCGAAGTGACCTTCGGTGACTGGGGTTTGCAGGCATTGGAACCGGCGTACGTCACGAACCGTCAGATTGAATCGGCACGTATTGCGATCAACCGGCACGTGAAGCGTGGCGGCAAGGTCTGGATCACCATCTACCCAGACCGTCCGTTGACCAAGAAGCCTGCCGAAACCCGCATGGGTTCCGGTAAGGGTTCGCCTGAATGGTGGGTCGCGAACGTGAAGCCAGGACGGGTCATGTTCGAACTGTCCTACCCAGACGAAAAGGCAGCCAAGGACGCGCTTACCCGCGCCGCCCACAAGCTGCCCATGAAATGCCGCATTGTTCGGCGAGAGGTGAGTGAAGACTAATGTCAGCTCTAACGCCTACGTCCGAACTTCGGAAGATGGACGATCAAGGTCTAGCGACGAAGCTGGTCGAAGCCAAGGAAGAACTTTTCAACCTTCGCTTCCAGGCCGCCACCGGGCAGCTAGAAAGCCATGGCCGTCTAAAAGCAGTCCGACGCGAGATTGCCCGGCTGTACACCATCATGCGCGAGCGCGAGCTCGGCATCATTGCAACAGATGAGGAGGTCGCCGTATGAGCGAGGCGACCGCGACTGAGCTCGAGACCCGCGGCGAACGTAAGGTTCGCGAAGGGCTCGTAGTCAGCGACAAAATGGACAAGACCGTAGTGGTGGCTGTTGAAGACCGTTTCAAGCACCCCATGTACGGAAAGGTTGTGCGCCGCACCTCACGGTTGAAGGCACATGACGAAGAGAACAGCTG
Organism: Actinomycetota bacterium; assembly: GCA_963169255.1. Classification (GTDB taxonomy): domain Bacteria; phylum Actinomycetota; class Actinomycetes; order S36-B12; family UBA10799; genus UBA10799. The sequence continues at coordinate 11,941 of CAUJEJ010000072.1, read as the reverse complement.
TGGCACCGGTGACCGCGTGCTGCTGATGGAAACCCGACCGTTGTCAGCCACGAAGCGCTGGCGCGTAGTTGAAATCCTGGAAAAGGCGAAGTAGATGATTCAGCAAGAGTCGCGATTGCGCGTTGCCGACAACACCGGTGCGAAGGAACTCCTTTGCATCCGTGTGCTCGGTGGCTCGGGTCGTCGTTACGCCGGCATTGGTGACGTCATCGTCGCCACGGTCAAGGACGCCATTCCAGGCGGCAACATCAAGAAGGGTGAGGTCGTCAAGGCCGTCATCGTTCGCACCAAGAAGGAACGTCGTCGTCCAGACGGCTCCTACATCAAGTTCGACGAGAACGCAGCCGTCGTGCTCAAAGAAGCTGGCGAGCCTCGCGGCACGCGCATCTTCGGGCCGGTTGGTCGCGAACTTCGCGACAAGAAGTTCATGAAGATCATCTCGCTCGCTCCGGAGGTGCTGTGATGGCTGGCCTCAAGGTCCGCAAGGGAGACACCGTTCAGGTGATCTCCGGCAAAGACAAGGGTGTCAAGGGCAAGGTCATCAAGACCATTCCCGAATCCAGCCGCGTCATCGTCGAAGGTGTGAACCGCGTGAAGCGTCACACCAAGGCTGGTCAGGGTGCTGCAGGCGCCAAGACCGGTGGAATCATCGTTCAGGAAGCATCGATCCACGTGTCGAACGTGATGGTCGTAGATTCCGACGGCAAGCCAACTCGGGTTCGTAAGCGTCGCGAGACGGTCGACAAGAACCGTCCCGACGGCACGAACTACGCCGCAACGCGCGGAGTGCGCGTCTCGGCACGTAGCGGTAAGGACATCGCATGACAACGGAACTCGCTGCTCCAGCGGTACCGCGCCTCAAGACGCGGTACAACGACGAACTCCGCGCACAGTTGCAGACCGAACTTGGTCTCGCAAACGTGATGCAGGTTCCCGGACTCACCAAGATCGTCGTCAACATGGGCGTGGGCGAAGCAGCTCGTGACTCCAAGTTGATGGACGGCGCAGTGCGCGACCTCACGACGATCACTGGCCAGAAGCCAGCCGTCACGAGGGCTCGCAAGTCAATTGCGCAGTTCAAGCTTCGTGAAGGCCAGCCGATTGGTTGCCACACGACGCTTCGCGGCGATCGCATGTGGGAGTTCCTCGATCGACTGCTGTCGGTCTCACTTCCCCGTATCCGTGACTTCCGTGGCCTGTCGCCGCGCCAGTTCGACGGCCGCGGAAACTACACTTTTGGTCTCAACGAGCAGGCAATGTTCGCCGAGATCAACCAGGACAGCATTGACCGAGTTCGTGGCATGGACATCACCGTGGTTACGACTGCCGAAAACAACGAGCAGGGATTCGCGCTTCTCAAGGCGCTCGGCTTCCCGTTCCAGGCCAAGTAGTACCAGGGAGATTTGACGCAATGGCAAAGACTGCACTCAAAGAGAAGCAAAAGCGCAAGCCGAAGTTCGCAGTGCGTGCTTACACGCGTTGCAACCGTTGCGGGCGTCCGCACTCGGTCTACCGCAAGTTCGGCCTTTGCCGGATTTGTTTGCGCGAGATGGCTCACCGCGGCGAACTGCCCGGTGTCACCAAGTCTTCTTGGTAAGCACCACCCCCAGACTTCATAAACCTCACTAACGGCGAAGGTCCCCACCAGGGGAAACCACTCCGAGAAGGGCCGGATGGCCATGACGATGACAGACCCAATCGCAGACATGCTGACGCGTCTGCGCAACGGGAGCACGGCGTACCACGATTCAGTGGCGATGCCGTACTCAAAGATCAAAGAAGGCGTTGCGAAGATCCTCGTGCAAGAGGGCTACGTCGCTTCGGTTCGCACCGAAGAAGCGACCGTTGGCCAGACTCTTGTGGTGGACCTCAAGTACGGCCCCAACCGTGAGCGCTCGATCGCTGGCCTACGCCGCGTGAGCAAGCCAGGGCTGCGGGTCTACGCAAAGAGCACGGGCATGCCGAAGGTCCTCGGTGGGCTCGGCATCGCCATCATCTCCACCTCGTCGGGTCTGTTGACTGACCGACAGGCTGCCAAGAAGGGCGTAGGTGGGGAAGTCCTCGCCTACGTTTGGTAAGGGGTCTACTGATGTCACGTATTGGACGTTTGCCAATCGCTGTTCCCTCTGGTGTGAAGATTGAAATCGCCGGACAGGACGTTACGGTTACTGGTCCCAAGGGGACGCTGAACCACACGATCGCAGAGCCGATCAAAATCGAGAAGGGTGAAGATGGCGAGTATGTCGTCAGCCGCCCGAACGATGAGCGTGTGAGTAAGTCGCTGCATGGTCTGTCGCGCACGTTGGTCAACAACATGGTGATCGGCGTGACCGAGGGCTACACCAAGACCCTTGAGGTTTCCGGTACTGGTTACCGCGTTGCCCCAAAGGGTGCAGGCCTCGAATTGCAGCTCGGCTTCAGCCATCCCGTTCAGATTGATGCCCCAGAGGGCATCAAGTTTGCTGTCGAGACCCCGACCCGATTCAAGGTTGAAGGCATCGACAAGCAGAAGGTTGGCGAGGTTGCTGCCAACATCCGCAAACTTCGTAAGCCCGACCCGTACAAGGGTAAGGGCGTTCGGTACGCGGACGAAGTTATTCGTCGCAAGGCCGGAAAGGCTGGTAAGTAGTAATGCCAAGGACTATCTCCAAGAAGATTGGCACCGGTACTCGCCGGTCGACTGGTCGCATCCGTCGCCACGCGCGCGTTCGCAAGAACGTGTCGGGCACCGGCGCGCGTCCACGCCTGGTCGTCTTCCGTTCTGCGCGTCACATCGAGGCGCAGGTCATCGACGACACCGCTGGCAAGACGCTCGCATCGGCATCGACGATGGAATCCGATGTGCGCACGCTCGACGGCGACAAGACTGCAGCAGCCAAGCGCGTCGGCGAACTTGTGGCCGAGCGCGCGAAGTCAGCGGGAGTCGATGCTGTGGTGTTCGACCGCGGTGGCTACCGTTACCACGGGCGTATCGCAGCCGTTGCTGATGCAGCGCGCGAAACCGGACTCACGTTCTAGTAGCGATTCGACTAACCCAAACTAAGACTTAGAAACAAAGGAAGAAGGACACATGGCTGCACAGCGCCGGGAGCGCCCCCAAGGTCGGGGTGGTGCTGAGAAGAGCAACTACCTCGAGCGCGTGGTTGCGATCAACCGCGTTTCGAAGGTGGTCAAAGGTGGCCGCCGGTTCAGCTTCACCGCACTTGTTGTGGTTGGCGACGGCGACGGCCAGGTAGGCGTCGGCTACGGCAAGGCCAAGGAAGTTCCGGCCGCCATCGCCAAGGGCGTCGAAGAGGCAAAGAAGAGCTTCTTCAAGGTGCCGCGGATCCAGGGAACCATTCCTCACCCGGTCACGGGCGAGAAGGCTGCCGGAATCGTGCTCCTTCGTCCGGCATCCCCAGGTACTGGCGTCATCGCTGGTGGCCCGGTGCGTGCCGTACTCGAATGTGCTGGCGTTCACGATGTCCTGAGCAAGTCACTCGGCTCGGACAACGCGATCAACATCGTCCACGCGACGGTGCAGGCACTCAAAGAACTCGAACGTCCAGAGGAAGTTGCGGCTCGCCGTGGACTGCCGCTGGAAGACGTTGCGCCCGCTGCGCTTTTGCGTGCACGCGCAGCAGGAATCGCGGAAGCAGCAGGTGCTAGCAATGGCTGAACTCAAAGTCACTCAAACTCGCTCGGGGATCGGCGGGACCGCTAACCAGCGGGCAACGCTGAAGACCCTCGGGTTGAAGCGAATCGGCGATTCTGCGGTTCGTGAAGATCGTCCAGAGGTTGTGGGAATGCTCCGCACCGTGTCGCACTTGGTAACTGTTGAGGAGGTTGAGCAGGCATGACACTCAAAGTTCATCACTTGCGCCCCGCCCCGGGAGCCAAGACTGCAAAGACTCGTGTTGGTCGTGGTGAAGCTGGAACCCGCGGTAAGACCGCTGGTCGTGGAACCAAGGGAACGAAGGCTCGTTACCAGGTTCCTGCTGGCTTCGAGGGTGGCCAGATGCCGCTGCACATGCGTCTGCCAAAGCTCAAGGGCTTCAAGAACCCGAACAAGGTGGCCTACCAGGTCGTCAGCGTCGCCGCACTTGGCCAACTTTTTCCAAATGGTGGCGAAGTTTCGATCGATGACCTCGTTAAAGCTGGCGCCGTCCGTAAGAATCTCCCAGTGAAGATTCTTGGCAACGGTGAGATCTCGGTAGCAGTAACTGTGAGTGCGAATGCGTTCTCGCAGTCCGCGAAGGACAAGCTGGCAGCAGCCGGCGGCACCGCGGTAGAGGTCTGAGTTAGCTGTGCTAGCTGGGTTGGCGTCGGCATTTCGCACGCCTGATCTACGGAAGAAGATTCTCTTCACCCTAGGTCTATTGGCGATCTATCGTCTTGGCGCGGTTGTTCCGACGCCGGGCGTGGACTACGCCGCGATCCAGCGTTGTGTTGACATCGTTCAAGATAACTCGCTGTACGGCCTGATTAACCTCTTCAGTGGCGGTGCGTTACTGCAGCTGAGCATCTTTGCCCTCGGCATCATGCCGTACATCACGGCAAGCATCATCTTGCAGCTGTTGGTGGTGGTGATTCCGCGACTTGAAGCCCTCAAGAAGGAGGGTTCGAGCGGACAGGCAAAGATCACGCAGTACACGCGCTACCTCACGATTGCCCTTGCTGTGCTGCAAGGAACAACGATCCTGACGCTCGCTCGTACCCCTGGACGTCTGTTCCAGGGCTGCAATGAAGAGTTGATACCGAATCAGTCAATTCCGCTGATTCTGTCGATGATTATTGCGCTGACTGCCGGTACTGCTCTCATCATGTGGTTCGGCGAGCTCATCACTGATCGCGGTATCGGCAACGGTATGTCGCTGCTCATCTTCGTGTCGATCATCTCGACCATGCCGGGGCAGTTCCTGCGGATCCTGCAGGAGAAGGGCCCACTTGTCTTCACGGTCGTCTGCTTCGTCGGACTCGTCGTGATTGCGGCGGTTGTCTACGTCGAGCAGGCTCAGCGTCGAATCCCCGTCCAATACGCAAAACGGATGGTCGGATCCAAGATGTATGGCGGCGCGTCGACGTACATCCCGCTCAAGGTCAACATGGCTGGTGTTATCCCGGTCATCTTCGCCTCGTCGTTGCTCTACATTCCGCAGCTCATCGTCACGCTGACGGGTAGCCAAGAGGAATGGGCCCAGTGGATCTCACGGAACCTGCAGGATGGTTCCGAGCCGGCCTACCTGATTGTCTACTTCCTGCTCATCATCTTCTTCGCATACTTCTACGTGTCGATCACGTTCGATCCGGTTGAAGTTGCCGACAACATGAAGAAGTACGGCGGCTTCATTCCAGGTATTCGTGCTGGTAAGCCAACTGCCCAATACCTCGACTACGTGCTGACCCGACTGACGTTGCCGGGCTCGATCTACCTCGCGGTGATCGCGATCATCCCGTTCATCGCGTTTGGTGGGCTCGGTCTGGGGCAGTCGTTCTTGTTCGGCGGCACATCCCTGCTCATCATGGTCGGCGTCGGACTCGACACTGTGAAGCAGCTCGAGTCACAACTGCAGCAGCGCAACTACGAAGGCTTCTTGAAGTAGCTCGTCGCAACAGTTCGCAGTTCCCCACATGCCTATTTGCCTGACGGGTATCGGCCTGCCACGATCGTCGGGTGTCGCATCGCGAGGTTCACGCAGGCCGTGCGCTTGATCGCCTTGTGGGGCTCAGCGACGGAGTCGTCGCCGTTGCGATCACTTTGCTGGCATTGCCGCTGCTAGAGATTGAAGCTCCGCCTGCGGATCAGTCGTTTCTCGCGATGTTCGAAGTGAATGCGGTTCCGATTATCACGTTCATCGTGACCTTCCTGTTGGTTGCGGGACTGTGGCGCGTGCACAACCGGATTACGAACCTGATGCACGGATATGACACAGGCTCGTTCTGGATCAACACGTTGTGGCTGGCAGGAATTGTCGTGCTGCCGTGGGCGAGTAGCTTGGCTGGCGAACGTTGGCAGGACGGCAAGTGGGCGGGTGGCCCGAGTGCGCTCTTCTACTGGTTGGTGATTGCCTTCATCTCGGCGATGGCCACAGCGATGCGGTTCTATGTCCATTCGCATCGTGACCTCATCGAAACCGATTCGACGGAAACCTGGGATGCACAGATCGCCTTGGGTGCGCGGCGGCGGGGAGTCATTTTGTCCGTCGGATTTGCCGTGATTGGGGTCGGCTGGTTTTGGTCGATCTTCCTGGGCATCGCGATTGCGGTGGCTCTCTTTGTTGTTCTCATCTGCGTCCGGCGCTCAACTGGGGTAGTCGAGTAGTCGTCACAGCCATCACTCGGCAAACTTCAGGTCGCTGGGGATCTTCCGACCGCGATCGCCGAGGCTAACTCTGATGTTCTTCCGATTGAGGCTCGGCATGCGTGCCAGGTGGCGACTCTGGCGTTCAATCACTGCGATCCTTCGACCGACATGACGTCCCCTTGGTGCGAGTGCAGGCCACCAATGCGAGGTGATTTTTGAGCGGCGAGAGTCGCAGGTGGGACGGGACTAGGCGAACCCGGGAACACCGGCCTAGATCGCGGCAATACGATTGGTCGGGCGGCTAGACCCCTAGCGAGATTGGTAGACCCTTGGCTTCACTCACGCTCCACATCGGTACCCGGAAGACGGGGACGACCTTTCTGCAGCACACGCTCGCTGACAGTCGCGAAGTTCTGGCGGAGCAGGGTGTCACGTATCCCGTCATGTCGCGTCAGCCAACACATACAAGGTTGATCTTCACATTCTTGGCATCGAAGGGCGATGGACCACGTCGTCGCGCGTACAACGTGCTGGACCAAGGAGCGGCACTCGCGGAGATCGACGCGCAACTCGCGCAGGAGGTTGAACCCGGATCACGTTGGCTCATGTCGAGTGAGACGGCTGCGCGGCTCACCGAACCTGAGATGACCGCAATGCTCGAATTCCTCGGGAAGTACTTCGACTCAGTACGTGTGATTGTGTATTTCCGCCGACAAGAATTCCTGATCGAGAGCTTCTATTCGCAATTGGTCAAGGTCGGTCGAACTCAGAAGATGAACTGGGACGCCGACTACGCAACCTTCAGCGGTCGTTCTTTGCTCGGCATCTATGAACAATGGGTGGGTGCGCTGGGCGCTGACGCTGTCACCGCGCGCCCGTACCTCGAGTCTTTCAAATCGAATAGCGCTGCACTGTTGGCCGACTTCTGTTCGCACACCGGCATCGATGTGCAACCTCCAGCGGCAGAAGACACCACGACCCGGCGTGCGAATCCACGGTTGTCGGCGGAGGGGATCGAATTCCTCGTCGCACTCAACTCGTTCCTCCCGCATCCGTTTGATGCCAATGATGCTGAGCTCAAGATTCGCCGCGCGTTGCTGGACAGGATCATGGCTGTAACGGCAGGCCCGCCGCTGCAGATTCCCGGCAGGCTGGTGCCGGAGGTTAAGGCGCACTTCGGCCCAGACAATCAGCGCCTCGCGGAGTTGGCCGGAGGTGGCCCGGAGTGGGAAGAATGGCTGGAGCAGTCGCCACCTGCGGACGTGCTTGATGAGCCACCAGCGCTGCGACCTGAACGCGTCGTTGAGATCTTGCGCGCACTGTCGCATCCGGAGGGCCCGCTCGATTTGAAGCAAGAGGACTGGGGTTCCACTGCCATTAACGAACCGCCAAAGTGGCGTCGCCCAGCATTCCTCCGCTAGCGGCGACGTCGTACGGACGAGCGTCCTCACCTGCGCGCGGCGTACGTCATCGACGCAGCACTCGACGCTCCCTAGTGCACAATGGTCGTCAGTATCGGACGCGCAGGAAGTTGGAACTTCAGTTGGCCACATTGACCTTCCACATCGGTTCACCCAAGACCGGAACGACGTCGCTACAGAACTTATTGACGCGAAACGCGGCGAACCTGCGCGAGCAAGGTTGGGTGTACCCGGACTTCTTCGGCTACCCAAATCACCTGCGCCTTGGAATCGCGTTCCTGGACTCCACAGACATTCGCCTGGCTCGCAAGTACAACCTCGAGGACCGCACGAAGGCGATCGAGGAGATTGATCAACTCTTGACCGAACAGGTCCAACCAGGTCAGCGCTGGTTGATGTCGGCCGAATCCGCCGCATGGATGAGCCCGACAGAAATGTCGTCGCTGCTGGATTTCTTGTCGCATCACTTCACCAAGGTGGAGGCGGTGGTCTACTTCCGGCGTCAAGAATTCATGATCGTCAGCAATCATTCCCAGCACATCAAGCTCGGACACGCAGGCAATATGGATCTTGAATCAACGTATCTGGAACTCGGGGCAACGTCGCCGGTGCAGGTGTATGCCAATTGGTCAGCCGCGCTCGGCGCCGATTCGGTTCACGCCCGGCCGTACCTAGAGAAATTCAAATCCGAACCCGCCGCATTGATCGCTGACTTCTGCAACACCGTGGGTATCACTCTCGATGTCAGCGACGCCGACGAGCCGCAAGCGCGCCAGCGCAATACCGGACTGTCGGCAGAGGCGATCGAGATGATGCGGGTGCTCGATGCCCAAGTGCCGCTGCTTACTGATGCGAGTGAGCGTGGCCAGAAGCTCCGGCGTCGCACGATCCGGAAGCTCCTGAAGCACGCACAAGGCCCGTCGCTGCGCATTCCAGACTCGCTGGTCCCAGCAATTCGGGCCGCGTACGAGCCTGACAACCAACGCCTCGTCGAGGAACTCGGTGGCGGCGACGAGTGGATCGAGTGGCTTGAGCAGTCGCCCTATGACCGTGAGGGGGCCGCGCCCGCCCCGATGCCACCTGAGCGCGTGATCGAGCTAATGAGGGTGCTGTCGTACCCAAGCGGACCGATCGACCTGCGTGAAGACAACTGGACGACGGCGCCAAAGAAGCGCCGCCGTTGGCTGAGCAAGAAGTAGTTGGTGCGCGCGGCGCCGGCGATTGACTGCGAGGCATTCGCGCGACCCCGAAGTGCGCGATTGCCGTTGGTTCAGTAGCGTCTCGTTGAGGTATTGAGCTCGAAGACCTTGACCACCAAACTGAAGGGCTAGATGTTATGCGCATTGTTCTTATGGGACCTCCCGGTGCAGGTAAGGGAACTCAGGCCGCGGTAGTCGCGAAAGAGCTAGACATTCCCCACATTTCGACCGGCGAGATCTTCCGCGCGAACGTTGGGCAAGGCACCGAACTTGGTGTTGAAGCCAAGAAGTACATGGACAAGGGCGAGTACGTTCCTGACTCGATCACCAACGCGATGGTCGCTGACCGTTTGGCCCAACCCGACACGGGGAACGGTTTCCTCCTCGATGGCTACCCGCGCACCCTGGAGCAGGTCGGCGAGCTCGACACGATTTTGGCAAACCTGGGCACGCCGCTCGACAGCGTTGTCGAGATCACTGCGAACACCGAAGAGGTCATCGCTCGCCTGCTCAACCGCGCGAAGCTCGAAGGCCGCGCAGATGACACCGAAGAGGTAATCCGTCGCCGCATGGAGATCTATGCGGAGCAAACGGAGCCGCTGACTGCGGTCTACCGCGAAAAGGGCCTGCTCGTGCAGGTCGACGGAATGGGTTCGGTCGAAGAGGTATCTGGCCGCCTGCTTGGAGCGCTCAAGTAGCGGCTTTGTGAACCGATAGCCGCGTCGTGCAAACGATGTGGACGGGGCCGACTAGCTGACTTCAGCTGGTCGGCCCTTCTTCACGTGGAACGTCGCTGTTGTCGCCATGGTTGTTGTTGTCGTGAGGCGTGCGCGATTCGTCTTCCTTGGACTGCAACCCGGGTTCGACGAGGCGCACCCCGACGCCAAGCGCGACGAGCAGGAGGACGCCGGCGACCCCGTAGGCAGTGCCCACCACCCATACACGGAACCAGTCATCTGGGATCAAGATGCTGATGATGTAGCGCAGTTGGATCATCGGCGGGATCGTTGCAGCAACGACGGCGACGGATAACAACCAGCCGATTCCGGCGCGCCCGGACCGGAATGCGCGGACTGCGAGAGCTGCACAAATGCTGATCGCGGGCACGAGCCACACCCAGTGATGCGGCCAAGAGATCGGCGAAATCAGCAGCGACATCAGCCCGACGATGGTCGCCGCAACGAGTCGACTCCGGTCCCACCACATCGCGGCGAACACAAATCCGCCGACGACAACGACGATGCCCAGGGCAATCCAGACGAGTGTGCCCGCATCTTCCCCTAGCGCGCGCGTGGCAATTCCGCGTAGGGACAGGTTCGAGGTCCTCACGATCTCGCCGACGCGTTCGGTCTTGAAGAGCTCGGACGTCCAGTACTGCCACACGTTGTTGATGCCGAAGAAGCTGCCGATCACCAGCGTTGCAGCGAACCCGAGCAGGGCGCGACCGAAGTCCGCCCACCGTCGAGTCACCAACATGAAGACGATGAAGATGCCGGGCAGCACTTTGAATCCCGCTGCCATGCCGGTGGCAAATCCGGCGTACTTCGTCCGATTCACGGTGTCGTACATGACCACAAAGATGATCATTAGATTGACTTGGCCGACGTCCAAGTTTTGGCCGATGGGTTCGGCGAACGCAGCAACGGCGAAGATGACCGCGGCAATCTCCCACGTTGCCCAGTCGGGTTTGGTCTTGCCTGCGAGCGCGGGCAATCGCTGTGCTGTCAGGTAGGCGATTCCCGCCAACGACGCGATACACAAGAAGGTCCAGATCGCCAGCGTGAGCTTGATGGGCAGCAGTGCAAAAGGAATGAGCACCACAGCTGCGAACGGGGAATACGTGAAGGGGAGGACCAAGCCGGACTTTGTGGTGATCGCGATTGAACTGTCGTACAGCGACTTGCCGTCCAGAAGCGCGTCCGCGCCAAGCAGGTAGACCCGCAGATCGACGTACTTGCCGTCGAACATCCGCCATGCGAGAAAAGCGGCGCCCGTGACGGCGGCGACAGTGACGATCGCACGCCGAACGTCCGGGCTCAGGGTCACGCCGTCACAATAGGGCGAGTAGGTGGGAGTTCTCTTGCCGCGTCCCTTGCAACTACCGTAGGCGTTGTGGGTATTGGATTGCGCAAGCCAAAATTTGAGTTGAAGACGCCGGAACAGTTCGCGCTAATGCGCGACGCAGGTCTGGTTGTTGCAGCCGCGTTGGAGCAGGTTCGTCAGGCTGCCGCACCGGGTGTCACCACCTTGGAACTCGATGCGATTGCCGAAGCGTGCATTCGCGATGCCGGTGCCAGCCCTTCGTTCCTTGGCTACCACGGCTACCCCGCGTCGATCTGTGTGTCAGTCAACAGCGAAGTTGTGCACGGGATCCCGGGGCCGCGGGTCCTCGAGTCCGGCGATTTGGTGTCCGTGGATTGCGGAGCGATCGTGAGCGGCTGGCATGGCGATGCGGCGATCTCGATTCCCATCGGGGAGGTGTCTCCCGAAGTGCAAACGTTGTCCGACGTAACCCGCGACGCACTCTGGGCCGGGCTAGCAGCGGCGGTTGCGGGGAACACCATCGGCGACATCGGCGCAGCAGTTCAGAGCTTCGTGGAGCGCCAGGCTCACCCGTATGGCCTCGTTGTTGACTACGTCGGCCATGGGATCGGCTCTTCGATGCACATGCCTCCCAACGTGCCCAACATTGGAACAGCCGGGAAGGGTCCGCAAATCGTCGTGGGCATGGCGTTGGCGATCGAGCCCATGGTGACGCTCGGCAGCGCAGAGGTTGACGTCCTCAGTGACGATTGGACGGTCGTGACCGATGACGGACTTGCCGCCGCTCACTGGGAACACACCGTCGCGATCACGGCTGACGGTCCAGTTGTCACCACCGCATTTGACGGTGGAAGCGAAGGCCTCGGGCGAGCAATCTGACTTATCACGCAAAACGTGACGCAAGCCGCTTTGACCCGGGGTTCCCTTCCAATACTCCTGTCGCGTAGACTCACTCCTTGGTTCACGTGGGTTTCGTGTGAATCACACCCATTCAA
>CAUJEJ010000071.1 GCA_963169255.1 Actinomycetota bacterium | reverse complement strand
ACTGCAACAACGTGCCGGTGGTTTCGACGGATCTCGCTGAGTACTTCGGGATCAGCGATGTCGCACTTGTTGACAACGATGAGTTCAGGAATGTCGGCGGCGCCAACTTCGTCGAGCACTTCACGCACTGCGGCGATCTGTTCTGCTGGCGATTCCGCGGCTCCATCAACGACATGCAGCAGCAGGTCTGCCTCTGAAGCTTCCTCGATGGTGCTGCGGAACGACTCCACCAACTGGTGGGGCAAGTGCCGCACGAAGCCCACGGTGTCCGAGAGCGTGAACTCCCGCCCACTCGGAGTCTGAGCGCGGCGGATCGTGGGATCGACTGTGGCAAAAAGTTCGTCTTGTACGAGCACGGCGGCGTGAGTGAGCCGATTCAACAGGCTTGACTTGCCCGCGTTTGTGTAGCCCACGATCGCGACGGACGGCAATTTGGAACGGCGACGTGATGCGCGCGCAACCTCGCGTGCGGTACTCATCTCGGCTATTTCGCGCCGCAGCTTTGCGACTCGTGATCGAATCCGACGTCGATCCGTCTCAATCTTGGTTTCGCCGGGGCCTCGGGTGCCAATGCCACCGGCCTGGCGACTCATTGCGTCACCCCAGCCGCGCAAGCGGGGAAGCATGTAGTTCATCTGGGCCAGAGCGACCTGCGCTTTACCTTCACGGCTTCGAGCGTGTTGCGCAAAAATGTCGAGGATCAGCCACGTTCGGTCAACAACCTTGACCCCGAGCACCTTCTCGAGTTGCTGCAATTGTCCCGGCGCAAGTTCACCGTCACAGATCACCGTGTCCGCGCCCAGCGCTGCAACAGTTTCTTTGAGTTCTTTAGCCTTGCCCGAACCCACGAACGTTGCCGCATCCGGTTTGTCACGACGCTGGACGAACGCGTCAAGCACCTGCGAACCTGCGGTCTCGGCAAGACGTGCGAGTTCAGCGAGCGAGCGTTGAGCATCCTCTGCAGTGCCGCTCGTCCAGACACCCACGAGGATGACCTGCTCGAGCCGAAGTTGGCGGTACTCAACTTCGGAAATGTCTTGGAGCTCGGTCGAGAGTCCTGCGACGCGGCGCAATGCCTCACGTTCTTGCTGTTCGTTAACGACTGCCTCGTCGAGTTCTTCGTCGTTCAACCCGACACCCCTACCGCTTCGCAAAATCTAACCGAAATGACTGCCGACACGTCGGCGCCTCGGCCGTGCGCACGGCCGCTACACCTCACCGTATCGCGGCACGCCTGAACGCGCTTCGAACTAACGCGGGTCTGAGGCTCTTGCACCGGGTTCCGTTGCTGCTGAACGATCAGGGAACGCAACGCTGACTGCGCGATCGAGGAGCGTCGCGAACTCGGCTCGGTCTGCGAGGTCAAGCGTCAACCAACTCGTTGTGAGCATGCGGTCGGTCTTGCGTTCGGCTTCAGCACGCGCCGTTTGAACGAAGTCGTAGCGATCCTCGTCGATATCGACATCGCTCCAGCCAAAGAACGATGCGTTTGCCGATCCACCAGGCCCTGCCACGATTGCTTCGCGAGGCGTCAACCCTGATGCGATTACAGCGGCGAGGTGCATCGCGCCGCGTAGCTCACGCAAGGTCGTCATGTGCTGCGCGAGAAGTTCCGGCGCGTCAACATTACGCGGCAAGCTGCGCCATCCGGCGAAGATCGGTGCCCCGATCGAGGGAGTCCGGTCAACCACATAGCCAGCAAGCTCAGCGAGTCGTTCAACATCGCTGAACTCGGCAAGATGTTGGCGCCCCCACTGCTGGCAGGCCTGCAGGTAGACCTCGACCGCGAGAGTGAGGTCTACTTCGCGACCTTGATTCCACGCCTTCTCTACGAAGCTCGCCGGGAAGAAGCCACACACGGCAGTCACGACATCAGCATCGACCGGACCGAGTACCCCGCATCGGCCGACGAAGTAGGTCGGCCAACCACGTAGACCGAGATCCTTGCCCGCTTGTTTGGCTTGCTCAGACAGGAAAAAGGCGCCGCCGAGGCTACCTACGCCGCCACGAACCCGGGCTGCGTATGCGACGTCATCGTCGGCTGCAAACATTTCGGTCATCCGGCATTCTCCCACCACTTGGCGAGGAAGGTTCCTCGCGCGACCAACTCAGTTGGCCCAACGAGTCGAACCCGCCCGTCTGCAGCGTGTTCGACCCAGAGTCGTCCACCGGGCACATCCACGGTAGAGGTCGAAGGTCCCGCCACGTTGTGGCGCTTGCGCAACGACAGCGACACCGCGTAGACACCGGTTCCGCAAGACTTCGTTTCACCGACACCTCGTTCGTGAACGCGAACTTCGGCGTGGAGCTCATCACCGATAGTCCGGTCACACGCGTACTCGACGTTCTGGCCGTCCGGGAACCGCCCGTAGGCGATTACCTCGGGCGCCAAGAGAGGGGACTCCAGCGCAACGACATCGTCGACGAAGACCACCGCGTGTGGATTCGGCACCCACCACGCATCGGCGTCACGCGGCTCCCCCGCGACGAGAACCTTGGGCGAATCTCCCAGCGGACCGTCGATGGCCTTCCCCATCTCAACCGAGACTTGGCCACGTGGTCCAACGCTCACTTCATGTTCGCCCGCACGGGTCGCGATCACGAACTGCGAGTTCGCTTCCCAGCCTTCATCGGCCAAGAAGCGAGCGAACACTCGCGCGCCATTTCCGCACATCTCGGCAATCGAACCGTCTGCATTGTGGTAGTCCATAAACCACTGGGCCCGAGCTGCGGAGATTCCGTCGACGGCATGGACCGGGACTACCCGCAACACACCATCCGCGCCGATACCTGCTCGGCGATCACAAATCGCGGCCACTTTGGCCGCAGTGAGGTCTAGCTGAGCATCCGCGTCGGGCAGGATGACGAAGTCGTTTTGCGTCCCATGCCCCTTGAGAAAGTGCACGCCCTCGCGCTCAGCCATGCCTTCAGCGTACGGCGCGCCCACACTGCAAGGTCATCGGATTACTGAAAGTGCCTCAGCTAACACTTGGCCCGAGTTCGCAACTGGCACGTCTGCGTCAAGCCAACTGATGCGCTCGTCACGATCGAACCATGAGTGTTGGCGGCGAACAAAGCGCCTCGTCGCGATTGTGGTCGACTCGACCGCCTGCTCCTCGGTGATGTCGCCAGCAAGCATCGCGGTGATCTGCGAGTATCCGAGCGCGCGTGAAGCCGTCGGCGCCTCAGCCAGACCTTGCGCCAAGAGTTCGCGCACTTCGTCGACCCACCCAGCTCGCCACATGTGTTGGACACGCTCGGCGACTATGGCGTCGAGTTGTTCACGCGGGCGCCGCAGGCCCAGTCGAATCGTTGGCAAGAACGATGCAGGCACGCCCAACCCGGCGTTGTAAGGCTTGCCAGTGATTTCGATGACTTCGAGCGCTCTGACGGTGCGGCGACCATTCTTCGGTTCCATCAGCGCCGCCGCCGCCGGGTCTCTCAGGGCCAGCACGGCGTGCAGTTCCTCCGGACCGATGCGCTCGAGTTCGGCTTCCCACTTCGCTCGAATAACGGGGTCAACCCCGGGAAACACCATCGCGTCCACAGCCGCGTTGATGTAGAGGCCAGACCCACCGACCAGGATCGGCACACGACCGCGGGATTGAATGTCGGCAATTGCCACACGCGCCAACTGCTGATAGTCGGCGACGGTCGCCAGTCGGTCGAGGTCCCATACGTCTAGCAAGTGGTGCGGGATCCCTCGACGTTCGGCAACAGGGAGCTTTGCCGTACCGATATCCATTCCTCGGTACAGCTGCATCGAGTCCGCGTTCACGATCTCGCCGCCCATTGCTTCCGCGAGGTCAAGTGACAGCGCCGATTTGCCGACGCCAGTGGGTCCAAGCACCACAACCACAGTCGGCGACGCTTTCGGGCGAATCGGCGCACTCACCCGCCAATCTGAGCACACCGGCGGCGACCACCTGCACTCGTGGGCTAGCGTCGCGGTGTGATCGACCGCATTGGGTTCGCGCCAGCGCCGCCGCTACTTGTGCCAGAAGTCGCCAGTGGAGCCGCGCCAGAACTCAACGATCTACGAGCCGCGTGCGACGAGATGGTGCTCCAACTACTCGGCGGATGCGACCACTTGATCATCCTTGCCGAACGCTCGGCCGTTGAGCTCGGCGAGTGGCTCATCGCGAGAAGTGGTTGGTCGGGTGCGAAGGACGTGATCTCGATCGATCCCGCGGGGCCGCAACCCCCAGATCTGGTGGTCAGCCAAATCAACAACCACGAATCGTCGGCGCTACTGGTCATGGGCGACGGCTCAGCGTGTCGAACGGAGAAAGCACCGGGCTACCTCGACGAACGTGCGAGGCCCTTTGACGAGGAGATCGCGCAGTACCTAGCAGGGGTGAACACCACCGAGCTAGCAGCGATGGATCAAGAGCTCGCAGCCGAACTGCTCGTCGCTGGAAGGTTCACCTGGCCGATCGCTTCAGCGATCGTCAACGCTGACGCGCGAACCTGGATTGGAAACCTCAGCTACCGCGACGATCCATACGGGGTCAGCTACTTCGTCGCACTGTGGCGACCCGAGAGCTAACGCAGACTCGCGCCCGATACCCAGCACACCAACACGTGGAAACAGGTGGCTGGCACGAATGCGCTGACAAGAGCACGATTGACCGGCATAGACCCTCCGGATACACCTTGATCCAATGATCGCGCCGATACCCGTCGTGAGACACAATGGGAACAACATCGCCGTGAGGTGTCTGTCTAAGAACAGGAGAGTTGGATGGCCGATCACGTCGCTGGTGGACTGAACCCACCGCCACCGATCCGCCCCGTTCGGGACCGTGTCCCGAACCCACCACCACCTATAAGTCCCGTCAAGGGCTCCGTTCAAGTCCCGAACCCACCACCGCCAGTGAAACCCTCCGGGTTCAGAAAACGTCCAGACGATTCTGTCGCGGTGAACGACCCGACGTTTGCCGCTGTTGTTGCCGGGGCATCCCTAGCGAACGGCGCATCCGCCGAGGACGCCGTGAGGACCGGCATCGCTTCCGCCGGTTTCGTTGGTGCCACGAATGCCGATATGGACTACCAGCGGCGTTGGGCGGTAAAGCGACGCGAGGCACGCGGATGGCGCAAGATTTGGGTCTTCATCTGGGGGTGACCCAGGCACACCGAATTGCGGTTGTGCTGCGAGAGACATCCTCGCTGGCGTCCGACCAAGAGCAAACTGCCTTCCTGGCCCGCTGTACTAGCGAACTTCGACTGGGATGCTCGGCATCCCGAGAACGACGGGGCCTGCTGGTTGGCCGGTCCCACACGAGGACTCCCACGCGTCTCCCCCACGAGTCCGTTCAATCGACAGCGGGGCACCGTCGGCGACAAGGTGGTGCGGTGCCGCATAGGTCACAATGGTGCTGACGAGGTCGCCTGGGCGCGGATCGAGATCACCTGGGACGAAGTGAACCAGACGGTTGTCGCGGGAACGCCCACTTAACCGAAGCGTCTGCGAGTCCTTCTTGCCTTCACCCTGGGCGACCATCACCTCGACGACGGTTCCTTCGAGCTTGCGGTTCTCTTCCCAAGCGATCGCATTGACGCGTTCGACGAGCCGTTGATAGCGAGAGGAAACGACTTCGGCTGGCACCTGATCGGGCATCTCGGCCGCGGGCGTCCCTGGCCGCTTGGAGTATTGGAAGGTAAACGCACTTGAGAACCGTGCGCGTTCGACAACGTCCAACGTTGCTTGGAAGTCCTCTTCGGTCTCACCGGGGAATCCGACAATGATGTCGGTGGTGATCGCTGCGTGTGGAATCTGCTCACGCACTCGATCCAGAATCCCGAGGAAGCGTTGGGCTCGATAGCTTCGGCGCATTCGAGCGAGCACAGGATCGCTACCCGACTGCAGGGGCATGTGCAACGACGGCATGACATTGTCAGTCGATGCCATTGCTTCGATGACGTCGTCGGTGAAGTCGCGCGGGTGTGGACTCGTGAAACGAACTCGGCGCAAACCATCCACGGTGCCGCAGGCACGCAACAGCTTTGCGAAGGCTTGCCGGTCTCCGAATTCAACGCCGTAGGCATTCACGTTCTGGCCGAGCAGGGTGATTTCCTCGACACCGTCGGCCACTAGGGCTTGGATCTCGGCAAGCACGTCACCTGGGCGCCGGTCTCGTTCTTGCCCACGCAAACTCGGCACGATGCAGAACGTGCAGGTGTTGTTGCAGCCGACTGAAATTGAAACCCAAGCCGAGTACGCACTGTCTCGCTTGGCGGGCAAGACCGATGGGAACTGTTCAAGGTATTCAACAACCTCGACTTGACTCTCCTCTTGTACGCGCGCGCGTTCCAAGAGCACGGGCAAGACTCCGACGTTGTGGGTGCCGAAGACAACGTCGACCCAGGGAGCTCGCCGCACGATCTCGTCGCGATCCTTCTGCGCAAGACAGCCGCCCACCGCGATCTGCATTCCCGGATGCCCATCCTTCACCGGACGCAGCATTCCTAGGTTCCCGTAGAGGCGGTTGTCGGCGTTCTCGCGGACTGCGCACGTGTTGAACACGATGACGTCCGCTTGCGAACCCTCAACCACAGGCGAATGCCCTGCTTCTTCAAGCAGACCAGCGATCCGCTCGGAATCGTGAACGTTCATCTGACACCCGTAGGTGCGGACTTCATACGTTCGGGTCGGTGAGCTCACCGGGCAAGCGTAATGCTCATGCCCAGGTCTGGTCATGAGCGGCTTCACTGCGCATGACCTCGGTGACCACGGCGTAAGCAACTGAACTGTCGTATCCGCGCCGCATGAGCATTCCGAGGAGCCGTCGGCGCTGGCTCGCTTCGTCGTATCGCGAAAGCGTTCGGAGCTTCCTTTCAGCGAGCGCGAGTGCGGCTTCGCGTTCCCCTGCTTCGTCGATCTGATCGAGCGCTGACTCAATATCAATGTCGGACACGCCCCGAAGCCGCAGTTCTTGCCGCAGCACCTTGCGGCTCAGACCTCGAACTGCATGGCGTGACCTGACCCAGTTCTCGGCGTACTCACGGTCGTCAACTAAACCGACCTCAACGAACCGATCGAGAACTTCCATCGACACCTGGTCAGATACGTGGCGCCTTTCAAGCAAATCTGCCAGCTGTTTGCGCGTCCGAGGCGCTTGGTTCAGTGACCGCAGCACAATCGCTCGCGCGGCCTCTGCTGGGATTACTGGGGCATCTGATTCAGCAATCCCAGCAGAGGAATCGGGCCGAGACCGCGCGCTACTTCTGCGAGCAGCCACGACACGACCGACTAAAGGTCGATCGGGGCAGGCTCTGAGGGCAGCACCACATCAATGGGTGCATCCACATCAAGCTGTACGCCAATACCGAGTTCTTCCTTGATTCGCTTCTCGATCTCGTTTGCGAGATCGGGGTTGTCCTTGAGGAAGTTGCGTGAGTTCTCTTTACCCTGCCCAAGCTGATCGCCTTCGTACGTGTACCAGGCGCCCGCCTTGCGCACGATGCCGTTGTCGACACCCATGTCGATGAGGCTTCCCTCACGAGAGATGCCCTCGCCGTACACGATGTCGAACTCGGCCTGCTTGAACGGTGGCGCCATCTTGTTCTTGACGACCTTGCAGCGCGTACGTGAGCCGACGGCGTCCGTGCCGTCTTTGAGAGTCTCGATCCGTCGAACGTCGAGGCGCACGGAGGCGTAGAACTTCAGCGCCTTGCCACCCGTGGTGGTCTCGGGGCTGCCGAACATCACGCCGATCTTCTCGCGCAGCTGGTTGATGAAGATTGCGGTTGTGCCCGATGCACTCAGAGCACCGGTCATCTTGCGCAGTGCCTGGCTCATCAGACGGGCCTGCAAGCCAACGTGGCTATCGCCCATGTCGCCCTCGATCTCGGCCCGTGGCACAAGTGCAGCGACGGAGTCGATGACCAGAATGTCTAGTGCACCGGAACGCACCAACATGTCGGCGATTTCTAGTGCCTGCTCGCCAGTATCTGGCTGGCTGACCAGAAGGGCATCGATGTCGACGCCGAGCTTCGCAGCGTAGATCGGATCAAGAGCGTGCTCAGCATCGATAAATGCCGCGACCCCGCCTTGTGCCTGCGCTGACGCGATGGCATGCAACGCGACCGTCGTCTTACCGGATGACTCCGGACCGTAGATCTCGACGATGCGGCCACGTGGGAGCCCGCCAATGCCGAGCGCAACGTCCAACGCGATCGCGCCAGTTGGAATGACCTCAACCGGTGGTCGGTTGTCGTCGCCGAGGCGCATGACGGAACCCTTGCCGAATTGCTTCTCGATCTGCTCTAGCGCGGAATCCAGTGCGCTGTCGCGATTGCCCTGGCTGAGATTCGCGATGTCGCGGTTCCGTGTGGTGTTGCTGCTTGATTTGGCCATGAGGTACCCCTCGGTTCAGGAGGGGCCAATCCCCTCGCGGTTGTGGTGTGTAGCTGACGCTAGCCACCGCGGCTGACATTCCTGGCAGACATCGCGACCGCTGTGGATAGAAGACTGTTTCCACAAACTGAATTCGACAAAGTTTGTGAGCCAGTGAATCTGTTCACCGAATCGAATTCGAGGTCGTGCTGTTTGCAGGCTGTCGCGGGACACACTAGACCGAACACTTGTTCGAACGCGCATCAGACACGCCGCGGAGCTCAAATTCGCTAGTAATTTTCAGTCGTCCGGCGGAGTTCGGTACCGCAGCCACGACCCGATGAACACAGCCATCGCAATCAACAACGCGAGCTCAACCCAGAAAAACACCGCAACATCGAGCCACGCACCGATCGGCGGCGCACCAGGCATGTTCGTCCGAAGCGGAACCAGCGCGAACAACAATGCGGCAAACCAACCCGCCATTGTCGCCTCAATTGGGCGGCGCTTGCGGGCAACGGAACGGGCAACTATTCCCGCCAGCATCGCCGTCACCACCATCAGGGTCAGCACCACCATGACAAACGCGAGCACCCCGCCGCCACGCTTGATGGTCAATTGCAACATCAAGGTGTCGCCAATACTTGGCCGTTCCTCGGGATACTCGACAACCGAGTAGTCCCACGACTCCGTCCACCCTTGCAAGCCGCCGGAGGGGAATGTTCCGATCGGCACGTGGACCGGCAGCGGTCGCTCATCGGGGCCAAGTTGATTGACGGACACCAGTGGCGCAGCGTAGATCAGCGGGGCATCTACGGGGTCTTCGTCATCTTCTGGTGGCGCAGCGCCGTACCGATATTGATCGAAGGGGTACGTGTTCGGATTGCCATCGATGAACATGTTGAGATCGGTCAACCCTCCGACCGGCGTCCCCGCGGGGATATCGCGGATCACTTCGCCCGACGTTTGGTACCGAACGGTAAGCCGCAAACTCTTGGCAAACGATCCATCCGTCGCGTCGAGGTACTCGCCTTGCGGAGAAACCAGCATCCGAAGTGTCATCTGACTCTTCGCCGGATCCATCGCAATCAAGTCGAACCCGAAGTTCACACCGCTCGCAGTCGCTGGGATCGGATCAGGACCGGTCTCGGTCTGACTCAGGCCCGCATCGGCATATGCGCCCAATGAGAACAGGTAGACCATCACGAGGAATGCCGCGATCCCAATGGCCGTCCAACTACGCCAGCCGCGCTTCTGTTTGGGCGACTTCGCCAATGGCTGCGCCGATGCAGCCTTCATGGCATCTTGGGCGTCCGCCGAGGTCATACCGGAAAAACTAGCCCGTCGTCGCTACGTTCAGCGCGCTGACGGGGGCAGCCCGAGTTCCCGGTGAACCGCACGCCACACCATCTTGGTATCCAACCCGGCAGCTAACGCCTGGTCAACCGTGCGGCTACCGAGGCTGCCGATCACGTAGTCGTGTGCCCATGATTCGGCATACCCGGGACCAAGCGCGACCGTCATCCGATGCCAAAACTCCGTCAGACGCATAGGCAAGAGTGTGCAACGCTGCCTCAACACCCGATGAGCGAGGATAGGTAGATGCCACAAAGCGCCGGTGACCTCGACCCGATGTCGGGCTTCTCCGCGCTCACGAGGTCATGGTTCGAGTCAGCCTTCGAAGCGCCGACGAACGCCCAACTCGGCGCTTGGGCGTCAATTCACCAAGGCAACAACACTCTCGTAGTTGCACCGACAGGCTCGGGCAAGACCCTCGCAGCATTCCTCGCCGCGATCGACTCGCTCGCCAATCAAACTGCGCCAACGGTCAAGCGCGAACGTTGTCGAGTGCTGTACATCTCGCCGCTGAAGGCACTCGCCGCCGATGTGGAACGCAACCTGCGGAGTCCACTCGTCGGGCTCGCCCGCGAAGCGCAACGCGCGGGTCAACCGGTTCCGGAGGTATCGGTCGGAATCCGCACGGGCGACACTCCGGCAAACGAGCGCCGCAAGCAATCGACGACTCCCCCAGACATCCTCATCACGACCCCGGAGTCGTTGTTCCTTATCCTCACCAGTCAGGCGCGCGAGAGTCTCCGAGGCGTGGAGACGGTGATCATTGACGAGATCCATGCCGTCGCTGGCACCAAACGAGGTGCACACCTGGCCATCTCGCTGGAACGCCTCGATGCGCTCCTCGCCAAACCCGCTCAACGTATCGGCCTATCCGCGACGGTCGAGCCGGTTGAAGAAGTAGCCATGTTCCTAGGCGGCGCTGCCCCAGTGACGATTGTGAACCCCGCCAGCCAGAAGGAGATTGTGGTTGAAGTCGTCGTCCCCGTCGAGGACCTAGCGGCGCCGAGCCCGATCGCACCGATTGATCCGCATACCGAGATGCTCGACGATGCCCGTCCCGAACAGCCATCGATATGGCCACACGTGGAGAACAGGATCGTTGACCTCATCGAGGAGCACACCTCCACGCTGGTGTTCGCGAATTCGCGTCGACTCGCTGAACGACTAACTGCCCGGATCAACGAGATTGCCGCCGAACGTGCGCAGCTCCCTCTCAATCGCAGTTCCGCGCCTGCCGAGCTGATGGCTCAAGCCGGATCGTCCGCGGGAGCCCCATCAACCCTCGCCCGTGCCCACCATGGTTCCGTCAGCAAAGAGCAACGCGCACTGATCGAGGACGATCTAAAGGCTGGTCGAATCCCGGCAGTCGTTGCAACAAGCAGCCTCGAACTCGGAATCGACATGGGCGCCGTCGATTTGGTGATTCAGGTCGAAGCACCTCCTAGCGTCGCAAGTGGTTTGCAGCGCGTAGGCCGGGCGGGGCATCAGGTTGGTGAGGTCAGCCGCGCAGCGATCTTCCCTAAACACCGCGGCGATCTCCTCGCGGCAGCGGTCGTGTCCCAGCAGATGCAAGCCCGAAAACTCGAGGCGACGCGGATGACCCGCAACGCACTCGACGTTCTCGCCCAACAGATCATCGCCATGGTGAGCATCGATGACGGCCTCGAAGTTGATGAGGTGTTCGCCCTCCTGCGCAAGTCCGCACCTTATGCAGCGCTTCCGCGGTCAGCGTTCGACGCCGTCCTTGACATGCTGGCAGGCAAGTACCCAGCCGAAGGGTTCTCGCAACTGCGGCCGCGACTCGTCTGGGACCGAATTGAGAACACGCTCACGCAACGACCAGGTGCCCAGCGCCTCGCGGTGACCTCTGGCGGGACGATTCCAGACCGCGGCCTGTTCGGGGTCTTCATGGTCGGAGAAAAGGCGTCGCGCGTCGGTGAACTCGATGAAGAGATGGTGTACGAGTCGCGCGTAGGTGACGTGTTCGCGCTCGGCGCCACCAGTTGGCGGATCGAGGACATCACCCACGATCGTGTGTTGGTTTCCCCAGCCCCAGGGCAGCCGGGGAAGCTGCCGTTCTGGCACGGCGATGCACTCGGCCGACCATTTGAAGTCGGCAAGGCCCTAGGCGAACTCAATCGCGAGATAGCCACAGCAACCCCTGATGACGCATCCAAGCACCTCAGCGGAATCGGCCTAGATGCACTGGCCGCGCAGAACCTCGTGCGATACGTCCACGAACAAGCGAATGCGACCGGTTCGGTTCCGACCGATCGCACATTGGTCATCGAGAAGTTCCGCGACGAACTCGGTGACTGGCGAGTTGTGCTGCACTCCCCCTTTGGTGCGCGCGTCCATGCGCCGTGGGCACTCGCCATTAGCGCGCGGGTCCGCGAGCTCACTGGCCTCGACGCTGCCGTGATGCACGCAGACGACGGAATTGTGTTGCGCATCCCGGATACCGATGACGACGCGACCGTAGCCGCCGCAATAGACGCACTGTTCCCCGATCCGGACGAGATCACCTCGCTGGTTACCGACGCACTAGGTGGATCGGCCCTGTTTGCCAGCCGGTTCCGCGAATGTGCCGCGCGGGCGCTGCTACTTCCTCGCCGAGACCCTGGCCGCAGGACTCCGTTGTGGCAGCAACGTCAACGCAGCGCGTCACTTCTGGCGGTCGCCTCCCAGTACCCAACGTTCCCGATCGTGCTCGAGACCGTGCGCGAATGCCTTCAAGACGTGTACGACGTCCCCGCCTTAACCGGACTCCTGCGAGAGATCCGCTCGCGGCAGATCGACGTCGTCACCTGCACGACGCCCGCACCGAGCCCATTCGCGCGGACACTGCTGTTCTCCTACGTCGCCACGTTCTTGTACGAGGGTGACTCCCCACTCGCGGAGCGACGCGCTGCTGCCCTGGCGCTGGACCCTGAACTTCTCGCTGAGCTCATTGGATCGGTAGAACTACGCGAACTGCTCTCAATCGAGGCAATCGCTGACGTCGAAGCGCAAGTCTCCTACGTCGACCCGGCTCGCCATGCCCGCACCGCGGAGCAAGCAGCAGATCTGTTGCGGATACTCGGGCCGCTTAGTGGAGCCGAATGGGAACGACGCGGCGTGCGCAGCGAGTGGCTCGACGAACTGGTCCGACAGCGCCGGGCGATCGCGGTGCGAATCAACAACGAGCCACTGATCGCCGCCATCGAAGATGCTGGGCGACTCCGAGATTGCCTCGGCGTCGCGCTGCCGGTGGGGATCCCGGATGCCTTCCTCGAAGTCACAGACGATCCCCTCGCTGATTTGCTCGCCAGATTCGCGCGAACCCATGGCCCGTTCCAGGCACAGGCCGTCAGCGATCAGTACGGACTCGGAATCGCGGTCGTGAACCTGACACTTGCGCGGCTCGAGCAACGTGGCCAAGTCGTCAGCGGAGAGTTCCGACCCGACGGCAACGGGACAGAGTGGTGTGACGCCGAGGTCCTCAAGCGAATTCGACGGCGGTCAATTGCTGCGCTGCGGCAGGAAATTGAGCCAGTGCCGCCAGCGGCGCTCGGAGCATTCCTGCCTGAATGGAGCGGCATAACCACACCTCGGCGCGGCGTTGACGGCGTGCTGCACACCATCGACCTCCTTGCCGGAGCGCCACTACCTGCATCGAGCCTGGAATCGATGATTCTGCCTGCCCGAGTCAGTGACTACGCTCCCGCACTCCTTGACGAACTCATGAGTGCAGGAGAAGTGGTGTGGTGCGGGCGTGGGCGGATTGCCGGCAGCGACGGTTGGATCAGTCTCGCCCCAGCTGACCGCGCAGATCTCCTACTCCCCGATCCGCTGCCGACGAATGAGCTTGAGTTGGACACGTCAGCGCAATCACTGTTGGCGTTGCTTGCTGGGGGCGGTGGCTGGCTAGCTCACGAACTCGCTGACCGGGTGGAGGGCGACCTTGGTGCGTCAGACCTCTCACGGGCCCTCTGGAGCCTGCTGTGGTCTGGGCAGGTGACAACGGACACGCTCACACCCCTGCGGGCGTTCGTTGCTGGCGCCGGACCTGACGGCACCGCGAGTCGCCGCGGTCGCACGCCGACGGCGCGCGGAGCCACTCGCTCCGCCCGACTCGGACGTGCGCGCATGGCATCCCGCGTCGGCGCACCCGTCACGGCAGGACGGTGGGCGGCTCGGAAACTGTCGTCGCGTACGGCCACGGAGCGAGCAGCAGCGCTCGCGAACATCCTGCTCGACCGATACGGCGTCGTCACTCGTGGAGCCGTGACAAACGAAGGCGTAGTCGGCGGTTTCGCAGGGGTCTATCGAGTCCTTTCCGCACTGGAGGATGCTGGCAACGCTCGTCGTGGGTACTTCATCGAAGGCCTCGGGGCAGCACAGTTCGCGACTGCTGGGGCCGTTGACCAACTGCGCGCACGAGCACGGCACATCAGTGACGCGCAGATGAGTACGGGCGCAGGGCTTCCTGAAGCCACTCGCATGGGCAGCACGGCACGCTCCCGTGTGCTTGTGCTGAGTGCGTGCGATCCGGCGAACCCCTACGGTGCTGCGCTCGGGTGGCCGGCCTCAGCGAGTGACCAACCGATCGGTCACCGACCTGGCCGCAAAGCGGGATCGATCGTCGTGATGCGCGATGGCGCTCTCGTCCTCTACATCGAACGCGGCGGGAAGTCGATATTGGGTTTTGCCGCCGACGACGACGTGCTGAGCGCGGCATTCACCGAGCTTGCGCGGTACGTGAAAATCCCCGGATCTGGGCCACTTACTGTGCAGCGATTCAACGGCGTACCAGTGGCAAGCTCCGCAGCCGCAGGCCCGATGCAGTCCGCCGGATTCACGCTGACTCCAAGCGGGATGCGTATCCGCCCAAGCTAGTCCCAGACTTGGTCAGGCAGCGGCAAGATTAGGCAGCGCTGGTTACGGAGAGCTTGGTCTCGTTGCGCTTGATCTCGAATGCTTCGTGGTCGGCGACTCGGGTACTCACCGAGTGAAGGACCGTCGACAAGGGCACGTCGAGCGCACCGCAGATTGCTGCGAGCAACTCACTCGATGCTTCCTTCTGACCGCGCTCGACCTCTGACAGGTAGCCAAGGGATACGCGAGCTTGCGATGAAACCTCGCGGAGCGTGCGCCCTTGTTCTAGGCGCTCACGCCGAAGTTCATTGCCAATCACACTGCGCAGAACAATCATCGTGTCCTCTCCCTTGCTCGGTGGGTAGACGGTACCCCGTGCGCCAGCTTTTGGTCCGATTCTTGTGCGCCACTTCAGCTGAAAGCTAACGAGGCGCAGCCCGAACCGGGCTTGCAGGAAGTAACAGCGCTCTGGCATATGCCATTCCCACATGTGGCGACAATCTCATCGTTGTTGCCTTGCATTCTCAGGATCGATTCGGTCGAGGGCCAAAGTGAGCATCGCTGTGACTGTCTGGCGACGGATGTGGGCGCGATCGCCGTGCAACGCCAGTTCCGACACTTCACACTCACGGGGATCGGGCGACCAGATCGCGATGAACACCGTCCCGACCGCCACACCACCTTGTTCGGTCGGCCCAGCAACCCCGGTGGTCGCTAACCCAACGTCAGTCACGCACGCTCGTGCAACACCTTCGGCCATCTGCGCTGCGACGCGCGGATCCACCGGCCCGGCTTGCGCAAGCAGGGTTTGGTCGACGCCAAGAAGTTCGGCTTTCAGATCGGTCGCGTAGCTAACAATTCCGCCGCGCACGCAGGCGGAAGATCCCGGGACCTCTGTGAGTGCTGCCGAAACCAGCCCGCCAGTCAGCGACTCCGCGACGGCGATCGTGCGGCAAGCGGTTGTCAGCCGCTGTACCAACTGCGCAGCGAGTGGATCTGGTTCACCG
>CAUJEJ010000070.1 GCA_963169255.1 Actinomycetota bacterium | reverse complement strand
GGAATCGCCGTTGATCGATATGAACCTCTTCAAGATCCCGGCATTCAGCGGCGCTGTTGGGGCTGACCTCATCAGCGTCTTCGGACTCATGGGCGTCTACTTCTTCCTCGCCCAACAGTTCCAGCTCGTTCAGGGAGAGTCCCCGCTGCAGGCTGGATTCCAGCTCTTGCCAGCAGAAATCGCTGCCCTGATCGGTGCGCTGCTCGCCGCCCGAGTCATCCGACGACTCGGTAGACGTTTCGCGATCGCTGGCGGAATCACACTTGGCGCGTTCGGTCTGCTGAGCCTCGGGGTAATCCATCTTGAGGGGAACCTGCTCGTCATTAGCGCGATGATCTGCGTCGGACTCGGTTTTGGTTGTTCCCTCACCGGAACTGCCGACGCCATCCTGGCGGCCGCGCCGCCAGAGCGGGCGGGGGCTGCAGGTGCAGTCTCCGAGACCGCCTACGAACTCGGAGCAGCGCTTGGTATCGCAATTCTGGGCTCAATCCTGGGAGCGTGGTACCGCAAGAGCGTGGAGATCCCACCTGGACTGGCGCCGGAGAACAGCGCGGCGGTTGAAGAATCGCTCAGCAGTACCGTCGAAGTTGCTCAGAGTCTGCCAGCAGAGATCGCCGAGTCGATGTTGGCGGCATCGCGGATCGCTTTCACTGACGCATTGAGCGTTACCTGTCTGGTCGCCGGTGTCGTCTGCGCTATCGCTGCAGTGATTGCTGCGCGAGTGCTGCCCGCCAAGGCAGACGAAGTTGAACCGGTGGATCATTAGTAGGTGGGCAAACTAGGAACACCCGAGGTGGTGGTGCAGCGATCGCAATCACGGTTCAGCACCAACGTTGCGTGGCTAGCGTCGCGGCACTGCTTCTCGTTCGGACAGCACTACGACCAAACAAACACCCATTTTGGGCTTTTGATGGTGTCGAACGACGACATCGTTGCCCCGGGTGCTGGCTTCGATACCCATCCCCACCGAGACATGGAGATCGTCACGTGGGTGCTGTCGGGTTCACTTGTTCATCAGGACTCACAGGGGAACAACGGGGTCATTTACCCAGGGCTGGCGCAACGGATGAGTGCTGGCAGAGGGATTCTGCACTCCGAGAAGAACGACTCCTGGCGCTTGACGGGTACGCCAGCGCACTGCGACCCCGTGCACTTCATTCAAATGTGGGTTTTACCTGACACCCCCGGAATCAATCCGGGATACCAGCAGCTCGACATCAATGATCAGCTCGATTCGACGGGACTCGCTGTGGTCGCCAGCGGGCTTGCCGAGCACTCACACACCACCGCGATTCACATCGCGCAGTCAAGAGCTGGATTGCTCGCTGGACGCCTCGCGCCTGGCGAACGCCAAGGCTTGCCGACAGCGCCTCGCTTGCACCTCTTCGTTGCCGTTGGCGCGGTCGAGTTGGAATCTGGTGAGCGACTTGAGGCTGGTGACTCGGCCCGGATGTCTGAATCCGGAGGAATAGCTGTCACGGCGGGGTCTGCAGGTGCGGAAATTCTCGTCTGGCAAATGCACTAGGCCGCTAGTTGCGTTCGACGGCGGCTCCGAGCCTGACGGTCTCGCCCAATTGCCTGGCGGCAGCTTTGACCGCTGGTCCGTACTTTGTTCCAGGGGCTCGGCTCAGGCGTTCGATTGGACCACTAACGCTGATTGCCGCAACCACACGCCCACCTACCCGGACTGGCGCCGAGACGCTGGCGACGCCGGGTTCTCGTTGCCCGACACTCTGGGCCCAGCCATTGAATCGGACCTTCGCCAGGGCCGCGGGCGAGAACCTCGCGCCCACGAGTTCGTGTTGCACGGTTGCTGGGTCCTGCCACGCCAACAACACCTGGGCCGCTGAACCCGCTTTCATCGGGAGCACTGTTCCGACCGGGACGGTGTCGCGCAATCCAGCGGCGGGCTCAGCCGCCGCGATACACACCCGGTGCTCACCCTGTCGGCGATAGAGCTGTGCGCTTTCGCCCGTCTGGTTCCGAAGTGCGGCCAAGATTGGTCCAGCTGCCGAAATAAGTCGATCTTCACCGCGGGACGCTGAAAGTTCACCCAACCGGGGGCCAAGAACGAATCGTCCACTCGCGTCGCGGCCCACAAGTCGGTGATGCTCAAGTGCGATTGCGATCCGGTGTGCGGTCGGTCGGGGGAGGCCCGTGGCCGCCGTCAACCCCGCGAGGTTCAGTGGCCCGCCCTCGAGCGCCACCATTACGTGGACGGCTTTGTCGATGACTCCGACGCCGCTGCCCATAGATCCGTTGTCCATATAATGATACTGCAGTCCCACAATGTGGGATGTCAATTCGCAATTCCGTCTGGGCTAGCGCACTCTTGAACCGTTGGAATTTCTCTATCGACAGGAGTGGGTCATGGGTAGGACATTGGCCGAGAAGGTCTGGGAGTCACACGTCGTGGCTCGAGCCGAAGGTGAGCCGGATCTGCTCTACATCGACCTTCACCTCGTCCATGAAGTGACGAGCCCACAGGCCTTTGACGGTCTGCGGGCAGCAGGCCGGCCAGTCCGTCGGCCAGAGCTCACCATGGCCACCGAGGATCACAACGTGCCCACGATCGACATCGACAAGCCGATCGCTGACCCGATCTCGCGGACGCAGGTCGAGACGTTGCGGCGGAACTGCAACGAATTCGGGGTGCCGCTGTACTCGCTCGGAAATGTTGAGCAAGGCATCGTCCACGTTGTTGGCCCGCAGATGGGCTTGACCCAGCCGGGGATGACAGTGGTCTGTGGCGATAGCCACACCTCCACTCACGGAGCCTTTGGCGCCCTTGCCTTCGGTATCGGCACGAGCGAAGTCGAGCACGTGCTTGCCACCCAAACGTTGCCGCTGAAGCCCTTCAAGACGATGGCGATCACCGTCAACGGTGCGCTGCCTGAAGGTGTCACGGCGAAGGACTTGATCCTCGCTGTCATCGCCAAGATCGGCACTGGTGGGGGCCAAGGCTACGTACTGGAATACCGCGGCGAGGCAATCGAGTCCTTGTCGATGGAAGCGCGCATGACGATCTGCAATATGTCGATCGAGGCTGGTGCTCGCGCCGGGATGATCGCCCCAGACGAGACAACCTACGAGTTCCTCAAGGGTCGCGAACGTGCGCCGCACGGTGTCGCGTGGGATGAAGCGGTTCAGACCTGGCGTGGACTCGTTACTGACGACGATGCCGAGTTTGATGCTGAAGTTGTCATCGATGCCTCGACGTTGAGCCCGTTTGTCACGTGGGGAACGAACCCAGGCCAGGGTTTGCCATTGTCCTCGTCTGTGCCAAACCCTGAGGACTTCGAGAACGAGGTTGATCGCTCTGCCGCGCAACGCGCTATCGAGTACATGGGTCTCACTGCCGGCATGCCACTGAAGGACATCACGGTCGACACGGTGTTCTTGGGTTCGTGCACCAATGGCCGGATCGAGGACCTACGTGCCGCGGCGCAAGTGATCGAGGGTCGAAAGGTCGCCGACGGTGTGACCATGCTGGTTGTTCCCGGGTCAGTCCGGGTGCGTTTGCAGGCCGAATCTGAAGGTCTCGACAAAGTGTTTATCGAAGCAGGGGCGCAGTGGCGGCAAGCTGGTTGCTCGATGTGTTTGGCAATGAACCCGGACAAATTGACCCCGGGCGAGCGCAGCGCATCGACGTCGAACCGCAACTTTGAAGGCCGTCAAGGACCAGGTGGGCGTACTCACTTGGTGTCACCGCAGGTAGCTGCTGCAACTGCGGTCACCGGACACCTCAGCGCACCCACCGACTTGGTCAACGCCTAATCGGCGCCCGGCCACACTGAACAGGAGAAGATGATGGAGAAGTTCACAGTTCACACTGGGGTTGGCGCGCCGCTGCGCCGTAGCAACGTAGATACCGACCAGATCATCCCGGCCGAATACCTCAAGCGGGTAACTCGCCACGGCTACGAAGATGCTCTCTTTTCTGCTTGGCGCAAGGATCCCGACTTTGTGTTGAATCAGCCTGCGTATTCGTTGTCCTCGGTCCTGGTTGCAGGTCCAGATTTCGGTACCGGTTCCTCGCGGGAACACGCGGTGTGGGCGTTGCAGGACTACGGGTTCAAGGTAGTGCTTTCAAGTCGGTTCGCCGACATCTTTCGGGGTAACGCTGGCAAGGGTGGGCTCTTGGCGGCGGAGGTCGAAGAGTCAGTGATCGAACGCCTGTGGGAAGTGCTTGATGCCCATCAGGGTGCCCAGATCACGGTGGATCTTGTCGAATGTCGGGTGCGCGCCGAACGGATCGACGAGCCGTTCGTCATCGATGAATATGTTCGCTGGCGCCTACTTGAGGGCCTCGACGACATCGGTATCAGCCTCAAGCACGAAGTCGCGATTGGCGAGTTTGAGCACCGGCGACCGGAGTTCTTGCCGACAACTGCCTGAGGTGCAAGGGTTTCTTCGAATTCATCCCGCGTGTCGATCTCGGCGTGGCGCGGGTGACGGCTCGGCGTTGTACGTCTAGATTCTCGCGGTAGCGAACGATTGTGTGTTCGTAAAACCTAGACGGAGGACTTACGTGAACAAGGCTGAACTCATTGACAGGGTGGCAGAACGCCTCGAAGTCAGTCGCAAGCAGGCTGCAGAGGCAGTCGACGAGGTAATCAAGTCGATCACCGAGGCCGTCGCCGAAGGCGAGCGCGTTGCTATCACAGGCTTCGGGATCTTCGAGAAGGTCGAGCGCAAGGCACGCACGGGCCGCAACCCGATGAGCGGTGCGATCGTCAAGATCAAGGCGACCAATGTGCCGAAGTTCCGTCCGGGATCGGAGTTCAAACTTGTTGTGAGCTCCGGGCGTGCGAGTGCCGCCAAGCGTGTTGCGGCAGTGAAGAAGACCGCGACGAAGGCTGCTCCAGTCAAGAAGGCCGCTCCAGCTACCAAGGCTGCACCAGTTGCGAAGAAGGCTGCACCAGTCAAGAAGGCTGCACCAGTCAAGAAGGCAGCCCCGGCTAAGAAGGCAGCACCTGCGGCTAAGAAGGCCGCACCAGCAAAGAAGGCCGCACCCGCCGCTAAGAAGGCACCCGCTGCCAAGAAGGCACCCGCCAAAAAGGCTCCGGCTAAGAAGGCACCCGCTAAGAAGGCTGCCGCGAAGTAGATTTCGACCACTCGCTAAAGGGTGGCGGATGACCGTAATTGGTCATGCGCCACCCTTTGCCTTTTCGCCCCACAGTCAGGGCTGACGACTCAGCAGTTGCTGGCAGTTTGCGCCGAGTCCGAGGTGTTGCGCGGCGATGAGATCCGCCCAGGTGTCAACATCGAGGCGCGCGTCGGGCGGCGCTGAGATAGTGATGTCGATTGCACCTGCTCGTGCGTGGGCCGCCGCAGATTCGCCGCCAAAAGCCGGTTCGACGTTATGTGCGCGGGCAACGCAGAGCATCGTTGTTCCCGTGTCGGTGTGATCGCGCACGAAGGTCGAAGCGCCGAGTGCAGTAGTGCGCCGCACAATTGCCTCGATGGTCTTGGGGCGTAACGCAGCGAGGTCGCCTGGGACGAGTAATGCGAAGGAGCATCGAGAATCTTCGAATGCGTCAGCGACTGCAGAGACCGCGGCAGCATTGAGTTTCGACCACGGGTTTTTGTCGGGGATGGCTCCTGGCGATTCACTAAGAAAGTCAATGCCGTGGGATCCCGCGATCTGCTCGACAGCGAGGTCAGTGCTGGTGAGCAGAGTCCGCGAGACTGATTGCGACGCGGTGGTTGCGCGGATCACATCTTCTAGAAACGCGGTCGCGAGTTCTGATGACGTTGGACGTGGTGATCCGAGCTCGGCCGGCACACGAAGCCTACTTTTCGCCTGGGAGAGGGGCTTCATTGGCACGATGACCGTCACGTTGCCTCGCTTGCCCATCACACTGCCATCGTGCCACCGACAGGCCGCGTTGGGATGTTTCAGGGACACTCAGATCGACACCGGTTCGCTTCCACGGCAGGATCGCTACCAAACCTGTCCAGAGAAAGGGGATCGAACCTGTGGCGTCGCGTCGGCATGGTGCAAAGCAGCTAGGCCCATACTTTCGGTTCGCTGTGCTGGTGCTCGAGCCCTTTCTCACTGTCTGGACGCGTCGGGAGCGACGCAACATCGAGATCCTGAAGGCGGACTACCCGCCGAACGACGGGATCGTTGTTGTCGTCAACCACATGTCGTGGTTTGATCCGATGAATGTTTGTCACGTGCTGTGGGACGCAGGTCGTCCGCCGAGGTTCTTGGCCAAAGACAGACTCTTTGATCTTCCGGGGATCGGACAGGTCCTAGACGGCGCGGGCCAGATTCCGGTTTACCGCGATTCCGATGATCCAGCTTCGGCGATCCGATCTGCGATCGAAGCCGTGAACAATGGCGAGTGCATAGTGATCTACCCCGAGGGCACGATGACGCGTGATCCGGACTACTGGCCAATGAAGGGACGCTCGGGTGCGGCGCAGCTTGGTTTGATAACTGGCGCACCAGTTATCCCGATGGCTCAGTGGGGGCCGCAAGAAGTCATTCGTCCATACGAAACCGAATTCAACCTGTTCCCTCGCAAGACCATGCAGACCTTGGTCGGTGAACCAGTCGATCTCGATGACCTTCGTGGCAAAGAGTTGACTGCCGACGTCCTCCACGAAGCGACGGAACGGATCATGGCGGCGATTACTGCGTTGCTTGAGGAATTGCGAGGCGAAGAAGCGACAGCCGAGCCGTTGGACTTTCGCGAGTGGAAGGCTGCGCAAGAGTCGGGTCAGCCAGTGGTGAGGACGATGGCTAGGAAGCCAAGGCCCGTGTCGCCTGCAACGAAGAAGGCTGCAACGAAGAAGGCTGCAACCAAGAAGACGACACCTGCTGCAAAGAAGGCGGCAACCGCAAAGAAGGCGGCAACCGCGAAGAAGTCAGCACCAAAACGAACGACCTCAGCAAGTTCCACGATAAAGGGAGACAACGGATGACGCGGGTAGCAGTTATGGGCGGCGGTTCTTTCGGAACCGCGATGGGCATGATCGCCACGGACGCGGGCGGTGAGGTTGTCATCTGGGCGCGTGAACCAGAAGTTGCCGAATCAGTGAACACGCGCCACGTGAACGAGATGTACCACCCCGGTTTAGCTTTGCCGCCTGAGTTGTCTGTGACAAACGATCCGGCAGAGGCATTGCGTGGAGCCGAGGTAATCATCTTGGCGATCCCAGCCCAAACGCTCCGCGAGAACCTGACGAATTGGAAGGATCTGATCGAACCTTCCGCGATCCTCGTGACTCTCATGAAGGGCATCGAGGCAACAACGACCAAGCGGATGACGGAAGTCATCGCCGAAGTTGCAGAGGTTCCGGCGGAACGCGTTGCGGCGATTTCTGGACCAAACTTGGCCCGCGAGATCATCCAGCGCCAGCCTGCCGCGACCACCGTCGCTTGTGTCGACGTTGAGAATGCGAAGCTCGTCGCTGGCGCAATTCAGAATGCGTACTTCCGCCCATACTGGACAGAAGACGTCGTTGGCACCGAGGTTGGTGGCGCAGTCAAGAACGTCATCGCTCTCGCAAACGGCATGGCGTTCGGTCTCGGCTACGGGGAGAACGCCCAGGCCTCGCTCATTACCCGCGGGCTCGCGGAGATGTCACGCCTAGGTGCTGCCCTCGGAGCCAATCCCATGACGTTCCTCGGGCTTGCAGGGATTGGTGACTTGATCGCCACCTGTACGTCGTCACTCTCGCGGAACCGGACCTTCGGCGAGAACCTCGGCCGTGGCCTCACCGTCGAAGAGACCATCGAGGCGACCAAGCAGACCTGTGAAGGTGTGAAGAGTTGTGCGGCCATCCTTGAATTGGGGAAGGCTCACGGAGTCGAGATGCCCATCACAGAACAGGTTGTGCAGGTCGTCCACCACGGTATGGCGCCGCGCGAGATGCTCGGAAATCTCATGTCGCGTGACGCACGAGCAGAGCAGGGCAGTTCAGCCCAGTAACCCTCGCGAGTCTTTGTGCCTCGTGACGAACGACGCGTAGGGTTGCGTCCGTGACCGAAACTGGCGCGGCGCAACCCGACGCGACCCCTTCTAATACACCGCATGTCTGCGTGATCTTCGGTGGGCAGAGCAGTGAGCACAACATCTCGTGTCTGTCCGCGTCGAGTGTGCTGGCTGCGCTCGATCGAGGCAAATATCGCGTGAGCGCGGTTGGCATTACGAAATCCGGAGCCTGGTACAGAGTCAGCGATGACCCGGCGGATTGGATCCGCGACGGGAGCAGGCTTCCCGAGGTGCGCCCAAGCGGGCACGAGATCACTCTCGCTGACATATCGGCGGATGTGGTGTTCCCCGTGATGCACGGTCCTTTTGGCGAAGACGGAACGATCCAGGGCGCCCTCGAACTTCGAGGGGTTCCCTACGTTGGCTCAGGGGTGCTCGCCAGTGCCCTGACGATGGACAAGCAAGCAACGAAGGCAATGCTCGCCGCGGGTGGCCTACCGGTGGGAAGCAGCATGGAAGTCAGCGATCGCGACTGGACTCGATACCGTGACGAGGTTCTCACTCGCCTCGGCGCACTCACGTTCCCGGTATTCGTCAAACCCGCGCGCGCCGGTTCGAGCGTGGGAATCACGAAGGTCAAGGGCCTTGGTGATCTGCCAGCGGCGATTGAATTCGCTCGTGAGCAAGACCGCAAGGTGGTGGTCGAGGAGTCAGTTGAGAATGCCCGCGAGATCGAGTGCGGCGTGCTTGCCGGGCTTGGCTTCGATGACCCCAGGGCAAGCGTTTGTGCCGAGATTGAAGTCTCTCCTTCGCACGAGTTCTATGACTTCGAGGCCAAGTACCTCGACGACAGCGCGACCCTGACGGTACCGGCGAATATTTCGGACGAATTGCACAAGGAGCTTGCCGAATTAGCCGTGCGAGCGTTCTTGGCCCTCGGGGCCGACGGGCTCGCGCGGGTGGACTTCTTCGTGTCTGACGCAGGAATCGTGATCAACGAAGTGAATACGATGCCTGGTTTCACGTCCATTTCGATGTTCCCGCGCATGTGGCAAGAGTCGGGATTGACGTACCCAGAGCTCATTGATCACTTGATCGCGGTAGCGCTCGACCGTGGCATCGGGATGCGCTAGCGCGTTCCCCTAACTGGCCACGGGCGGAACAGATTTGGTGATGGCCGGTCCCAAGTCGGGCAGCACGGAGGTTTCCGGGGCATACACGTCGGGGACGGCGACTTCGATGTTTGCGACGAGTCCGATGGTCGTGAACACGTATCCTGCGGACCGTTCTTCGGCATACCAGTCGATACCGTCCACTGTGATCAGCGTGGACGTTGCGATCAGTGAAGCGGGCCGAGCGACACCGCATCGCAGCGTGATCGGGGGGTCTCCCCACGCGGCAGTGGTCGTCGCTTCGGGGTCGGTCTTTCTCCGTACGGCGGTGAGGATGGAACTCGGAACGTTGGTATCCAGCGTCGCGCAGGCAGCAGCCGATTCGGCTGACGTCGGGGTGGGTTCGGGAACTGCAACTGGCCCCGCACATCCGGTGAGAATCACTGCGACTAGGGCGATGCCGATCCACGCTTGCCGATGCACGAAGATGACCCTAACTCCACGCCTGAAAGGCTGCTCTATCTGATGTCGGAAATTTCTCGTACTGCGGCGGTAAGCGAGGTCGGCGAGCATGTCCTGATCGGCGAACTTCAACGCAGGATTGGCGAAGCGCCCGGGGTGATCGTCGGTATTGGCGATGATGCGGCGGTGGTGGGGCTTTCCGAACCCACAGTTGCGGTCAGCACCGATGTGCTGGTTCAGGACCGTCACTTTCGGCTCAATTGGTCGAGCGCAAATGACATCGGGCACCGCGTCGCTGGTGCCAATCTCGCTGATATTGCGGCGATGGGCGCGATGCCGACCTCGCTCGTGGTTGGGCTGGTGCTGCCACCGACAACGCAGGTCGGCTGGGTTCTCGACTTTCTCGACGGTTTGGCACAGGAGTGTGAATCCATCGGTGCGGCCGTCGTCGGGGGAGACCTCGCAGCCGGCGACACGATCATGATCTCGGCGACTGCCCTCGGCGACCTACAAGGCCGTGAACCGGTCCGGCGTAACGGTGCCCAGCCAGCTGATGTGGTTGCAATCGCCGGTCGACTTGGGTGGGCTGGCGCGGGACTGAGTCTGTTGTCACGTGGCTTCACCTCACCCCGCGTGTTGGTTGAGGCTCATCGTGTACCGAAGCCGCCGTATTTGGCGGGTATTCATGCCGCGAGCGCGGGAGCGCACGCAATGCTCGACGTCAGCGATGGCCTCCTCACCGACTTGGGTCACATCGCTGCAGCCTCCGGTGTGAGCATCGATATTGAGGCCGCAGCGGTGCCCATCGACGATCCTGTTCGGGATGCGGCGTCTGCTTTCAATGCAGACGCACTCGCCTGGGTGCTCGCGGGTGGCGACGATCACGCGATCGCCGCGACGTTTGCCCCCGATACGCAATTGCCCCCTGGTTTCACTGTGATCGGTCGAGTGCATGAGCCAGACGGCGACGGCCCCACTGTCACGGTCGACTCCGTCGCCCGCCCAGACCTCCGCGGCTTCGACCACTTCCGCTAACCACCCCGACTTTCGTTGAGTGTGGGGTTGTTGGGGTGTTTACGACGAAAAACACCCCAACAACCTCACACTCAACGTGGTGATGGGGTTAGCGAGGGTGGGTTAGAAGGCATTCGATGAAGGTGAGCTCGTCGAGGTTGCTGTGGGTTTCGCGCAGGTGGGCGGCGATGGTGGCGTCGATACTGGGGTTTGGAGGGTGGATCCCTGGTGGGACGTTGCCGGTGATCAAATCTACGGCGGCCGCATTCGATAGCGCAAAAATGGGGTCCATGTATCGCATCAGCGTTGGCTCGGCGAGCACGAAGTTCACTGGCGCCGTGCCGTTGAGGACACGGTCAACCGGCACATCGGGGCCGAACTCGTCGTCGACGCCCATATTGGCGACAACCGCGTTTGAAGCGACTATCGCCGCGGCGAATTCGGCAACAGCGCCTGCAACTCCTGTCGCGGTCA
>CAUJEJ010000069.1 GCA_963169255.1 Actinomycetota bacterium | reverse complement strand
GCGATCTCGGCACGTTCCCCGCTGATGACCGAGGTTGTGGCCGCGGCAGGCCGCGGTGTTCCGGTGCTCGGCATCTGCAACGGCTTCCAGATCCTGTGCGAATCGCACCTGCTCCCCGGTGCGCTGACTCGCAACGAGTCGATGCACTTCGTGTGCCGCGACCAGGCGTTGCGGATTGAGAACAACCGGACTGCCTGGACGAACGCATTCGATGCCGACCAGCTCATCACGGTCCCGTTGAAGAACGGCGAGGGCAACTACGTCGCCGACGATGCCACGCTTGATCAACTTGAAGGTGAGGGTCGCGTGGTGTTCCGCTACGTGGATGTGAACCCGAACGGCTCGCGGCGAGACATCGCGGGCATCACGAACGCGTCCGGGAACGTGGTTGGCCTGATGCCGCACCCAGAGCACGCGGTTGAGGAATTGACCGGCCCGAGCACTGACGGCCTCGGACTGATCGCCTCCGTGGTGACGGCACTTGTTGGCGGGACGGTGCTCGCATGATCGACACCGTTGCCAACGCACTCGCCACACCAGATCACCCTCAGCCCTATGCCGAACTTGGGGTCAAGGACGACGAATACCTTGCGATCCGCGAGATCCTCGGCCGCCGCCCGACGAGCGCTGAACTCGCGATGTACTCGGTGATGTGGAGTGAGCACTGCTCGTACAAGTCGAGCAAGGTGCACCTTCGCCAGTTCGGCGAGAAGGCGCCGAAGACTGACGCGCTCCTGGTGGGAATCGGCGAAAACGCCGGCGTCGTCGACATCGGTGACGGCTGGGCCGTCACGTTCAAGGTCGAGAGTCACAACCACCCGTCCTACGTGGAGCCGTACCAAGGTGCTGCCACCGGCGTCGGCGGCATCGTGCGCGACATCATCTCGATGGGCGCTCGTCCGCTTGCGGTGATGGATCCGCTGCGGTTCGGCCCGGCCGACGCCGAGGACACCAAGCGAGTTCTGCCTGGTGTGGTCGCGGGTATCGGCGGCTACGGCAACTGCCTGGGCCTGCCGAACATCGGCGGAGAGATCGTTTTCGACGCCACCTACGCAGGCAACCCGTTGGTCAACGCACTGTGTGTGGGCGCGATGAAGCACGAGGACGTGCACCTCGCGAGCGCGAAGGGTGTTGGCAACCAGATCATTTTGTATGGCGCGCGCACCGGCGGCGACGGAATCGGTGGCGTGAGTGTGCTCGCCTCGGAGACGTTCGACGAGGGTGGCCCGACAAAGCGCCCGAGCGTTCAGGTCGGCGACCCGTTCATGGAGAAGCTGCTCATCGAATGCACGCTTGAGGTCCTCGGTGCGGGGCTGGTTGAGGGGATTCAAGACCTCGGTGGCGCTGGGATTTCTTGTGCGACGAGCGAGCTCGCAAGTAACGGCGAGGGTGGCATGCACGTGGTGCTCGACACTGTTCCGCTGCGTGACTCGTCGCTGACGCCTGAAGAGATCCTGATGAGTGAATCGCAGGAGCGCATGTGTGCCGTGGTCACTCCGGCGAACGTGGATGCGTTCATGGCGATTTGCCGCAAGTGGGACGTCGAGGCTGTGGTGATCGGTGAGGTCACCGACACTGGGCGCTTGACGGTGGAGTGGAGCGGCGAGCAGATCGTTGACGTTCCGCCGCGTTCCGTTGCCCACGATGGGCCGGTTTACGAACGGCCGATCGCCCGACCTGCTGGGCAAGACGCGCTGGCGGCGAACGGCACCGACGGATTGGCGCGGCCCTCGACTGGCGAGGAGTTGAAGGCGACGCTCTTGCAGCTACTCGGGTCGCCGAACCTGGCCGACAAGTCCTATGTCACCGACCAGTACGACCGCTACGTGCAGGGCAACACGGTGCTTGCTCAACCTGAGGATGCCGGAATCGTGCGCGTCGATGAGGTCACTGGTCGCGGTGTGGCGATCTCGACGGACTGCAATGGCCGGTTCGCCCAGCTCGATCCGTACCGCGGCGCGCAGCTCGCGCTCGCTGAGTCCTACCGCAACATCTCGGCCACGGGCGCTGTTCCGCTTGCGGTGACGGACTGCTTGAACTTCGGTTCACCCGAGGACCCAGCGGTGATGTGGCAGTTCCAGCAGGCGGTGACAGGGTTGGCTGATGCTTGCCTGCAGCTGGGGATTCCCGTCACGGGTGGCAATGTCAGTTTCTACAACCAGACCGGCGAAACCGCGATCCTGCCGACGCCCGTCATCGGTGTGCTTGGCGTGCTCGACGACGTCGACCGGCGCACCCCGATGTCGTGGGGTCCAGACGGCGAGCTGATCTATCTGCTCGGCACGACGCGTGAGGAGTTCGCCGGTTCCGAGTGGGCGAATGTCGTTCACGGTCACCTCGGTGGCCTGCCGCCGGAGCTGGACCTTGAGGTCGAGCGTCAGCTCAGCCAGATCCTGGTCGCCGGTTCGCGCGATGGCATGCTCACTGCGGCCCACGACGTCTCTGACGGCGGCGTGGCAATCACGCTGGCCGAGATGGCCATGCACTCCGGCATCGGCGCACGCCTATGGATCCCGGACGGCCTCGACGCCTTCACGTTCCTGTTCTCCGAGTCCGCATCCCGAGCCGTGGTGGTTGTCCCTCGCAGCGAGGAGCTCCGCTTCACCGAGATGTGCGCTGCCCGCAACTTCCCCGCCACGAGGATCGGCGTGGTCGACTCCGCCCTAGCCGAAGACCAATCCACCCCCACCCCGGACCCGGACTCCCCTCCCGTCGGCGCGCCAGCGCCCGACCCCCAACTCCTCCAATTCGGCACCCACTTCACCATCCCCCTCACCACCCTCACCACCACCCACCGCGCCACCTTCCCCGCCCTATTCGGCTAGTCGTGGAGGATTGGGCCACATTTGCGACGCTATAGGGGCACGAATGTGGCCCAATCCTGCCTGTTAGCGGGGCACAGGGGGCTACACGGTGTTGGGGCATTGGGCCAGCCACGCGAACGGAGGATGCGGGCGACCTGAATTGCGGATCTGCATGCGTCTTCATGTACATCAGCCCAGCCAAGTCGCACCGTGACTCGACGCGACTCGAGAGCAAGAAGATCACGGCGGTTGTCTCGCAGGCGGGATGCCGGATCCTCGTGACCACGACGGCCATCGAATTCGATGATTACGCCGTACTCAGGTATCTCCCGGTCTCGATACACGACTGACCCATTCACACGCTCGCGAACCTGTCCTCGACCTGTCGGCAGATCGTGGGCCCTAAGCACGTCGCGCACGCCATCGAACTCGAGTACTGAGTTCGCCCCATCGTGGATCTCCGCTACCAATTCAAGGAGCAACCTGCGATGGCGCAGGCGCTTGTAGCTGGTCATGGCGCGGGCGATCTTTCCTGCGGTCGTCTTGCCCTTCTGGCACGCATCGGTGACGAGTGCGATGACCGCACGCGGCGACAAGATCAACTCGGATGCTTCAATCACCCCGAACTCGACCAACGCTGCAGGCGGCAAACTCCCGCGACTCCTAGCTGGAGCAGGCGATCTATGGCGAACGATCACCAATTCGTCGCGGGAGGATCGAAAGTGCCGGCGCCAGGGAACGGCCACCGTGACGGGCAATGCAGGTTCATGCAGCCCCCACGCCTGTAGCGCAGATGAACCGGAGAGGTAGGAGTGCTCTCCGCCCAGCAGATGCGCGACCCACCACCAGGCCTCAATCGACGGGTCGCCGGTATGGGTCAGATAGGCGCCGGCGGCCAGCGATTGCCATCGAGACGCAGCCACCTGGGCGTGGATCATCCGTGGCGTCCACCCAACTGACAGCAGCTGTTGTCGGCCAAGGACGCCTTTCTGGAAGTTCGCGAGCTGCTGGGCCACCTCGTGGCGTTCGACCGATTGATATGGCATCACAAATGATCACTCAATCCGCGCCACCTGCGTAAACCTTGTCCACACACCCCACCCGCCACCCCCCCCACGCCCTTGCCCGCCCCGCCCCATTCCGGTTTCACGAAAGATTGGGCCACATTTGTGCCTCTATAGGGGCACGGATCGGCCACAATCCTTCACGTGGGCGGAGACGGTGGGCGTGAGGGTGGGCGCGACGGGGGAGTTGTGGGCAAGTGTGTGGGGGAGTACCGGGCGGGGCGGGTGCCGGATCGGGTCTCGGAGAAGGCTGCGGTGAAGGTCTTGGCGCAGTTGCTCGTGGCTAAGGCGCCGGGGAATAGCGTTGAGGTGCGAGTGCCGCCGTACGTTGCCGTGCAGGTGATCCAGGGAGTGAGGCACCGCAGAGGCACGCCGCCGGCGACCGTGGAATGCGACGCCCGGACCTTCATCCTGATGTCCGTTGGAGCACTCACATGGGCCGACGCAACTGAGGCTGGAAGGGTCATCGCAAGTGGCGAACGGAGTGATCTGGCGCACCTACTGCCACTCGTTCCGATGCCACCTGTTTGAGAAATCGCGTTCCGGCCGTACACTCGAACAGTGACGCGCGGCGATGGTCTGCTTTCGCACGACTTGCTACCCGGCGAAAAGGGCCCGCAAGACGCCTGTGGCGTATTCGGAGTCTGGGCGCCCGGCGAAGAAGTGGCCAAACTTACCTATTTCGGCCTTTACGCACTGCAGCACCGCGGCCAAGAGTCCGCGGGTATCGCCGTCAGTGATGGCCGCCAGATCCTGGTCTACAAAGAGATGGGCCTCGTCTCGCAGGTCTTCAACGAGGCAACCCTCGAGAGCCTCAGCGGCTACCTCGCCATTGGCCACGCGCGCTACTCGACCACCGGTGCCAGCGTGTGGGAGAACGCGCAGCCCACGTTCCGCCGAACCGCCACCGGGAACATCGCCCTCGGCCACAACGGCAACCTGACGAACACCGCTGAACTTGCCGAGCGCCTCGCCGCCCAGGTTGCCGAGTCCGGCGAACTCCCGCTCGGACAAATGCCGACCTCATCGAGCGACACCGAACTTATGACTGCTCTACTCGCAGCGCACCCAGGCATCTCGATCGAGGAAGCGGCGATGATCGAGCTGCCGAAGATGCGCGGCGCGTTCTCACTCGTCTTCATGGACGACGACACCCTCTACGCCGCTCGTGACCCGCAAGGTATCCGCCCGCTGGTCCTCGGCAAGCTCGAGACCGGCTGGGTCGTCGCCAGCGAAACTGCAGCGCTGGACATCGTCGGTGCCACGTTCAGCCGCGACATCCAACCTGGTGAACTCATCGCGATCGACTCCAACGGCGTTCGCACTCAGACTTTCGCAGCCGCCGAGCCAAAGGCCTGCCTCTTCGAGTACGTCTACCTCGCCCGCCCGGATACTGCCCTCGACGGCCAAAGCGTTCACGCGACCCGGGTCGAGGTGGGCCAGCGCCTCGCCCGCGAGCACCCCGTCGAGGCTGACCTCGTCATCCCCGTCCCCGAGTCGGGCACCCCCGGCGCGGTCGGCTACGCGCAAGCCTCCGGGATCCCATTCGCACAGGGCCTCGTCAAGAACGCCTACGTCGGCAGGACGTTCATCTCCCCGTCGCAAACCCTGCGCCAACGCGGAATCCGCCTCAAGCTGAACCCGCTGCGCGAGGTCATTGAAGGCAAGCGCCTGGTGATCGTCGACGACTCCATCGTCCGCGGCAACACGCAGCGCGCGATCGTCAAGATGCTGCGCGAAGCAGGCGCGAAAGAGGTCCACGTACGCATCTCCTCACCGCCGGTCAAGTGGCCGTGCTTCTACGGCATCGACTTCGCGACCCGCGCCGAATTGATCGCCAACAACCAGACAATTGATGAAATCCGCGAGTCGATTGGTGCGGACTCACTGCACTACATCAGCCTCGACAACCTGATCGAAGCCACGAACGTCAAGAAAGACAACCTGTGTCGCGCCTGCTTTGACGGCGTGTACCCGGTTGAGTTGCCTGAGCCCGAATTGCTCGGCAAGTACCTCCTGGAAGACGACGACCCGACTC
The DNA here is from genome assembly GCA_963169255.1 of Actinomycetota bacterium. Classification (GTDB taxonomy): domain Bacteria; phylum Actinomycetota; class Actinomycetes; order S36-B12; family UBA10799; genus UBA10799. Next base: position 12,484 of record CAUJEJ010000069.1, on the reverse strand, counting down.
CAGCAGGCCTGATCACCTCCACCGCACCCGCGGTGATCGGTGCGATGGGGCAACCGTGACCACCTCCCAAGGCGCTACCTACGCGGCCGCCGGCGTTGACACCGAAGCGGGCGAGCGCGCGGTCGAATTGATGAAGGCATCGGTGGCGAAGGCGACCAGACCTGAGGCAGTCGGCGCGTTCGGCGGATTTGCCGGCCTCTTTGACGCCTCCGCGATCGCCAAGTACCGCAAACCGCTCCTCGCAACCTCCACCGATGGTGTGGGCACCAAAGTCGCTGTCGCCCAGGCCATGGACAAGCACGACACGATCGGCATCGACTTAGTCGCGATGGTGGTGGACGACCTCGTCGTCACGGGCGCCGAGCCGCTGTTCATGACCGACTACATCGCGTGCGGCAAGGTCGTTCCCGAACGGATCGCTGCGATCGTCACCGGGATCGCCAACGGCTGCATCCAGGCCGGTTGCGCGCTGCTCGGCGGCGAGACAGCAGAACACCCCGGACTGCTCGATCCAGATGAATACGACGTCGCAGGTGCCGGAACAGCGGTTGTTGAGGCTGACGACGTGCTCGGCCCGGATCGGGTCCGAGCGGGCGATGTAGCGATCGCCATGCGTGCCTCGGGGCTGCATAGCAACGGCTACTCGCTGGCCCGCCACGTGCTGCTCACACAGGCTGGCTGGGCACTCGATCGGGATGTCCCGGAACTAGGCCGAACCCTCGGCGATGAGTTGTTGGAGCCGACCCAGATCTACACGCTGGATTGCCTCGCTTTGGCCCAGTCACCTGACATCGACGTCAAGGCGTTCTCGCACATCACGGGTGGAGGGCTTGCAGCCAACATTGCGCGCGTTCTTCCGGCCGGGCTGCACCTAGACGTCGCCCGCGACGGCTGGACGCCACATCCGATCTTTACCCTCATCGGCGGCGTCGGCTCGGTCGAGACCACAGAACTTGAACGCACCTTCAACATGGGCGTCGGGATGTTGGCGATCGTGGCTGAGCATTCAGCCGACGCGACGATCAGCGCACTCGCGGCCCGCGGCGTCGATGCGTGGGTATGCGGTCAGGTTCGCGATGCGACAGCTTCGGACACGTCAGATTCGCCTGCCAAGGGTGGCGGCGGGGGTTCGGTCAACGTGGTTGGTAGCTACCGCAACTAGCGCGAGGGAAGCCCGGCCGAGGACCCTGAGGTCGGCGGCGGTGGCGGAAGTGGCTCGAGGCCAGTTGCATCCAACGAGGTGACGACACGCGTCATTGTCGGTGGCGGTGGCGGCACTTCTTCTCGCTTGGCGGGCCCACCATCAAGCAAGGCACGGACTTCACTCGCAAGGTACCGGCGGTGCCCACCAAGGGTGCGAACCGAGCTGAGCTTGCCAGCCTTCGCCCAGCGGGTCACCGTCTTGGGGTCAACGCGGAACATCGCTGCGACCTCGGCGGGGGTCAGCAGCGGCTCGGAATCGTTCACCTCAGCAGTCATTACTCTGAGTGTCACGGCGAACGTGGGTAGAAGCAACCCATTTGCCCCATTTGCACTAGTCAGGAGATTTTGCGCCCCTGATGCCAAACGGTCGCCTCTGGGGGTAGTCTTGGGGCTGATTGCTGACGCGAGTGATTCGCGGATCAGGTACGCGCGTAGGATCCGACTACGCGCGTAAGATTGCGATTTCGCGTCAGCGAGAACAGAGTCAGAAAGCACCAAGTAATAACCTGCAAGCCATGAATTTGTCAGACAACGTCGATTCCGGAATTGACCGGGCGAGGGGGTCGAGCCATGGGGCGCGGCCGAGCTAAGGCCAAGCAGACCAAGGTCGCTCGTGAGTTGAAGTACAACGCTCCGAACACCGACTTTGACGCACTGCGCGCTGAGTTGAGCGGTGCTAAGCCGCAGAACGGACATGCCCGTTCGTCAGTAGACGACGAGGATGATCCGTTCGCAGACTACGACGACAAAGCGCTATAACTACTGTCACGCACGAGCCTGCCGTACCTTCTAGGTGCGGCAGGCTCGTGCGTGCCCAGACTCCTGCCACGCGGGTAGGTCCCGGTGGCTCCCCTGACCCACCGGCGTTCACTGACCCCACCGGATCGCCCCGCTGGGCCCGTTCGCCCCAGAAAACACAAACTGCGCAGACCCGCGTTTCCGCGGACCTGCGCAGTCTCCCGACTGAAAGCTCCGGGTTAGCGTTGCTTGCGTGGCATCAACTTCGCGGCGGCCATCATGGCGAAGCCGATCGTGAAGAGTGCGACAGCGAGCCAGGCAACGTTCATAACTGCTGCGCCGGTTGCTGCGAGTGCGCCGCCACTTGCGGCTGCTCCTCCGTTGTACATATTCCATTCCCCCCTTGTTGTTCGGTTGTTCTGTGCCCACTGAGGGGCATTGTTCGCAGGCGCCCCCCAGCGCCTGCGAACAATCTTAGTTAGCGCGCCACGAGTGCTCGGTCTTGGTCCTCGTTTGGCTCGCTTGGTCCGGTGTTTGCGCTTGCGTCCGTGGTCTTGGCGTCGGTCGGGTGGTACCAGTTCGCTGCCCGGCCACGAAGCATCGTGAAGATCGCAGCGATGATGACGGCCTGCAAGAAGATGTCGTACAGGAACTCAATAACCAAGGGCAACGTGATCGCGAGGGCTCTGAACCCACCAGCCCAGACGGTCACGATCCGCTCGACGACGAAGATCATCCCCACGGCGAACCACACTAGGTGTATCTGGAATGTCGCTGTGACGACAGACAACACGGTGAGCCCAACAAACAGCCACATCGCGAAGACGCCAAGCATCATGACTAGTTGCTGGCCGAAGTAAGGCCGGGTAACCCGCGAGAAGCCGTACTCGCGAAGGTTCTCCATAGCGCCGCGCTGCCACCGCAGGCGTTGATGCCAGAGATCGCGCCACGTGAGCATGACTTCAGTCCGCACGATGCATTCCTTGGGAGACATCGTCCGGTACCCGAGGGTCTTGATCGCAAGCGTCAGTTCGTTGTCTTCGGTCAGCGCAAGCGTGTCGTATACGCCGTACTCGCCGGGCAGATCGCCACGCTGGCGGGCGTCAGCCACCATCCGCAAGACGTCGACGCGCAGGACAGAGGCGGTTCCGGTGAGCACCCACGCCCGTGCCTTACGGCGAGCGACCTCACGTGCGTAGCGGATGTACTCGTTGCGTTGCAGTTGAGCGACGAGTCCGCCGCCGGGATCGCCGAGGAACACGCCGCCGACCGCACCAGCATCTGGCGTCAGGTCGAACTCCTCAATCGCGCGGTCCACAAAACCCTCGTCGATGCGAGAGTCGGCATCCATCACCAGCACGAAGTCGTCGTCGGCCAGGACGGGGAGCTCAAAGGGCGAGTCACCAAGGTCGAGCATCGCGTTCAAGGCCTGGTTGAGTGCGCCAGCCTTCTTGTCACGGTTCGAAACACTCTCGATCACGGTTGCGCCGGCTTGTTCAGCGAGCGCAACGGTGTTGTCCGTCGAGTTGTCTGAGATGACGATGACGTGGTCAACCTGTGCGGCGGCCGATGCGATCGAGGCGGCAATGCCGTCGCTCTCATTGTGTGCCGGAATCAGCCCAACAATCATCGCTACACCCCCTTGATCGGACAGGCACCGTGCGGTTTCCCCTACTCGCACAGGCACTTTCGTCTATCTGTCTCCAGTGTTACCCATTTTCGGTCACGGGTTGCTGATCGTGAACAGTGACACGTGCGACATCACCCGATCTGATGAAATCGCAGGTACCGGTTGTGACCGTGCGCCACCGCGGACTCGCTGACAGCGATCACAACGGTGTGAATTGGGTGCGGAACTTCGACGGCTACCGGAAGGCTGGATCCGCGGGGTAGCTAAAGGCCGAGTGCTGCCTTGACCGTGTTGTAGTTGCCGCCAGAGACCCACCCGGGTTTGGTCGCAGCGGCCTTGGCTGCGGCAGCAACCTGAGGGTCTGCCGACAGTCGCCAGTCGGTCTCCTTGTTGTGCTCGAACCAGACGAACATGCGGACTCCGTTTGCCTGGGCCTTGGCGAACGAATCGGTGACCCAGGCCGCCTGGTCAACGCCTGGAGTACTGCCGATCTCGGCGATGCCCAGCGGCTTGCCTGGCGCGACTGCCTTGATCTCGGCGAGTCCCATCGTGAAGATGTCGTCGAACGACTGCCAGCCCCACTTCAGCGAACCCCAGTTGTAGCCGTCGAGCGCAACCCAGTCGACGTAGGCGTCACCAGGGTAAAGCGCGGTCAACGGGGTCGAGCCCTCGTAGGACACGATCGGGTTGAACATCCACTTGATGTTGTGGGCACCCTCAGCGCGCGAGAGATCGACGACGTGGCGGTACGCCGCCGCATAGTCACCAGGCCCGTTGCCGTTGAAGCCGGTGGACCACACGTGCCAGTCGCCGTTCATCTCGGCCGCAAACCTGACGAAGACGGGCTTGCCAACCGCCGCCGCATCACGGGCGAACTGCCGGATGTAGGCGTCGTGGTCGCCGTCAGTGATTCGATCGAGCGTGTACGTCGTTTGGTTCTGGTTCTTGACCTCCCAGTCCCAGGGCTCCCAGGAGATCAGTAGTGCGGCGCCTCGGGCTGCGGCAGCGTTGGCGTCCGCCGTCGGGAACGGTCGTTTGAAGTCGGTGAAGACACCCACGACTCCAGCGGTCAATCCGATCTTCGCTTCGGCCTGGGCCAAAGCGGCATCGCCGTTGGCCGAGAGTCCGAACACCGTGGTCGTCGCAGTTTGCGGAGCGGGAGTTGGCGTGGGGGCGGGCGCGGGTGCTGGTGCGGGTGCGGGCTTCGGCTTGGACTTCTTGGCGGCCTTCAATGCACGCACCTTCGCTGAACAGTGTTTGGCGGTGAGGCGTTTTGTGCGGAGTTGCTTCTTGAGTGCGCTCCGCTGCTTGCCTGTGAGCTTCGAGCAGTGGGTCGAACGTTTGGTGGGTGCCTTCTTCTTCGCCGGCGCCTTCTTCGCGGGCGCCAACATCGGCGCGGTTGAGGCCACCGCGGCAGGTGCGGCTGCGGACACTACGGCCTGGCTAGGTGCCGCGGTCATCCCGACGGTTGCCACCATGCCAATAGTCGCCGCCAGTGCGACGATCCGCGTTCTCAGTGCCGACATCTCAATTGCCTCCAAGATGGCAATCGGCGCGAATATGGGTGAGCTTGATCTGCTTCACCCAGTCGGAGCAGGGACCTAAAGATCGGGGTAAATTTCACCGATACATCTGTCACGCCGGGCTTTTGCCTGGCATTTTTGTGCCCAGATCTGGCCTGCGACGGCATCTCCAGCGTCGTTCGCGGCGTGCTGCCGCTCTACCCGGGAATACCACAGGGGGGTATATTGTTGAGCAAGCAACAGCCACCTGAGAGGCACACCATGTCGCACGCAATGCCGGGCTACGAAGGCTCGAAAGAACAGCACCTCAAACGCCTGCGCCGCATTGAAGGCCAGCTGCGCGGATTGCAGCGAATGGTTGAGTCCGACACCTATTGCATCGATGTCCTGACCCAAGCGTCGGCCGCATCACGAGCGTTGGACTCGTTCGCTCTCGGCCTGCTCGATGAGCACCTGCAGCACTGCGTGCGCGAGGCGATCGCCGAGGGCGGCGCCGATGCTGACGCCAAGATAGCTGAGGCGTCGGCCGCGGTCGCACGCCTCGTGAAGAGTTAGGGGACGGGCCATGAATGACGTAGTGCTCGAGATCGATGGAATGTCGTGTGCGTCGTGCGCGAACAAGATTGAGCAAACCCTGAACGGCGTGGATGGTGTTGAGGCGACGGTCAACTTCGCCACGGCGAAGGCCAAGGTCAGCTTTGACGATCACATCGCGGCGACGGACTTGGTCGCCGTTGTCGAGTCAACTGGTTACGTCGCCCACCTGCCCATGGCGTCCCATGTGCATGTGGATGCCCACGGTTCGGCTGAACACTCGCACGACCACAGCAGCGACGGTGACCGACTCACTTTGCGGGTCCTCGTCTCAGCAGCGTTGACCGTTCCGGTTGTGCTCATGGCAATGGTTCCTGCGCTGCAGATCGAGTACTGGCAGTGGCTTTCGTTCGCGCTTGCGACGCCCGTTGTGGTGTGGGGTGCGTGGCCGTTCCACCGTGTGACGTGGCGCAACCTGCGGCACCGCACGGCGACGATGGACACCCTGATCTCCGTGGGCGTGGGAGCCGCCTATCTGTGGTCGGTTTGGGCACTGTTGTTTGGCGGTGCGGGCGCAGCTGGCATGACGATGGAGTTCACGCTCCTGCCGTCCCGGGAGTCGGCCCACGGCGCTGAGCTCTACTTCGAGGTCGCCGCGGCCGTGACCGTGTTCATTTTGGTTGGTCGCTACTTCGAAGCGCGGGCGAAGGCGCAGTCTGGCGCGGCTCTTGAGGCCCTGCTTTCGATGGGCGCCAAAGATGTGACTGTCCTGCGGGGTGGTTCGGGCGTGCAGATTGAGCAACGGATACCGATCGGAGAGTTGGCTGTCGGGGACCATTTTGTGGTGCGACCGGGCGAGAAGGTTGCGACTGACGGAGTCGTGGTTGATGGCGAGTCCGCGATCGACATGTCGATGTTGACCGGTGAGCCTGTCCCCGTGGACGTTGGTCCAGGTGCCCACGTCGTCGGCGCGACGGTCAATAGTTCCGGACGCTTGGTTGTCGCTGCGACCGGCGTTGGCGCTGATACCCAGCTTGCGCAGATGGGCCGTCTCGTCGAGGATGCGCAACACGGCAAGGCTGACGTCCAGCGCCTTGCCGACCGCGTGTCGGCGGTGTTCGTTCCGGTCGTGCTCGTGCTGGCAGTCGTGGTCTTCGCAGGCTGGCTGTTGACAGGCAACTCGGTCGAGGCGGGACTCACCGCAGCCGTTGCTGTCTTGATCATTGCGTGCCCGTGTGCGCTGGGGTTGGCGACGCCAACAGCGCTGCTTGTTGGCACCGGGCGAGGCGCACAACTCGGCATTTTGATCCGGGGTCCGCAGATCCTTGAGTCCACCCGCACTGTCAACACCATCGTGCTCGACAAAACCGGAACCGTGACGACCGGCGCGATGAGCGTGGTCGAGGTTCTCTCGGGGTCGACCGTTGATCGCGCGGAACTGTTACGGGTCGCTGGTGCGCTCGAGTCGGCGTCCGAGCACCCGATCGCCGTCGCGATTGCGGCCCACTCAGCGGCCGATGGCGCGCTACCACCGGTGTCGAATTTCGCGAGCCAAGGCGGCCTGGGTGTCTCCGGTGTGGTGTCGGGCTACGACGTCGCCGTTGGCCGCCGACAATGGCTGGTTGACGAACATGCGATGAGCATCGACGCGGGCCTGGCCGCCAGTGCGCAGAGTCAAGCCGATCTGGGGCGCACGCCAGTCTTTGTGGGCTGGGATCGCGAGGTGCGCGGTGTGATCGTCGTCGCGGATGCAATCAAACCGACGTCTGCCCAAGCGGTCGCGATGCTGCGTCAACAGGGGCTGGCTCCGGTGCTGCTCACAGGGGACAACGCGCAAGCAGCGCGGGCAATTGGGGCGGAGCTCGGCATCGACGAAGTCGTGAGCGAGGTACTGCCCGCAGGCAAGGTCGACGTCATTCGCGAGCTACAAGCGCAGGGTCGGGTCGTCGCGATGGTCGGTGACGGCGTAAATGACGCTCCCGCGTTGGCGCAGGCAGACCTGGGCTTGGCGATGGGAACCGGAACCGATGCCGCGATCGAAGCCGCGGACATCACACTGGTTCGCGGAGATCTTCGGTCAGCGGCGGACGCAATCGCCCTGTCCCGGGCGACTTTGCGCACGATCAAGGGCAACCTCTTCTGGGCGTTTGCCTACAACACGGCTGCGATTCCGTTGGCGGCATTCGGATTGCTGAACCCGATGATTGCCGGGGCGGCGATGGCGTTCAGTTCGGTCTTCGTTGTACTCAACAGCCTGCGGTTGCGTCGCTTTCAAGCGCCGTCGAAAGCGCGCTAGCGTGCGTTGAGAGCGCTGCGCGCCTGCATCACGTGCATCGTGATGACTCGCGCACGGTCAGTTCGAATGGCGGCGGCGCGGTCGGTGCTGCGGTGCCATGGATCTCGGCCAAGCAATAGCTGGCGACGACTGCGCCTGACTCGAAGCTCATCAGCGACAGGGTCGAGATCGAAGGGGTCATCGCCTCTTCGATCACTCCTTCGGCTTGAACGACTAACGCGACGTCTTCGGGAGTGCGGATTCCGCGAGCCCTTAACTGGTGCGCAATCTTCGAGGAGTTCGCAAACGTCGCGAAGATTGCATTGACGCCGGCCTTCATGAGTGCGTCGATCGCAAGGCCGATCTGTTCTGAGCTGAGGTCGTGCATCGCGACGCTGAACTCCACGCCGCGGTCGGCAGCGGTCTCGTCGAGCGCAACGGCCCACGGGTCGAACATGTTCGCCGCACCATCGCCCCGCAGCCATCCGATGCGTGAACGACCCGAGTCGACGAAGTGGCCGATGACCGTGGCCGCCACGTCGAACGGCTCGTGCATCGCGAACTGGACGGTCCGCCCTGGCACTGGATCTGTCGCGATGATCGGCATGCCGAATGGGATGTGAAGGTCATCAAAGTGTTTGAGGTCTTGCCCGAGGACGAGCACCGCGTTCACGCCGCCGTTGATGAGCGCCTGCGCTTGCTGCTCTCCAGCGAATGCCGCGACTGTGCCATCGGCGGAACATCGCTGAACGATGCCTTCGTTGAATCGTGGCCAGTACAAACTACTGCGGCGACTCACCAGATCCGGCATGTATCCGGAGTACAGAACACCGAGGATCGGTGCGCTTCCGCGGCTCAGGCCGCTGGCTTTTGTGTCGGCTCGATAGCCGAGTTGTTTGGCTGCTTCGTACACGCGCCGTGCCGTCTCTTCCGACATTTGCCGGCGGCCGCTGAGGACGTTTCCTGCTGTCGATTTCGAGACCCCTGCCGCAAGCGCAACCTTCGCGAGAGTGGGACGAACAGCCATGGTGCGAGCATGCCAGCAACCCCCCAAGTTACAGGGATGTTTCGCGACTCGGAGCCCGCAATTTGGGCCCCAATCGCTGTCATAACGATGTGAATTTCCCGCGCCCGCCATATTCGGTTGGTTGCTTACCAATTCGTAGTTCGCTGTCAGGTTTGGTGGCGGGTGTTTGGTCAGCATGCCGCGACCATTCGATTGGAAGCTGCGGAGGATCAGGCTGACCGCAGACTTCAATTCCGGCGAATCGAGTGGTCTTCAGCCGGAGGAGTGCTGTTGCGCTGGTGAGGTCCAGCGGTGGTGTTTGGGTGGCCAGGGGCGGGGTCGAACCGCCGACCTCTCACTTTTCAGGCGAGCGCTCGTACCAACTGAGCTACCTGGCCGCGACCGATCTGGCGAGAGATCAGCCGCCGAGATTGAAAAACCCGCCGCGTGCGACGGGCGTTTCAATTACTCGAGCGACCCCGACCGGACTCGAACCGGCGGCCTCCGCCGTGACAGGGCGGCGCTCTAACCAACTGAGCTACGGGGCCAATGGTGCTTGCGCACCGGTGCAGTCTACTCGGCAGCTTTCGCTGACGTCACACTGCGGACGTTCGTGACCCCAGCGGGATTCGAACCCGCGCTGCCGCCGTGAAAGGGCGGAGTCCTGGGCCGCTAGACGATGGGGCCAGTAGCCCCCAACAAAAACCCGCTGAAGGCCAGCAAAGCATATGCGACCCGGGTCGCCGTTCGCTTCCCCGGGTCCAACCATTCGGCCGCACTCGCCTTTCCCGCGCAGGATTGGGCCTCATTCGCGACTCTATAGCGGCACAAATGTGGCCCAATCCTGCGCGGGAGTGGGTGCATCGGCCGATGGGGAGCGTTCGGGGTGCTGATTTGGCGGTGGTGGCGATAGCGTTCGCGTGTGGAATTCAACAGCTCGCCAAAGTCGACCGTCGGTATCGAGGTTGAGTACGGAATCGTGGATCGCGAGACCGGAGAGTTGGTCTCCTGTTCCAACGAGATCCTGGCGATCATCGGGCAGTCACATCCGAAAGGCGAACACCCAAAGGCCAAGAACGAGCTGTTCCAGCCGAGCCTTGAGGTCATCACCGGAATCTGCGAGACCCCGACACAGGCCGCGTATGACCTCGCGGGAACGCTCAGCGAAATCGTTCCGCTGCTGAACGAGCGTGGTCTCGCCCTTGAATCCACCGGCACGCACCCGTTCGCGGAATGGGACGAACTCCCGACGACGCCCAACCCTCGCTACGACCGAATGCTCGAACGACTGCAGTGGCCCGCGCAGCGACTGTTGATCCACGGCATCCACGTCCACGTCGGAGTTCGATCCGCGGATAAGTCGGTCATCACTACCAACGTGCTCGCCATGTACTTGCCGGTGATCCTTGCGCTCTCGGCGTCGAGCCCCTACTGGCTCGGACGCGACACTGGCATGGCGAGCGCACGGACCAAGGTGTTCGAGGCTATGCCGACCACCGGCATCCCGCCGCAACTCGCGGACTGGGACGACTACAACCGACTGTTGAACGCACTCATGCAGGCAGGCACGATCGAGACCGTCAAAGAGATCTGGTGGGACATCCGGCCGCACCCAGACTTCGGCACGGTTGAGCTTCGAATGTGCGACGGCATCACGACGCTGCGCGAGACGGCAACGATCGCTGCGATCGCCCAGTCGATGGTCACCAAGATTGACGAGATGGTTGACGCCGGCGAGACGTTCGACTTGCTACCTGACTGGGTCTTGCGCGAGAACAAGTGGCGCGCGAGTCGGTGGGGCTTGGATGCCACGTTGATCCGCACGCAGGATGGCGAAACTCAGCCGCTTCGCGAGCAGCTCGCCGAGATCATCGACTTCCTCACGCCAACTGCCGAAAAGTTGGGTTGCGTGGACGATTTGCGCCACGCGCTGACGATGGCCGAACAGGGGTCAAGCTACCTTCGGCAGCGAGCAGTAGTTGCCGGCGGAGGATCGTTGGTCGACGTCGTCAAGCTGCTGATTGCTGAAACAGACGAGAGTTTCGCCCAATACGGCGTGACAGGTGCACGGGGAAAGCCGGAGGAATCAGTGTGAGCGATTGGGGAACGCCCGCTGCGCTCGATGCCACGGATCGTGCAGATATCGACGCCTTTCTTGAAGGGCACCTCGATGAGCTGATCGCCTTCCGTCGGCGGGTTCACGCACATCCGGAACTGTCGTCGCAAGAGTTCGCCACGACTGAGGCCGTTGCATCCCGGTTGCAGGTTTCCGGCCTAGTGCCGCAGGTGTTTGAGAGCGGAACCGGCTTGATCTGCGACATCGTCGTTGGCAACGAATCAGACGCCAACGACGGTCCGATTCCCACGATCGCCCTGCGGGCCGACCTCGACGCGTTGGCGATGGAAGACGAATCAACGACCCCGTACCGTTCGACTGTTCCAGGAGTCGCACACGCGTGTGGCCACGATGCGCATACGACGATCGTCGTGGGAGCGGGGCTGTTGCTACAGCGACTCTTAGCTCGCGAAGGTTCGCCCTGCGGCCGTGTCCGTCTCATCTTTGAACCCGCAGAAGAAGCGCTGCCTGGCGGTGCAGTCGGCATCATCGAGGATGGCTACCTCAAGGAAGTCGGCGCGATCTACGGGCTCCACTGCGACCCGAAGATTGACGTCGGAACGCTCGGACTTAACCCAGGGCCCATCACCTCGGCGGCGGATCTCGTCGAGATTGAGATCTCCGGCCCCGGCGGCCACACGGCTCGTCCAGAGTTGACCGTCGACGTGGTGCAGGTGCTCTCACGCGCGGCGCTCGGCATCCCTGAACGGCTCAACGAACTCGCCGGAGATGAACCCATCAAGCTGGTCTTCGGGTCGATGCGGGCAGGTGATGCCGCGAACGTCGTGCCGTCCTACGGCCGACTCTTCGGCACACTCCGCACACAAGATCACGGACTGTGGGAGCGTGCGCCTAAGTTGGTCGAACAAGCCATCGAAGACGTCGTCGGCCCGACGGGTGCGCAGTGGAAACTGACACACACTCGGGGAGTTCCGCCAGTTGTCAACGACCCGGTGGCAACCGAATTCCTCAGCCAGGTTGCTGGCGCCGAACTCGGTGCGGACGCCATCTTGTTCTCGGATCAGTCATGGGGCGGTGACACCTTTGCGTGGTTCCTGGAATCAGTGCCTGGTTCCTATGCTCGCCTAGGCGTCCATGACCCGGCCTCGAGTGAACTCCTGGACCTGCACGCAAGCACGTTCGACATTGACGAACGCGCGATCGGCATCGGAGTCCGCACGTTGGCGGCCACCGCGCTCAGTTGGCTTCGCGCTCAGCAGGCTTGACCTCGAACCTCAGGCAGCGCAGAGGGTGGCGAGCACCGCAAGATCGGGATCGCTCATTGGGTCGACGGAATCAGCGCTCACGAACTTCGTGATCGCACCGTCCGAACCTGCCTCGACCCACGCCGCCCGGTGATCCAATCCAAGGTGTGGAATCCCTGGCAACAGCGCGATTCCTGCTGCCGCGGAGGGCTTCGCGTGGCGCGAACCCTCGACCGGCGGGTGCAACACGAACA
>CAUJEJ010000068.1 GCA_963169255.1 Actinomycetota bacterium | reverse complement strand
ACCGGCTCCACCAGCACCGAGCATCACCACGTGTTGACCGGCGAGCGGGACAACCTTCTCGATCGCCTTCACCACACCCTTGCCGTCATTGTTGTGGCCAGTCAGACGGCCGTCCTTGATCGTCACGTAGTTGGCGGCCCCAATCGCGCGGACGTCGTCGTCAACCTCGTCAAGCATCGGGATGACGGCCACTTTGTACGGCACGGTGATCCCGACTCCGCGATACCCGAGCGGAGCCAGCGCGGAAACCGCCAACGCCAGATCCGCTTCGGATGCGATGTCGTTCTTCCAGAACTGCCACGGCAAACCGTAATGGGCGTAAACCGTGTCGAACATGATGTCGATTGGATTCTCAGCGACCGGATGTCCGAGCATTCCTGTCATTTGTTTCTGCGGAGGAATCATCACTGAACTTTACGGGAGGCACTGCCTACAGCGGCAACCCAGAACTCACCTGTTTGCCGGGCGGTGACGCTGCTGATCGCCGAGGTCGCCACCAAGGGCGCCCGCTCCCTGGCGGACAAAGATTCCCTGCGCTCCCCATGAAGGTTTCATGAAGACTCACAACACTGCTTGTGGAGCCCACGGCACCGTACCCATGATGGTTTCGATCGTTCCGCCACGAAGAGAGGCCTCCCGTGACCTACCCACGCTCAACAGTTGCCCGCTGGTCCGCTGGAGCCGTCATTGTCTTGGCAGTGACCGGCGTAACGGCAGGCTGAAGTTCGACGAGTTCCCCAACACCAACAAGCTCAAGTGCCACTGTGCTCAATGGCTATAACAGCCAAGACGTCACGTTCCTCGTCGATATGGTGGCTCACCATCAACAAGCCATCGACATGGCCGAGATGGTTCCCAGCCACACCAACAACGCGCAGGTCAAGGCGCTCGCAACAAAGATCGAAGCCGCCCAAGGACCCGAAATCGCGAAGATGAATGCCTGGCTTGCGGAGTGGGACGAGACTCCAGCAACGGGGTCTGAATCACACGGCAGCGGGCACGGCAGCTCAGGAATGGACCACGGCGGGTCGACGTCGTCGGCTAACCCGATGGGTCCGGGAATGATGTCTGCAGCCCAGATGGCAGACCTGGAATCGAAGTCAGGTGCCGAATTCGATCGGATGTGGCTGACGATGATGATTGCTCACCACGAAGGGGCAGTCACGATGTCCGAGCAGGAACTCACTCAGGGTGAGAACGCCCAGGTCAAAGCACTGGCCCAGGAGATCATCAATGCGCAGGCTAAAGAGATCGCCGAGATGCAAGAGATGCTCAAGAAGTAGTGGCCCTGGGTCCATGAACTGGTCCCCGGTTGTTGGACTGGCTAATTGAAGGTTGGGACTTCCTAGGCTGCAAGGGCCTGGGTCCGGTATTGCACCGGGCTCAGGCCCTTGAGCTTTGTCGAGTTGCGGACGTTGTTGTACCAGTCGATGTACTCGTTCACGGCGCTGATGAGTTCATCGATGCTGTCGTAGCTGTCGTGATGGAACATTTCTTCTTTCAGATGGCTGAAGAAATTCTCAGCAACTGAGTTGTCTAAGCATGTCCCTTTGCGAGACATCGACTGCACCGCGTGGACCTCGCCCAGGATCGCCCGCCACGTTGGGTGCTGGTATTGAAACCCTTGATCAGAGTGCACGAGGGGATGCTCGCCGGTTGTGAGCGTGGCGAGAGCCTTTCGCAGCGACTCGTTGGTCAAGTCCAGGCTCGGTGACGTTCCGATGGTGTGTGCCACGACTGCGTTGTCGAACAGGTCAATGATCGGGGAAAGGTACGCCTTGTAGTCACCGACGCGGAACTCGGTGATATCGGTGACCCATTTCTGGTTCGGCCGCTCAGCGTCAAAGCTGCGGTTCAGCACGTTCGGGGCGACGGTTCCTACTGCGCCTTTGAAGGAGTTGTACTTGCGTTTGCGGCGCACCTTGCATTCCAACCCGAGAACTCGCATCAGCTTGAGCACCGTCTTCTTCGCTACCTGCCAGCCCTTCTTCACCAGTTCTGACTGGATTCTGCGATGCCCGTAGCGGGCCTTAGCGGCGTGGAACTCCCCACTAATCGCAGCCTTCAGCTCAGCCTGCGGGTCAGCCACGTGTTTGCGGGCCTGGTGATAGAAGAAGGTCGACCGAGCAACCTCAGTGACCTCAAGCAGCACGGCCAGGGGGTAGTCAGCCTTGAGGGCGTAAACAGCAGCAGCTTTCACCGCGGTTGTTGCGCCATCAAGGCTCGCAATTTTTTTAGGTAGGCATTCTCAGCGGCGAGGCGCTCGTTTTCCCTGCGCAACTTGTCCAGCTCAGACAGCGGCGGAGGCGCCCCACTGCCCGATGGGCGGCCACGTGGTTTTGGTCGCAGAGCGTCCACGCCACCACGACGACATTGCAGCACCCACTTCTTCAAAAGCTCCGGAGAGGACAACCCGTGTTCCTCAGCAAGACCCGCCGCCGATCGCTTGCCAGCGAGGTACTGCTGCACCATGTCCAGCTTTGATTCAAACGAGTACACCTGCTTCGACGGCTTCGGCATGAGCACGAGCTTGCCATGAATCCGCCAGCGAGAGTAAAGCTTCTTAACCGGCCACTTGGCGACACCAAGCCTCGTCGACGCCGAAGAGTACGAATGACCACTTTCGAACAGAACAACAGCAGCTTCGCGCTGCTGCTCCGACAACGAACTATATGGATGCATAAAACTGCTCCCCTGGGATCGGAACTGAATTTCTCAGTCCAACTCCAGGGGAGCAGTTCATCCAGTAGGGCCCCCGGTTTCCGGCTCCGCGGTCATCAGCCGACGGCTATCAGTTCCGACGTCGTGATCGCATAGGCGCGGGCCGCGTCGACGGCGGCAAGACCTGCAACGTCACGAGTGACCTTCGCGCGTGCTTGCCACGTCACGCCCGCGTCCGTCGACAGCCAGGTCCCACCTCGGCGATCGACAACCCAGACTGTCGCACCGGCGGTCGATAGCAGTGCCGCCTCCGGTGATCCGGCTATCGGCTGCAGAGTCGTGCCGTTGTCGGTACTGACCTCAAGTCCCCTCGCCGTCACGGCCAACAGTCGATCACCGGAATACGCCAGTGCGGCAACCTTGGTCGCTGAGGCATTGGTCCACGTCTTACCCCCGTCAGTGGATCGGATCAGCCCGGTGTGGCCATCGAACCCGACGACGGTGTTCCCGTTGGCGGCAAGGGCGTGGAAGTCAGTCTCACCGCGTCTGGAGACTGACTTCCACGTTGCGCCTTGATCAGTGGATTCCACCAGCCCCAACGGATCCGGCGATGTGCTTGTGGGTCCGGGGTGTCCGCTCGCTAGCCAACGATCAGGCCTCGGAACTGCGAATCCCATGAAGTCGTCGTCGGAGACTCCGACCTTCGTCACCGCCCCGCTCGGCGAGATGCGCCGGACACCGGTGTGGGTGGCGGTGAGGATCGTCCCGTCAGCGGAATCAACGACTGCACCGTGGATGTGATCCAACTTGGTGGACAGCGCAACGACCCCCGTGAGCGCCTCGGCAGTTGAAGGTGTCGAAGGTGTCGAGGAATCCGTGTTTGCCGATGACTGGCAAGCAGCCAGGCCGAGGCTGGCAAGCAGGATTGCCCCTCCCAGCACTATTTGGCGGCGGTAGGGCAGGTGAACCGAGGCTTGGCCCATGACTAGTGGACCCCGTGAATGTGACTGCCGCTACCGGCGCCTTGGCCGATGCGAGCACAACAGCGTGGGTACCGAGTGACCGCACGCGGCGAGCCATTGTTCGCCGCGGCAGGATCCGTTACCTGAGCGAGGTTGAGGGTCTCTTCATGGACTGCTGTGGTGATTGCCATTCCGGCATCCTCACACTGCCGATATTCAAATGCGCCGGGTATCAGGGCCACTTCGGAAGATCTTCATCGAATCTTTATGCCCTTCTCAGCCGAACCACGCGGCGGGCCAGCATGATGGGAGACACCAATGGTTGGCAGGTTCGTGGTGATGCGTTCTATAGCCCAGCGGCCGCAGGCTGGTGGATTTCGTTGATCCCTGGGTGACCTCCTAGGTTTGTACTGACGAGGATGGAGCAGTTGGTGGGGGACCGATCCCGTGTACTCGTTGTCGATGACGAGCAACCCCTGGCCCGGATTGTTGCCTCGTATTTGCAGGCGGAAGGTTTCAATGCGCAGTTGGCTTTCGATGGGCCAAGCGCGGTGGAGCTCGCCCGCGACATGCGCCCAGACCTCATCGTCCTCGATCTCATGCTGCCCGGGTTTGATGGAATCGAGGTCTGCCGACAGGTCCGGACTTTCAGTGACTGCTACATCATCATGCTCACAGCCCGCGACGATGAAGTGGACAAAGTTGTTGGCCTGTCAGTCGGGGCAGACGACTACGTAGTCAAGCCGTTCTCGCCCCGGGAACTTGTTGCGCGCACCAAAGCACTGCTACGCAGACCCCGCACGATGGATACCGAAAACCCAACGAGCGAAAGCGACACCGACACCATCACTCTTCGCCAGCTACGGATCGAGCCGCTCGCTCGGCACGCGAGCATCGGAGAGGTCGAGCTAGAACTGACGCGGACCGAGTTCGATCTCCTCACCACACTGTGCCGAAACCCGCGCCAAGTACTCAGCCGCCGCCAACTCATCGATACCGTCTGGGGTAGGGAATGGTTCGGTGACGAGCACCTCGTCGACGTTCACATCGGGCACTTACGCCGCAAACTCAACGACGACGCAGCCGAACCGGAGTGGATCAGAACCGTCCGCGGAGTCGGCTACGGGATGGTCACATGAAGCGCCCCAACAGTCTGGCCATGCGCATCATGATCGGCCAAGTCGTCGTCATTGCCGTCGGTGCCGCAACCCTGGCCGCGACCGCAGTCTTCCTCGCACCTCGACTATTCGCGTACCACTTCGCGCAAACTGGCGAAACCGATAGCCACGTGCGCGACCATGCGCAGCAAGCCTTTGAAGATTCATTCGTCCTCGCGATCGCGTTCGGAGTCATCGCCTCCATCGTCGGCGCGGGGCTCTTGTCGTGGCTGCTCACTCGCAGGATTAGCGAACCCATCGAGCACCTCGCGCAGGCAGCAGAAGCCGTCGCTGCCGGTGACTACAACGTGACAATCCCCCACGACACATTCGCCCGCGAACTCGATGCGCTGTCAAACTCATTCGATGACATGGCGGTCCAACTTGCCGCGACTGAGACCTCCCGCCGACAGCTACTCGCCGACCTCGCCCACGAACTGCGAACACCCGCGGCGACGCTTGAAGCGCACATCGATGGGATGGAGGACGGGATAGTTACGGCGTCGGCAGAGAACTACGCGGTCATGCGCCAACAGGTCGCCCGGCTGCGCCGGCTCACCAACGACATTCGGACTCTCACTGAAGTCGAAGCACACGCCCTGGACCTACACCCGCAACCCACCCGGGTATCAGCGATCATCGACGATGCCTGCCGAGCAGCTGACCGCCGCTTCGCCGCAAAAGGAGTACTACTGACCAGCACCCACTGCACCAATGATGCGACCGTCGACGTGGACCCTGATCGCATCCAACAAGTGATGGCGAACCTGCTCGAAAATGCCTTACGGCACACGCCCGCAGATGGCTTGGTCAGCGTCACCTGCGCCACTAGCAGCGACGGGAGCGCGACCATCTCGGTGTCGGACAACGGCGATGGCATTGCACCCGAGCAGCTCGAGGCAGTCTTTGAGCGTTTCCATCGCGGCGATACAGCTCGCCGGAGCGACGGCGCTGGCTCTGGCCTAGGACTCACGATTGCGCGCGGAATAGTCAACGACCACGGGGGCACATTGACGGCCGTCAGCGACGGTGAAGGCTACGGTTCACAATTTCTTCTCCGGCTCCCGTGACAAGAGCACGCGCGGCTGACCTCGTTCAGGCGGTGAGGGTCCCTCGGAGCACGCTTACCTTCGAGTGCCCGGGATCGCCGTCGAATGGTTCGTCCGAAATATCGACGCTGTTGAAGCTGGTGATCGGAAGTCCCGCTGGTACCGGGAACGTTGCACTCGCCTGGTTCGCATTGAACGAGCCCACCGCGATGAGGCCCGCGTTTTCCGGATCCATCATCCACACCTCGTAGAAGCCATCAGGTGTGCGCAGTCCACTCGCGTCGACTCGCAACACGTACTCACCATCCACGAGTTCCAGCTTCGCGACGCCCGTCGTTTGGGGATCGGGGCCGCCCGGCACGGGCTCCAAAGCCGCCGATGCAACGATCACGGGCGACCCGGGTGTGCCGCCTTCATTCGACTTCACAATGACGCCGCCGACTACCCCGCCGAGCACGAGACACATCACTGCTGCGACCGCAGTCGGTAGCCAACTGCGCCGTTTGCGCGCAGGCATCGGAATGACGTTCGATGCGGGCGCAGCAGCAGACTCACCCGCGATTTCGGGTGCATCTTTGGCAAGCTCGGCTTTGATGCCAGCCCACACACTTGCCGGTGGTGCAACCAGCTGATCATCAATCCCAACTGACCGACCGATAGTCACGACGCGCGAGAGTTCGCGCACTTCGGCCTGGCAGAGTTCACAGTGCTCGACGTGGGATGCAGCGTCAACGCCGTCCGGTGTCTCACCGAGCGCCAGCAAGGCCAGATCTTCTGGGTCACAGTGCTGCATCAGTCACCTCCAATCGAGCGCGCATCTTCGAAAGCCCACGACGGATCTGCGTCTTCACCGTTCCCAATGGCACGTCGAGGTGTTCCGCAATCTGACTGTGGGTCATGTCTGAATAAAAAGCCAGCCGGATCACCTGATCCGTCGGCGGCCCGAGCCTACTGATTTCATCGGCCAGTACGACGCGATCGACGACCGAAACAGACTCCGAATCCTCCACGAGCGTGGGAGCTTCGACGCTTTGATCAGTGGCGAACTCCCGGTTCTTCGCAGGTGCTCGGTAATGGTCGGCGATCCGCCTGCGAGTGATTCCCACGAGCCAGGCCGAGATCGGACCTGCGTCAGGATCGAACGTCGCCCGACTGCGCCACGCTGAGACAAACACCGCCTGGGTGATGTCGGCCGCGTCGTCGGGGTTCCGCACAGAACGCAATGCGATCGTGTAAACCAGCGAAGACCACTGGGCATAGATCTGCTCAAGTGCCGATTCGTCGCCAGAGACCATGCGCCTACCGAGATCGGCAACCAGCTGCTCGCTCACCCTTTGAGTGTCACACGACTCTCGAGGCAAGAGAGCAACTGGTTGCGCAGATCTCACTCTTGATCGAGCCCTACTTGGCCAGCGGTGGCAGGTCGACAGGTCGCAGCACGCGATCGATGCCGTGTGCGATCTGCTTGTTACCTGCACCCTTGTTGATGTCCGTCAGCGCCAGGACAACGCGTGCGTTGCGCGAGTTCGTGTCCTTATCGCCGAGGATGATTGCAGGCTTCTTCGTCACCTTGACCTTGATGGTTCCACCTTGCGCGGTGGGCAGCGCTGCGCCATTGGCCTTCAAGGCGGCCTTTGAGTTGATCTTCGCGCCCGGTACGACGTGGTAGAGCAGCACAGTCTCGACGGTGTCGATTCCCAGGCCAGCGACGATGCCGAATGCCTTCTTCTCGGACTTCACCTTGGAGCCAGTCAGGTTGCTGGCGAGCTTGAGGAACGCTGCATCGGTCGGGACGAAGGCCGTCAATTTGACGCTCGGGTCGGCCAAAACTCCAACAGCCGAACCTGGCTTGGCAGCCAACACGGCGAGGACGGCCTCGGTCACAACATCGAAGTCGTGTGAGTTCTTGTCGAACGTGTTCTTGTCGCTGGTGAGCACCGTTGCCAAGCTCGTCGGAGCTGCGCTTGCAGGGGCCGCCGCGAGGCCGACCGCTGCCATCCCCAGCGCGGCAGTAGTAGCAGTTGCACTTGCCATCAGCTTCTTGTTCATTTCATCTCCCCAATGTCGCGGCCACCGGTTGTGGCTGCTTTCACCACTACTTCGCATGGGGAGAGCGGTTTGGATTCACCAAATCGGAAAAGAATTCTTCGATCTGCCGTGGCAACTACGCAAGGTTGACGGCCGGGATGATTCCGGCGAGAAACAAGATCTTGTTGATTGCCGTTGGTGGAGGCGCGAACGGATAGAGGTCGGACATACCCATGCTGCGGCTCAGTTCGTTGAGCGAGACAGTGACGTCGATCCACTGCTGGTACCGCTGCGCGGGGGTTCCCCACGCGGGAAGCGCGAGGCCTTCCGCGCGAGCGGTCTCGAGCGTGTCGGTCAGGTGCAGCAGATGCGCGAACGTCTCGGCGTAGTCCTCCCACGGGTGAGCGCCCGCATAGAACGAAAGATGCTCTGCCTGCCACTTCCCGTCGTCGCCGACCGCGTAGTGACGAGCGAGCGCGTCGGGGTAGTCGATCGTTTCGTCACCGAACGTCGCACGGAACTTCGCCAAGGTCTCGGTGTTGGTTGCGATGCATGCCTGCCAATGCCAATGCCCGGCCTCGTGGCGGACGTGACCTAGGGATGTGCGGTACGGCTCCCCGAGCCGGGCCCGGGTCTCTTCGCGGTACACCGGGTCAGCTTCGGCAACGTCGAGCGTGATCAACCCGTCTTCATGGCCTATCACAACCTTCGAATCGTCCGTTGACCGGCGAAGTGCGAATCGCAGGTTCGGAGTGGTGTACACGTATTCGACCTGCAGGACGTGCAACTGCCGCAGCATCCGACGGATCGCGGAACGAAACTCGTCAACCTCTGGATCAGATGCTGGCGGACCAACTTCGACACTGCACGCTTGGCATGCGGTGCCGCCCGCAGCGATCCAGTTGCACTTGTACTCGGATCTGTTCGCGCACACGCTCAGTCCGTCGGTCGCAATGATCTGATCTGCAAGGTGGTCAAACCCTAGGGACGTGGCGCATTTGAGGCACTGATGGTCATTGAAGAAGACGCGGTTCCCACATTGAGGGCAAGCGAAGCGACGCATGGCAGCCTCCCGTTCGGAGTCTCTAAATCGTGGTTCCAACGCGGTGGTCACGACAATCTTCGTGGTTGGCCCCAGACACCTACAGGTCGGCCCGCAATCTCGTCGCAGCTGACCGACCGAAAACAAAACAGAACGGCGGATTGTGGTCGCGGTGAGACCACAATCCGCCGTTCTGTTTGTGTTGCCGAGCGGGCTAGGTTTGCTGACGGACCACTACCGTCTTCATCACGTCGCCCTGCGTGATCTGCTTGGCGACGTCTAGGCCGCTGCTGGTCTTGCCGAAGAGGTTGTACCGCGGCTGAAGCTTCGTAGTGTTGTCAGAGATGTCGATGAAGAACTGTGAGCCATTCGTGTTCGGCCCGGAGTTGGCCATCGCGACCGCGCCATCGACGTACTGCTGGCGGACCGGCTCATCTGGGAACGCGTAGCCCGGGCCACCGGAGCCAGAGCCTTGTGGGTCGCCGCCTTGGATCACGAAGTCGGGCACAACACGGTGGAACGTCAACCCGTCGTAGAACTTGTTGCGGCTCAGCGTGACGAAGTTGTTCACGCTCTGCGGCGCCAACTCGGGCTGCAGGCACAACACGATGTCGCCCTTCGCCGTCGCGATCGTCGCTTGGTACAGCTTCGATTGATCAATCGTCATCGGCGGTGCGGCGGGGTAGACCTGTGGGTTCGCCGGTGGATCCAGCGGCGCAAGTGGATCACCGAACGTGGCAGTCGCGCAATCGGCGAACGGGATCTCGCCGGTCCCGGCCGGTGATGGCGCAGCGGCCGATTCGCTCGGCGAACTGGTGCTCGAACTGCTGCACGCAACAACACCCGCCGCGAATACAACAGCACCAGCGCCAGCAAGCATCGTCCGTGTCAATCCAGTCATCGTGCTACTCCCCGTTGGGTGGTCAAAGTCAGCAAAGAGTAACCAGCCCGACGCGTACCGCGAGCCATTTCGACCAGCTTTAGCAGTGATTGTGCGAACTTCTACCCGACTGCCGCGGCCGCATACACCCAGGCGGAACGCCCACTCATTAGCGTCACCTGGACGCGCACGTATTGATCCGTTTCGTACTCATCAGTCGCCGCCAGCTCAGCATCGGTGAGCAAGAACAACATTCCGGCGACGTGATCGGCATCGCTGCCGGTGTAGGTGACAATCGGATGGTCGGCAGTTCCGCTGATTCCGGCGACTGCCGAACTATTGATCGTGATCGTCGACAACCTGAATCCGGCCAAGCTGTCGCCGTCACCATCGAGGCGTCGCCCGTACGTCGACAGCTGCACTTCCGGCAGTTGCAGCGTGCCATACGAGAACAGCGGGACCGATTCCATGGCGACACTGTCGCACGGTCCGGTTCTTGTCGGTGCACCCAATGGGCTTGTCCGACTAGCCCGAGTTCTTGATACCGCGTGACTACTTGTGCGCTAAGACATTCGCGGACTGAAGGACCGAGCCCGCTTTGGTCATGACCTTGAACTGAAATGCGGAATTCGTTCGGATCGCGTCGACCAGCATGCCGATGGTCGATTCACTCGACACCTCGTCGGGTGCTGAGCTATTCGCCCGCGGATGTGCACCCTCGCCGAGTTGCACGAGTTCAAGTCGACCCGACTCGGGCCAATAGACGCTCACAACAACCGGCGGATCTTCGCGAACTGCCATGACTCGCGCCAATACGCTCGCGAGTGATTCCGTCTCGAGGCACGAAACGATGGCTGTGCCTGAGGGAATCTGGCAGTGCTCGTCAGCGAGGATGTCCATTAGTAATTCGGCCGCTTCAGTTACATGATCAACCATCCCGCCACCTCCGCTCATTCTCACGCCATTCTCGCGTCATAGCCTTCTTAGCCTGCGTGAACCCATCATGCACCACCTGATGCGAATTCTCAGCGGGGATATTCGCGATCAGCCGATGACCGTAGATGTCTTCGCCCGTTGATCGGACAAACTGGTGGCGATGGATCGTTCCACCTTGCGTATCGATCCTCGAAACATCAAAACGGATTCCTTCGACAATAGTCCAGTGGTTGATTGAAAAGTCCACGATTCGGCCCTTGTACCTCGCGAAGCGCACCGACAGCGCTGAAGATGGCGACAGGTACATCGAATACTCCACCACCCGGCACGCATGCGCAGGCGGAGGTTTGTACACCGGCGGCGCCACCGGAACGCTCAGGTCCGGCAGTTTGCGCGGCGTGCGGCCCCGCTTTTCCTTCATAGCTCGAACACTACGAACCGGGTTGGACTGCCGGTGCCCAAATTTCAGATCTGTGGATAGGGACGCACCATCCGAAGGTCCCGGTACTGGGTTTGCGATCCAGCACTTGTACGTATGCGGAGAACATATGCGGACGTACAAGTCATCCGTATTTCGTACTGTCAGATTATTTCCTGCCAGGCGTACAACTAGAACGAATGTTCGATATCGAACTAAATACCTGAACGCGTTTCGAAAGGGTGACGCAGGTGAATTTGGTGCCCTTGGTGAGTTCATCGCCCGGGCTATCCTCGACAACCTCTACAAGTTCATCGTGCCCGCCGTGGCTGGCAGCGCACTCCGCATGATCAATAACAGATCCCGAAGCGAGGTTGCACGTGCTCAACGAGTCCGATACTCAGAACGTGATCTCGCTCGGGTACGAGGGACTGAGCGCTGAGGCACTAGTCGCCCAAGCCCACGAGAGCGGCGCAGAGGTTGTAGTCGATGTTCGGCTCAACGCGATCAGTCGAAAACGAGGCCTGTCCAAAACGGCGCTCGCCGCCGCATTGCAGGCCGCTGGCATTCGTTACGTTCACCTGCGCGGGCTAGGAAATCCGAAGGACAATCGCGCGGCGTTCGTGAGCGGCAATCCCGCTGCTCGTGCGCGATTCGTCGAACTGCTCCAGTCCGGTGACGGCGAGCGGGATCTTGCGACACTGCGCGACCTAACCGCAAACAATCGGGTCGCGCTTTTGTGCTTTGAGCACGATCCAGCGACGTGCCATCGAACGGTTGTTGCACAGCAGCTCTAATTAGAGTGAGGTCGATCTAGCCGACACCCACGGTTGGGGTTGGCTCGTAGAGGTGCTTCTGGAAGTTGACGAAGACTGCGCGGGCGGTGTCCGCTCCGCCGAGGGCGGCGATGCCTTCGGAGATGCTGTCGTACTTCAACTCCAACAACGTCGCGAGCTTGTCGCTACCGAGTTCATCAACACCTGACTCGACGTATTGGGTCAACACGAAATCGACGAACTCCAACTGCCGACCATCGAGCGAACGTTCTAACGACAGCCTTGACGCGGTGACCCGCTCGGCGCGAGTCATGGGGTCACGGGCATACGCGACGTATTCGAGAACGTCGAACAGGTCGCTGTTTTGCGCCTCGATCAACTTTTGAATCTCACGCAAAGCGTCACGGCTGAACCCGGCCTCGTCGAGGCGATTGAGCAGGTGAAGCCGCGTCTCGGGCACGGACCACACCTCGCGCAACGCCTCTTCGCTGGTGAAGAACTCCGGCAGGGTCAACGTGTCGAACAGGCGCGCGATGAACTGCTGGGCCGACAGCGGTTTTCCGTCGGCGTCGAAGAACGTCGTCGACGACATGTGCTGAATCGATCGATGTTTGCCGTCGCGCAATTTGATGCGGATCTTCGGCTTCGGCGGATCAAACTCGTTGTCGTCAGTGGCTTCCGGATCGTCGTCGGGGTACAGCGGCGGGAGGTCGCGCGGCACGGGCGGCGTCGGATCGAGCGGCTCACCATCCCAGTCCGGATCGGCGAACAAGTGGTGGGCGTTTACGAAGTCGTAAATCGTGAAGTAGTCCTTGCCGTCGAACAAGCGCGTCCCGCGGCCGATGATCTGCTTGAACTCGATCATCGAATTGATCGGGCGCATCAGCACGATGTTGCGCACGTTGCGAGCATCAACCCCGGTCGACAGCTTCTGCGACGTCGTCAGGATCGTCGGGATCGTCTTCTCGTTGTCTTGGAAGTCCCGCAACGCCTGATCGCCAATCGCGCCGTCATCGGCAGTGACGCGTTGGCAGTAGTTCGGGTTCGTGCTCGTCGACATTTGGTTGATGATGTCGCGCACCATCAACGCGTGCTCCTGCGTCGCGCAGAACACGATCGTCTTCTCGTCTTGGTTGATCTCATCCAGGAACAGCCGAACGCGGTATTCCTCGCGCTCGCGAATGATGATCGTCTTGTTGAAG
>CAUJEJ010000067.1 GCA_963169255.1 Actinomycetota bacterium | reverse complement strand
GGTGGCTCAGTCGCGCAAGCATCGCCTCGAGGCGTGGCCCTGACTCTGGAATCGACAGAATCGATCGCGCCAAACTCTCAAGGTCACGGGCGGCTTCGCGGCATTCCGCGGTTTGTGAGTCGAGTGTCCCGTCAGCCACCTTTGATAGGAACGGCAGGATGAGCGAGTCCGCGAACTGCAACCGCTCGATGCGTGAAGCCGCGCGGACTTGTTCCTCGTCGAGTAGGAGCACGCTCTCCGCGTGTTCGTGGAACTCCCGGGCAGCGATACTTCCGCCAGCAAATCGGTGTATTGACCAGAACAGCACCAAGACTGGCGCGATGTTCAACAACGTGATGGCTGTTGTGGGGTCAGCCGATAGGAGATCGGCTGCGCGTGGACCCATCGCGATGAGGAGACCCACGACGCCACATGCCCATACGAACATGAGCCAGATCAGCCTTTGTGCCGTCGCTGCAACCACCGCCATCGCCACAAGCCCGGGCGTGTAGGCCCATCCGTCGATTGTGCCGAGGGTCTCGCCCGGGGCAGCGGCGTAGGTGTAAGTCGCCCACGCAGATGTGGCACCGATCAGGGCGTACGTCGGTGGCCAAGCGGCAGTGCCACGTCGCATGGACCTCGCCGTCACGAGGCTGAGTGCTGCGAGCGGAAGCCAGCCCGCGAGCCGGAGGAAGAACTCCTCCCTGCCATCGCTCGCGAGAATCGGGGCAAAGCTGAGCGCGAGCAGCCAGTAGACAGTGGCGGTGGTCGCGGTTCGGACTCCCGCGCGAAGACGCGACGCGTCAGCAGACCAGGCCGAACTGGAAGCGCGCTGCGACGTCGGGAACTCGGATGCCCAGTTCATTGTCAAGGTGGTGCCAGCACCTGGCCTCGACGTGAGCCGTGCGTCCACATTGGCTCGTTGGCAGCGTTCGGAGATGGATGTTTCAATGCCACGCATCCGAGTCGACGCGACGTCGAACCCGGGCCCGTCGTCGCGAATCACGATGTTGAGTCGTGCTGCAGACAAGGCGACAGTGACGGTGACGGTTGCTGTGGTCGCATGTTTGGTGGCGTTCACCAGGGCTTCCCTGCCAGCTCCCAACGTCGCCTCTAGCGCATCCTGGTTAACCACGCCGTTGCCACCATCGTGGTGGACGTTCATCGTGAGGCCCCGGGTCTCACCTTCGATCTGCAGCCAACGCGCGATGCCGGCAGAGGTATACGTCGCGTTGTCAGGGACCGCAGGTGCTGCGAGCCATCGCCGAACAGCACGAACATCGTTGGCGCAGCGCTGCTTGAGGGCTTCGACTTGGCTGGAGTGCACCCCGTTTGCTAGCGCGTACAAGGTATTGACCACGGTGTCGTGTAGAGCCCAACTGATGCGGTTGATCTCATCGCGGCGCGTTCTGGTTGCCACGATTGATCGTTGCGAGTCAAGCCGGGCTTGCGCCGCTGCATCCTCGTACCTTGCCGCGCGACCGACAGCAGCACACACACTCGCCAAACCCATCGCGCTCGCAAACCCGGCCGCGAAGATTAAGAGAATCGATCTCCATTGGTCGCCGAGATCGTTTACTAGCGCCGCGCTCACCAGCATGATCGCGGTATTGAGCAGCCCAGAGATTGCTAGTCCGATGCTCGATTCCCGAAGGTTGAAGCTCAGCGCAATCATCCAGCCCGACAGCCGTGCCCATCCGATGAGGGTGGACACCGCGAGTTCGGCATCCGTGGGCGCGAGGTTCGCGAGTTGAAGGCCGCAAAGCACTGCGCACATGACCCAGATCTCTCGCCTGGGCGTGGGCCTGACAATCACGTAGGACAACACACAGATCGCGAGGCCCAGGATGACGTATGCGAATGGCAGGTTCCGGAAGTCATTGGGCCCGGTGATGACCGCAAGGATCAGCTCGACAATGAGAAATGCTGCCGCGATTCTTCGGGCATTCCGCAGCAGTCGACTCGCGGTGTGTTGACCCCGCGGATTCGACGATGGCACCGCGGTCCGCAAGTCACTCACAGTGGTTCCGGACGTTCACTCAAGGAGTCCGAGTCGGCTTGCATGTATGTGTAGATCGAGTTGGGTGGGTGCGGGAGAGCCCACTGACGCGAATTTCGCACGAATTCGCTTGAGGTAGTCCTGCACCGTGTGCGGTGAGAGATTCAGGCGCCGCGCGACCGTGGCGATCTTCGCCCCCGACGCGTAAAGAGTGAGTACCTCCTCTTCGCGTGCCGAGAGCATAGGCCGCTCCGACTCCGGGGCATCTGCGAGCGCAACAGCCAGATCATGGGGGATCCACGGGTGTCCGGAGAGCACCGTGTCAACAGCTTCGACGAGTTGGTCTTGCGAGTCGTTCTTCGCTACCAGGCCAACAGCGCCTGCGCGAACCAGCGCGCGAACTGACGACCGCTGCGCGAGGGCGCTGACGATGATGATGTCGACGCCGCGTTCACACAGCTGCCGGACCTGACGGGTGTCAACCATTGTGCCGTTGAGATCGACGTCGACCAACGCGACATCGGCCGTCACTTCGGCGGTGTCGAGGGCGGCGATGAATTCGTCTAAACAGGCACCACTCCACGAAACTGTGCGATCGGGTTGGCCCGCGAATAGGCGCTCAAAACCGTCACGCACGAGGTTGTGATCTTCAACTAGCGCGATCGACTTCATGGGGCTGCGTCCTAGGGAAGTCCGGGGTAAACCTGGCCATTCACTGTACGACTGATTTCCGCACCCCGTGCAGGTTTGCTCACCCGATGCCCTAGATGCCCCTTGGTCACGGGGCATGAACTTTCCTTCTCGACCGTTGCTGTTCGGCGGCAACGTGCCGCCATTGTGGGCAATGCGGAGGTTTCGCCGCCATCCGCGCGATGCTTGGGGGATGGGTGAGGGAGTTCCCGCGGGCAGCGATGCAGTGACGGTCACGAAGCGCGAACACTGGCTCGCGCAGTATGACCGACTAACCGAATACCCGATGTTTGTGCTGAGCCTGGCGTTCCTCGTTGGACTCATCATGGTCGTCGACGCAGCAAGCACCCCGGAGTACGTTGCCATCGGCCAAAAATTGATGACGCTGAGCTGGATGGCATTCCTTGCCGACTACATCGTTCGGTTCAGTTTGGAGACTCGCCGCTTCTACTTCGTTACTCACAATGTGATGCAAGGTTTGGCGGTCTTGGTCCCGCCGCTGCGCATTCTGCTCTTGGGCAAGGTCATCAAGACGATGACCACGGGTGCGCAGCGCAAGTTCCGCGGCCGCGTGAGGATCTACGCGTTGTACTTGACGACGCTGACGATTGTTGTCGCAGCTGTCTTGGTGACGATCTTCGAACGTGATGCTCCCGGCGCCAATATTCGCTCCCTTGGGGATGCGCTGTGGTGGACAACAGAGACCGTATCGACCGTCGGCTACGGCGACTTCTACCCCGTGACGACGCTCGGCCGACTCGTCGCGGTAGCGCTGTTCGTCAACGGAATTGCGCTTTTGTCTGCCGTGACTGCGACTATCGCCGCAAAGGTGCTCGACTACGACGACGAAACTGGCGAAGACACCGAGGTGGGCCTCGGAGATCTGCACCATCGACTCGCGAACATCGAGCGCCAGCTATCCCAACTCGTGGACGTAACGTCCAGTGCAACGAAGGCGGCCGAAGATGACGATGCAGCAGCTCTCGCTGACCGACCTCCCGCTAGTCCCTGAGCAAGCCGCTGGGGACCAGTCGGAATCGCTTGAACAGAGTCATGGGTGCACCCCAGTCGTGCGCGCAGACGCTAGCGCCGAGTTCCTCTGCAACCGCGACCGACGAATCTTGGCCTTCGAACGTCAGTGGTTTTCAAACCCCGGTGCGAAGGAAGCCGCGATTACGCGGCAGTTCGGTATCACGCCCACGCGGTACTTTCAGATTCTGAACGGGTTACTCGACGATCCACGCGCAATGCACGAGTCACCGCAGGTCGTCGCGCGGTTGAGGCGCCTACGATCCACGCGGCAGCGCGCGCGCCGCCGCTACCGCGGTGTACTCCGGCAGGTTCGCTAGCGGCGGTCGTTCCTGATCAGGAATATCGTGCTTGGCGACGTGGTAACCGTCAGCATCACGCTCGAATTGCGTGAGGCTGTTGCCCAGCCCAGTCAGACCATCCGGCGACTGTGCCGGGATTCGAGTCCACGCCGTGTGCATGATCTCCGCAGCCATGCGTCCGAGGCGCGCGGTGTCATGGTGCCGGTGAACTCGCACGCCGAGGTCAACTTGTGCGATCGCTCGCACCCCGTGCATCGCTGCGGTGTCGATGAGTAGGGCAAAGTCCACGCCGTACCCACACGAGAAGGGCAGTTGTTCCAGTAGCGACCGTCGCGCTGCGTACTCCCCGGCCAACGGTTGGATTACACCTGCCAGTTGTGGCCAGTGAAGGTTGAGCAGGGGCCTGGCGACGAGTTCTGTGACCCGTCCACCCCCGGCCGGCATGATCTGGCGATCCCCGACGAGTGGGCGCTCATAGACGGCCTTGACGAGGTGAACGTCGGGATCGGTCAGAAGCGGACCAAGCAGCCCCACGACATACGACGTGGAGAACGATCGGAGGTCCGCATCGATAAACACCACCAGTTCGCCGGTCGTAGCACCGACTCCGCGCCACATCGCCTCACCTTTGCCGGTAACGGTCGGCAGGCTCGGGAACACGTCATCGCGGTGAATCACAGTCGCACCTGCGGCGGCAGCAACCTTCGCAGTCCGATCGGTCGAGCCGGAATCCAGAACGACCAACTCGTCGACTAGGGCAACGCCATTGGGCACCATCAATTCGCGGCGAATCTGTCGAACGATTGTCGCGACGGTGGCCTCTTCATTGAGCGCGGGCAAAATCACTGACACTGAGGTGTTCGAGGCTCGCTTGAGTTCGACCAGATCCGCGACCAGCCAGTCCAAAGCCAGGCTGGTGCGCTCGTGCAGCAACTGCATCGCTTGCGCATCCAATTGAGAAACCCCCTTGGCAGATGGACCGTTATTCGCGCTATCGTTGCAGCCAACTTACGTGAGGCAAGGCGCTGGTGACCTCAGTCACGATTCTTGGCTAAGTCACAGGCGTTCGCACCACGTCAAGGGCACAATAGGAACGAATCGAAGAAAGTACTTGCTCGACAACTGAATACAGCTCATCCAGAGGGGCAGAGGGACCGGCCCGAAGAAGCCCCGGCAACCATCCGCATTGCGCATAGCGGTAGCAATACCCGCGCAGTAACGAGAGGTGCCAATTCCGACCCGGACCGCAAAGTGCGGCGACCGGGACAGATGAGGGAAGGCCTCAAGATGACAGTAGATAACCTCTCAGCCCCCGTTGTGGCGGTTGATGAGTTCGATTTTGGACCGGCCACCGGCCTTGTGTGTCGGGAGTGCGGCGCTCACTACGGCCTCGGTGCGGCATACGCGTGCATGGAGTGCTTTGGCCCGCTTGAGGTCACCTACAGCTACGGCGAGGTGACTCGCGAACAAATTGAGGCGGGCCCTAGTTCGTTGTGGCGCTACGCCCCGCTCTTGCCGGTCAGCAAGCACGCCGTTGACGAACCCAACCTGCAGCCAGGTTGGACGCGCATCGTTCACGCCCACAACCTCGCCGAGGAACTCGGCATGACGTCGCTGTGGATCAAAGATGACAGCGGCAACCCCACACACTCCTTCAAAGACCGCGTCGTTGCCGTCGCACAGAGTGCAGCGCGGCGCCTCGGGCTCGGGACCCTTTCGTGCGCGAGCACTGGCAACTTGGCCCACGCCGTGGCGGCCGCAGCTGCACGCGCCGGGCAAAACTCGGTCGTCATCGTTCCTCACGATTTGGAAGATGGAAAGACCGTCACGACCGCAACCTATGGCGGCAAACTTCTCGCCGTCGAGGGTAACTACGACGACGTGAATCGCCTCTGCTCGGAACTTATCGGCGACCCGCTCACAAATGACTGGGGATTCGTCAACGTCAACCTTCGCCCGTACTACGCGGAGGGCTCCAAGACCATGGGGTTCGAGATCGCGGAGCAGCTTGGCTGGCGATTGCCTGATCAGGTCGTGATCCCGATTGCTTCAGGCGCGCTGCTCGTCAAGGTCGACAAAGCGTTCCGCGAGCTGATTGCGCTCGGGTTGGTCGAAGATAAGCCGTACAAGATCTTCGGGGCACAGGCCACGGGATGCTCGCCGGTCTACCAGGCGTTCGAGGCAGGGTTTGATGTCGTTCGCCCCGTTCGTCCCAACACGATCGCGAAGTCACTCGCGATCGGAAATCCAGCGGATGGGCCCTACGCAATCGACGTGATCCGTCGAACGGGTGGCGCAATCGGCTCGGTGTCCGATGACGAGGTTGTCGATGGAATCCGTCGGCTTGCGCGCACCGAAGGTGTCTTCGCGGAGACCGCAGGCGGCGTCGTTCTTGCGACGCTGGAACAACTGTTGGCAAGCGGAAAACTCGACCCGACTGCTGAGACCGTCATCCTCAATACTGGTGATGGCTTGAAAACCCTGGACGCGGTGATCGATCACGTTGGGCCAACTGCGACGATTCGACCACAGGTTTCTGACGTACGAGAGGCTTTGGCATGAGTGGGCAAGTAACTGTTCGAATTCCGACGATCCTGCGCACCTACACAGGGGGCGAGGCTGAGGTGACGGTTGATCCGTCGACCACGGCCGCCGGTGCCACCCTGTCCGGTGTGCTTGAGGCGCTCGAAGCGAACTACGCGGGAATCCAGACCCGGATCCTCGACGACAACGGTGCTTTGCGCCGATTCGTCAACGTGTATGTGGGCGACGAAGATGTGCGATTCGCTGAAGGGCTTGCTACCGCAACCCCTGCCGGCACGCAGATCTCCGTGATCCCGGCTGTAGCTGGCGGCTAGGCAGTATCGACAGGAGACCGGTGCACCGGTCTCCTGTACTGCGCTCGGCCCAACGTGGCTGCCGCAATGCTTGTACTTTCACCTCATCTGATCTCCGATGACTGATGAGGTACCTGTGATGGCCCGACGAACCTTGGTGACCGCTCTAATCGTGGGTGCGGCGGCACTTAGCGTCGGACTGGCCGGGTGCAACAAAGCAAACCCTGCAGACAACCTCGCGCCCACAGAGTCTGCGAGCCCGACGAAGAGCCACGCCCCTGGCGGACTCACGTCGACTGACCTGGTGATGACTAAACCTAAGAACGGCAAGGGAATCATCACTGGAACTCTGCTCAACAACGGCATCGACAGCGAAATCGTTTCAGTTACCTCGCCGGTTGCGACGGGGTTCGTACTTCGCAACGGGACATCGAAGGTCAGCGGAATCCCAGCGCCGCCAAATGGCGCGAAGCCGTCGGTCACGTTGAGTCCTTCGGGTTACAACATTGAATTGACTGGTGTGAATACGGTGATAGACCCCGGCGGTGAGATCACTGTCTACCTGCTGACCTCTGCCAAGCAGCAGTCACAGATGCAGGTGAAGGTCAAGTAGGCCGCTGGCTCGATTCTTCTCACGCATGGACGGAATCGCACTCAGGCGGCCAACTACGCCGAAAATTCCGATACCGATTGAGGGTCCTACTTGCACTCTCG
Organism: Actinomycetota bacterium; assembly: GCA_963169255.1. Taxonomy (GTDB): domain Bacteria; phylum Actinomycetota; class Actinomycetes; order S36-B12; family UBA10799; genus UBA10799. The sequence continues at coordinate 38,358 of CAUJEJ010000067.1, read as the reverse complement.
GGGTGAGAGTGCCAATAATGGGGATTAGCACTCTCCATGTGAGAGCGCTAATCATCGGCTGTTGATGAGGTCCAGGGCACGGCGAGAAGGGTTCGTCGTTGTGTTGGGCCGTCCGTCGCGGGCATTGGCAGTCACTCAAACGTCCGTATTACCGGAGGTAATCACACGATGGCGAAAATTATCGCTTTCGATGAGGAAGCCCGCCGCAGCCTCGAGCGTGGAATGAACCAGCTCGCTGATGCAGTGAAGGTGACGCTAGGCCCGAAGGGTCGCAACGTCGTCCTCGAGAAAAAGTGGGGCGCACCCACAATCACCAACGATGGTGTATCCATCGCCAAGGAAATCGAGCTCGAAGATCCGTACGAGAAGATCGGCGCGGAACTCGTCAAGGAAGTTGCCAAGAAGACCGACGACGTCGCTGGCGACGGAACGACGACTGCAACCGTGCTCGCTCAGGCTCTCGTTCGTGAAGGTCTGCGCAACGTCGCAGCCGGATCGAACCCAATGGCCCTCAAGCGTGGCATCGAGCAGGCTGTCGAAGCTGTCAACGAGCAGCTCTTGAACATGGCCAAGCCGGTCGAAACCACCGAGCAGATCGCGGCAACTGCCTCGATCTCGGCGGCAGACCCGGAGATCGGCAAGGTTATTGCCGAGGCGATGGACAAGGTCGGCAAGGAAGGCGTCATCACCGTTGAAGAAAGCAACACGTTCGGACTCGAGCTTGAGCTCACCGAAGGTATGCGCTTCGACAAGGGATACATCTCGGCCTACTTCGTCACCGATCCAGAGCGCATGGAGACGGTTCTTGAAGATCCGTACATCCTGATCGCGAACTCGAAGATCAGCTCGGTCAAGGACCTGCTGCCGATCCTCGAGAAGGTCATGCAGTCAGGCAAGCCGTTGGTCATCCTCTCCGAGGATGTCGAAGGCGAAGCGCTGTCGACCTTGGTCGTCAACAAGATTCGTGGCACCTTCAAGTCTGTCGCCGTCAAGGCGCCAGGCTTCGGCGACCGTCGCAAGGCCATGCTTCAGGACATTGCGATCCTGACCGGTGGCACTGTGATCAGCGAAGAAGTTGGCCTCACGCTCGAAGGCACCGATCTTCCGCAGCTTGGTCGCGCCCGCAAGGTCGTCATCACCAAGGAAGAGACGACCATCGTTGAGGGTGCTGGCGATGCTGAGCAGATCACCGGCCGCGTCAACCAGATCCGCGCTGAGATCGAGAACTCGGATTCGGACTACGACCGCGAGAAGCTGCAGGAACGTCTGGCCAAGCTGGCCGGCGGCGTTGCAGTCATCAAGGCCGGAGCAGCAACTGAGGTTGAGCTCAAGGAGCGCAAGCACCGCATCGAAGATGCCGTGCGTAACGCCAAGGCAGCTGTTGAAGAAGGAATCGTCGCCGGTGGCGGCGTTGCCCTGATTCAGGCTGGCGAAGCAGCGTTCGCGAAGCTCGACCTTGTTGGCGAAGAAGCAACTGGCGCCAACATCGTCAAGGTTGCGATCGAAGCCCCGCTCAAGCAGATCGCGATCAACGCGGGTCTTGAAGGCGGAGTTGTTGCCGAGAAGGTTCGTAACCTGGAACCAGGTTGGGGCCTCAACGCGGCAACGGGCGAGTACGTCGACCTGATCAAGGACGGCGTCATCGATCCTGCCAAGGTCACGCGTTCAGCACTGCAGAACGCAGCCTCGATCGCTGCTCTGTTCCTCACCACCGAGTGCGTAGTTGCGGACAAGCCCGAGAAGGCTGCCCCAGCGATGCCAGGTGGGGACGGCGGTATGGGTGGTATGGACTTTTAGCCAAGCGAGCGCAGCGTAGGTAGCGCCCGCAAGGGGGCTGCCGGAGCGTAGCGAACGCAGGCTAGAAGTCGGTTAGATATGGACTTTTAGCCAAGTGAGCGCAGCGGAGAGTAGGCACAAAGTGCCTACCGAAGCGAAGCGAACGCAGGCTAGAAATCAATAAGCACAGGTCTTAAACCGAGACCAACGCACGTGGGTGGAACTCGTCATTAACTGGCCGGGTCCCACCCACGTTGCGTTAACCCGTGCTCGTGCTCAAGGCGAACTCCTTTGTGCACAAGGCGCCATCGAGCCGCCGCATCCACACCTGGCGGCTTGAACTCAGCGGCGTTTCGGCGGGGCGCGGTGTCATCGGTAGATGACTGTCGATCGAGAGGAACGCCTGCGGCGCTTCTTCGCCAATATTTCCGAGCGTGATGGTGTCTTCAGTTGGTCGCAAGCGAGCGAGTTCGGACTCAGCCAGTACGAAATCGCCAATGGGCTGAATACCGGTGCGTGGCATCGCTTTCATGGTGTCTACCAACTCTCAGGCGCACCGGACACTGAGCGTTCGCGCCTGCGCGCAGTTCTTACACGCACCGGCCCCGGGTCGTGCGCGACGGGACCAAGTGCCCTACAGCTGTGGAGCTTCGATGCTCAGCCAGGGCCTTGGTCCAACAGCAGAGTGAGCTACGTGATGTTGCCACCGGGGCGCAAGCTGCGTGTTCCAGGCGTTGAACTCTTGCGCGACAGCGAGATCGAACTTCGAACGGTTGCCGGAATTGACACCGTGACTCGGGACCGGGCCGTTGTCGACAGTCTGCGGCTTTTGCCAAACGAGGTTGGGCGGCCTGTTCTCTATCGCGCACTCCAGCTGCGCTGGATTGACGACAAGCAACTTGAGCGTTGGTGTGAGGCACTTCGGAATCGTCGGGGAGTGGACGTGCTCAGGGCGCATCTGAAAGATGCCCGACAGGGAACCCACGCGGAATCGGAACGGCTCTTGGTCAGGCTGTTACGGCTGCACAAGGTTCAAGGTTGGCAGGCGAACATGCCGCTCTTCGACGAGCAAGGCCTCATTGGGATTGGTGACATTGTCTTCCCCGCCCTCCGTCTTGTCGTCGAGGTGGACGGTCGAGCCTGGCATTCCGACTATGAACGTTTCCAACGGGACCGCACCCGGCAGAACCGCCTGATCAATTCCGGGTGCCGAGTGCTCCGGTTCACTTGGACGGACCTCACCGATTCTCCACTATCGGTCATCTCCCAGATCAACCGCGCGGTAGACGTGTCATCTACATGACTGCGCCGATGTAAATGACACGTCTGCAGCTGCATTGACAGAATGATGCGCATGCTCAGTGTGTGGGGTGAGATCTGGCCGATGGCTGTTGCGGGTGCGCTGAGTCCGACGATCACGGTGATCGTCCTTGCAATCCTCATGCAGCCAGATAAGCCACGCACGCGTGCGATGGCGTTCCTGCTCGGCGCGGTTCTCTCCATGCTCTTCTGGGCGCTGCTTGTGTCAAGCGCGGTCTGGGGGCTGGTAACCGCCACTGAACGCGACATCGAGCGGTATGGCCGCGGTATCGATCTGGTTGTCGGGGTGCTGCTCTTCGCATTTGGATTCTGGCGGCTCGTGCGCTCGCCTGATCCGCGGACGAAGTCAAAGCCGTACCTAGCGAACCTCTCGGATGGGCCGCTTCGCTACCAGGTGGCCTTTGGCGCAATCATGCAAGGCCGAAACGTCACGTCGGTCCTCCTTTTCTGCGCTGCGCAACAGCACATCGACATCGCGCCACTGGCGATGTGGCAAGCGCTCACCTTGACTGCAGTCACGATCGCCATCATGGTGTCCTCGATCTGGCTGCCGATGTTGCTTCCGATTCGGGCAACGGACACGTTGCACAGTCGACTCAATCCCGCGAAAGAGTGGCTATCGGATCACGCCAAATTGATCGAGGTTGGCGCCGCCTTCGTTGGTAGCGCCTACCTGCTCTACCGTGCGATCGCTTAGGCAGGCGTCGGTTCGGCTTCCTTCTTTCGCTTGAGGAAGCCGGGCAGATGTAGTCGGCGCTTCTCACGTGGAGGCTGCAACCTAGGTGGCAGCGATCGCCCAGTCAGGTACTTCGCGACGGCGTAGATCGTGCCACCGATCGGGACGGCGAGCAGCGCACCCATGATGCCGAAGGTGAGTGTTCCGAAGGCAATCATCGAGACGATCGCCAGCGGGTGCAGTTGCACTGCGTAACCCATGATCAACGGCTGCAGGATGTCTCCGTCGAACGATCCGACCACAACGGTCAAGAGAACGACGAGAAGTGCTGTCCCGGGCCCTTGGCTCGCTAGCGCCACTACAGCCGCGAACAGTGTTGCGATAGGAGCACCGATGACTGGAATCAATGCGCCGAACATAACGACCACTGCAAGTGCAGGTGCGAGTGGAACCTGAAGGATTGTGAGCCCGATGCCCACCAGTAGGCCGTCAGCTATCGCAATGAGGATGATGCCGCGGGTGTAGCCCGAGAGGGTCTGCCAGCCTGCTTGGCCGCAGTCGTCGACCTCGGTTCGCACATGCTCGGGGACCCAGGACATCGCCCAGCCCCAGATCTCCTTTCCGTTATTGAGGAAGAAGAACGACCCGAACGCCGCGACCGAGGCTGCGGTGATGAAGTCAGCGAAGCTGCCCAGCACGCTGGGAACCTGGGTCGCGATGGATGTTCCTTCGCCAGCCAACCATTTCTGAGCATTTTCGATCAAGCTGTTGATGGCGGTGTCGTCCATCTGGAGTGGACCAGTTCGCAGCCAGTCCTCGATCTGAACAATTCCAGTTTGCGCAGCTTTGATCATCGCAGCGGATTCGCTAATCACTGCCTCGACCACGAAGGTCAACACGAGCATGACCACCACGATCATGCCGACCAGTGTCAGCACGGTTGCGAGTGCGCGGGGCATCGCTTTGGCGAACCAGCGCTGGACCGGCCCGCCGAGTGCTGCCATCACCATCGAGAAGAACAGCGCGATCGCGACTCCACCAAGGTAGCCAACAGCGCGCACAGCGACAAAGAGCCCAACAAGAACTACAAGAACTCGCCAGACAGTGCCAGCGGTGTTCTTCAAACCCTGCGGCACTCCGATGTCGCTGAAGGCCTGCATGGGGATCGTCTTGGGCCGCATCGGCTCAGCAGCGACCTCGCTAGGCGCTGCCACCTTTGAGTCGACACCGTCACTACCCGTGCTGTCCGTCACCGCCATGGGGGCGATGTTGGCAGGTTTCAGGCCGGGTTGTCGCGCTGTTGCGGGACGAGCTTTGCCCCCGTCATAGGGGCGGTGCTCACCCGCGCGACGAGTCGGTCTGCAACGACTCTGAGCTGGTACGCAAGTTCAGCCGCTGAAGCGCCGGCTGTGCCCAACATCTGCGCATCAAGATTGTCTAGCTGGACCAGATAAGGATTGATCGCGCTGCGTTGCCGCGCGTCCAAATCACGAACCGCCGAGCGTGCCCATGGAACCAGTTCGGCACGCACCCAAGAATGCAATCGCCCGGCCTCCGCCGCTGCCCATCCACCGTCTGCCACCGCGTGGTGGACGTCACGCGTGAGCCTGAAGGCCGTCTCTGACAGCCCAGCGGCGTACTCGGATCGAGATTTTGTCTGTTGCATTACCGCTCACCGCCTCAACTTCGTCGTATCGAAAACTACTCACACCACCTTGCTACGCCCGGCTTGGATTAATAGCAAGGGCCAAATGGAGAAGAATTGTCTAAGACATGGTTTGCTCTGCGAATGGCGACAAGTTCAGACGAACAAGATTGGCAAGTGTCCGAGCGCGAGGGTCACGTGCGACTCAAGACGGGCCGGATCGGACTGATCGGTTCGATCGATGCATCGGCTCCGATTGTTGGCGGGCAGGCGAGCTGGGGCGCAGAGCAGGTCAGCCTGGTGCTCAAGTTGGCGATCAACGAGGTGAAGGCCGGTAATGCGCTGCTCGATTCGGCAGCGCGGCGACTCGTGAGTAGCGGGTCTGATGGCGTGCTGACGTTCGAGGGTTCAGGTGATGCGACCGGCGGCGCCGTGACGCTGGACGGCCATGCCTGGGCCGGCGACGTCAATGTCGCAATGGTCGTCAAGTGCGATGCGCCGGTCGACGTTGACGACGAAACTCGGGAACTTCAGATTTCCGGAACGGCGACATTCGACAATGTCAAAATTCCGTTGCCTGGGTTCGGCAAGGTGAACTCCATCGACATTGAGGTCGTCGGAATGTTGAGCCTGTCCCGATAGCGGGAGTCAGCCTCGCCTCGAACGATGCGTCTAGCTGGTTACGCGTCGAGGTCGTTCGCCACGGCACGCATGACCTTCGCGATTGCTCGAGCCTTCTGGTCGTCGGGGTACCGACCGCGGCGCAGACTGTTGGAGACGTCATCGAGCAACTTGATGAGGTCTTCGACGACAGGTGCCATCGTCTCGGCTGGTTTGCGCATCGCTTTGACGACGCTAGGCGCCTGTTCGATGACCTTGACGGAAAGGGCTTGCTTTCCGCGCTTGCCGTCGACGATTCCGAAGTCCACACGAGACCCAGGGGTTAGCGCGTCGACACCGGCGGGGAGTGCACTGGCATGGACAAACACGTCCTCGCCGTCGTCGGTCGCGAGGAACCCGAAACCCTTTTCGGTGTCATAGAACTTGACCTTGCCTGTTGGCACGTTCGTGTCCCTTTCGGTATCGCAACGTTGCGTTCGCAGTGTTGCGCTATGCGGATCTGACTGTGACGTTCAGCGAGATGCTGGCACCGGCAATGCGCTGTGACCGCGAACATGAAGTGGCCACCAATGCAAATAGGCGGAAGCTATACCGTCAACCGGGATCAAGAAATGCACCCAACGCACAGTGAATTACGAGGTTACAGGCTCACACCGGTGCAGGCTTTGGAATTTCGAAAGATCAATCTGTGGTCGGGAATCGATGCCAAGCACCGCTGGCCTGAAGCTGCGGAGCGTCCGACCTACTGCATCTTCCGCATCTCTTGTTGAATCCGCTCTTCGCTTGGCGGCCCAGAGCGAGGGCCAAATGAACTCAGTGCCATGAACAGCGCTGCGATTCCCATGCCGCCGATCGCCCAGATCGGCCAGAAGTAGCCGCGTCCGCTGAGCGCCCACACGCCAATGAGGATGATCGAGACAACGGCCCAAGTCCCTAGGTACCGGTAGAACGCTCGCTGTGAACCAATGCGCTTTTCAGCCGCTTTGCGCAGTGCATCGTCGTTTGGCGAAGCCGGTGGTTGTGGTGTGCTCATGGGCAGAGGGTAGTAAACCTTGGCATGCGGATGCGACGTTCACGGCTGTGCGACTCCCATGATGTTCGTTTCTGCGCACTCCGCCACTAGTGGACCAACCAGGTGCGCGTACCGTTGGTCTGATGTCCACCAAGAGCCCGACCGCAAAGATGCGCAGTCTTGCCGACGATTTGCGCCGTCGTAGCGACGCAGAACTCCGCGAATTCATTCGCTTGCGGCCCGACACCGTCGACCCGATTCCGGCCGATATTGCCGAGCTTGCCTCCCATGCGTCGTCGGCTGGTTCAGCCCGGCGGGCGATTGACGGGCTCGCCGCACCCCATTTGCGCATGCTCACCATGCTGTCGCGTGCGAGTCAACCGGCGACATGCGCGGCAGTCCCGGTCGCCGCGGACCAACAAGCGCAGGCCCTTGAGATCGTGCAGCAGTTGTGGGACGCAGGCCTCGCGTGGGGTACGCGCCCGACGTCAGCTGAATGTGAAGTGAACATTGTGACCGCGGCCCGTGACGCACTCGCCGAGGCCGGTGATCCCGGTGACGGCACGCCATTGGACCTCGCGATGGTTCCGATTACGTCGGTCCCTTTGTCGCTTTCCAAAACACTCGATGGCCAAGGTGGGCAGCATGCGCTGGCCGCGGTGACCACGGTGGCCGCGATCGCCGAACACTGGTCGGTGAACCCGCCAAGTTGTCTGAAGGCGGGAGGGCTCGCCGTCCGCGACTTGAACTCGGTTTCGGAACTCATCGGCACGGACGAACTCACTGCAGCGTTCTGGATTGAACTCGCCGCCCAAGCTCGCTTGATCGGCCGGGAAGATTCGCAGAACGCGTTCTTCGCGCCGACCGTCTACTACGACACCTGGCGCCTGCTTGATCCTGGGCATCAATGGGCACCCATTGCGGCAGCGTGGTTGCGGATGGACCGCGATGTTGACGGCATGACCAGCGGCGTCGGTGAGCGGCTCTCGGTTCTTGGCGAGGTTCCCGCGCATGCGTGGCGTCCCGAATTGCGTGCAGCAGTGCTGCAACTGTTGGACGAGGTGCCAGTTGGCGAAGTCTGTGAGTTCCCTGAACTCTTGGCAGCACTAGCAGTCAGACGACCTCGAGCCCAAGTGGACCGTGTGCGGTTCATGGCGGAAGCGACGATTCGGGAAGCTGATCTGCTCGGGATCGTCGCTCGGGGAGCGATGACAGGCCTTGGTCGCGCACTCATCGATCACCGGGTTCGTGAGGAACAGCTAGCCGCGGTTGCGAGTTCGATCCTGCCGCCGGTGGCCGAGGAGTTTGTTGCTCAAGCAGACCTCACCCTGGTGGTACCAGGGCCGCCGAGCCCTGCACTGCGTCAGCTGTTGAACCTCGTTGCTGACGTGGAATCTACGGGAGGTGCGGCCGTGTTCCGGGTTACTCCAGAGAGCGCCGCACGTGCTCTTGCCGGTGGCCTGAGTCCGGCGGACCTCATCACCGAACTGAAGACTAAGAGCGCCACCCCACTACCCCAGCCGCTTGAATACTTGATCAACGATGCTGCTCGCCGTCATGGTGGTGTGCGGGTGGGCGCAGCGAACGCGTGGATTTCTTCTGACGACGAAGCGCTGATCGCCGCGATGTTGACGCACCCGCAAGCTACTGAGCTTGGCCTGACTCGGATCGCACCATCAGTCATCGTGAGCACTGCCGGCGGCGACGCGCTGCTCTCCTTTGCGGCATCCTTGGGACACATCCCAACGTTGGTCGGCGACGGCGGCGAGTCCATCGCCGTAACGCGTCCGGCGCACCGGGCGCCTGACCCGATGCAAACCGTCGAGGCGGGGATTGACGAGGTCTTTGTCGTTGCCTTGGCAACCGCGCTGCGTCGTAGCGAACTTGACGAGCCACCGGGAATCTCAATCGCCGCACCCCATGAACTTCCGCGGATGCCGACCGCGGCGACCGCCCAGGTGCTTCGGCGAGCGCAAACGACACAGACACCGGTGTGGGTCGGCTACGCCGACAACGCGGGTTCGATGAGCCGCCGACTTGTCGACGTTGTGGCAGCCGATGGTGGAGCGATTAGCGCTTTCGATCACAGTCACGGTCGGATCCGTACGCTCGTGCTCTCGCGCATCACCGGTGCGGTGTTGGCTGATGACGTGAACCTTCCCCCGATTGACGAGGACTACGACACAGCGAAGGAGCGGCAATGACTGATGGCCCCCTGATTGTTCAAAGCGACAAAACCCTCCTGCTGGAGATCGACCACGAACTCGCTGAAGATGCTCGCAAGGAGATCGCGCCCTTCGCCGAGCTTGAGCGAGCCCCCGAACACATTCACACCTACCGCCTCACTCCGCTCGGGCTGTGGAACGCCCGCGCGGCCGGGCACGATGCCGAGGGTGTGATCGACACCCTGCTGCGGTACTCCCGCTACGCGGTGCCACACGCGCTGCTCGTCGACATCGCGGACACGATGGAAAAGTACGGGCGACTGCGACTCGTCGATGATCCGGTGAACGGTCTCGTCATGGTGTCCAACGATCTGTCGATCCTTGAAGAGGTGTTGCGTTCGAAGCGGACAGCCGGCATGTTCGGTGACCGGATCGACGATCTGACGATTGCGGTTCACCCGAGCGAACGCGGTCACCTGAAGCAGGCGCTGTTGAAGATCGGGTGGCCAGCAGAGGACTTGGCTGGTTACGTCGATGGCGAGGCTCACGACATCGATCTGGCAGAAGACGGGTGGACGCTGCGCGACTACCAGCGTCAAGCTGCCGAGGGCTTCTGGCACGGCGGTTCCGGCGTGGTCGTTCTGCCGTGTGGAGCTGGCAAGACGATCGTCGGCGCGGCAGCAATGTCGATGGCGAAGGCAACCACGTTGATCCTGGTCACCAGTACGGTGTCGGCGCGGCAGTGGCGCGACGAGTTGATCCGACGGACGTCGCTCACCGATGACGAGATCGGCGAATACTCAGGCGCGCGCAAGGACGTGCGGCCAGTCACGATCGCGACGTACCAAGTTCTGACGTCGCGCCGCAAGGGCGTCTACCCGCACCTCGACCTCTTCGACACCCGCGACTGGGGTTTGATCATCTACGACGAGGTGCACTTGCTACCGGCGCCGGTATTCCGATTCACGGCAGACCTGCAGGCCCGCCGCCGACTCGGATTGACCGCCACGCTCGTCCGCGAAGACGGTAACGAGACCGAGGTCTTCAGCCTGATCGGGCCGAAGCGTTACGACGCACCCTGGCGCGAGATCGAGGCGCAAGGCTGGATCGCGCCTGCCGATTGTGTTGAGGTTCGGGTCAGCATGCCGGACAGCGATCGTCTGGCCTACGCGACCGCCGAACAGCAGGATCGCTACCGACTTGCGGCCACTGCGAAGGAGAAGGTGCCGGTCGTCAAGCGGTTGCTCGCTAAGCACCAGGGGGAACCAACCCTGGTCATTGGTCAGTATCTCGATCAGTTGGCAGACCTCGCTGAAGAGTTGCAGTGCCCGGTCATCACTGGCGAGACAAAGCTCAAGGAACGCCAGTCGCTCTACGATCAATTCCGTCACGGGGATCTGCCGGTGCTGATCGTGTCGAAGGTGGCGAACTTCTCGATCGACTTGCCGGATGCCTCGGTAGCCATTCAGGTGTCGGGTTCGTTTGGATCACGGCAAGAGGAAGCGCAGCGACTCGGACGAATCTTGCGGCCCAAGTCAGACGGTCGGACCGCCCATTTCTACACGATCGTGGTGCGCGATACGGTCGACGCGGAGTTCGCGGCGAACCGGCAACGTTTCCTTGCCGAACAGGGCTACCCGTACCGCATCCTCGATGCAGAAGATCTTGATTCCTGAGCGACTACTTCAGTAAGCGCCAGATCTCCCCTTCAGCGGACGGGCCTGACGCGTCGCTCGTCGGTTTCGCGACTTGCGCAGCTAGTTGGTCGCGGGTACGAGGCGGAAGAGCCAGAGGCCTCGGTCTTGATCCGCCGCTGTCCCACGAGCGGTCACCGCGAGCAGGAATCCTTCCGGCGGGGTCTCGACGTTGGGGTAGGTGAAGCGGAAGTACGACTCATCGATCGGACCCTGTGACAATGCCTGCCCGCCCACAGACGGCAACCAGGTTGCCTCTACGAGGGGCTCGTCGACGTTGATACCAACCACGTCGCCCGGTGTGACTTCAAGCGTGGGAATGCTGTCGGTGGGCTGACTCGTTGCTTGCGCGATGCAGTCGCGCACAGCTTGCGTGACCGTGGTGTCGGGTGCCCAACACGTAGCGGGGCGAACGACACTCGATGTGCCGGACCAAACGGTGACTTCGGGGGTCGGTTTGGTGCAGCCAGCAAGCGCTAAGACCGCGACGCCAGCAACTCCTGCGGCGAGAACCTGCAGCTTCACGTTGTCGTCTCCACTCCATCGTTCGAGGTTTCGTTTGATTCGTCGGTGGTGGCAGAAGCTTCGGCCTCGGCAACCGCGACAGTTGGGCTAGGGGCCGCTTCCGCCTCGTCTACGACTAAAGGTGCATCGTCGGTGCCCGCTGCAGCTTCATCGATGAGTTCGGCCACGACAGCCTCGGCCACAACTGCCTCGGCTTCCACGGCCTCAACTTCCGCGTCGGCAGATTCGTCGCTGACAGCCGCGACCAATTCTGCCGCCTCGTCCTCGATCGAGTCGATGAGCGCCTCGTCTGGCGCCTCCAACTCTGCATCGGTGAGTTCTTCAGTGTCGAGGCCGTCAGGGGAAAGATCGTCAACGACAAGGTCGATAACAACGATGGGCGGCGGTTCTGGTTCAGCCTCGCTGTGCGCACCACATCCGTGGTCGAGCGAAACGACGCTGCCGTCGGACGGGGAGAACTCGTTGGCGCACAGTCCGAATGCCCGACCAAGCGGCCCCGTCATCGCAATGAGGAATCCGCAGGTCGAGCACTGGTCTGTCGCGGACTTCGCGATCGGCGAATCGGGGCCGTTGTCCCCTGCTGCCCAGCGGTCCGCAGCCGCCTCGCGACCCTCCACGGAAAGTACGCGGACGCGACCCAAACCGAGTTCCCAGCCCAATGGCTTGAGGTCATCATCTTCGGTGTCGTCAAGGTCTGCGCCGGTATAGCCAGGCAGAAGCCGAGGGTCGTCAGGCGCGGTCGGGAGCACATCGCCAACACCCAGGTCGCCAGCCTCTACGCGCTCATCCCATGGCAGCCACTGCGGCGAGAGCAGGGATCCGTTGCCGGGGAGCAGGACCGTCTCGTTGACGGTTACGACGTCACTGTCGGGGACTCGGGTCACGTTGACTGCCCAGCGCCAACCGACGTAGCCAGGGTTGTTGCACGCGAACAGGTGGGTCGCGACGAGTTCAGCCTCAGCGACGACCTCTAGGTGTTCGCCGATCGCATCGTTCGGAATGTCCTGGGCGAGGACTTCGCGTGCGAGCTCGACAGCTGCGGCAAGCTGCGGGTCGACGACGAGTTCGGCGGATTCAGTCACGGGCGCCATCATCCCCTACCGTGCTGTCCGTCCGGCAGCCCGGTAGGCCGCACGGCGGCGGGTTGTGTAGGCAATACCCAAGATCCCCATAACCGCGCCAGCCAAGCAGGTCCACAGCCACCAGGTGCTTCCGCTTTCTTCGAGGGCGGAACGGAAGAAGAGGAGGACGACAAACGCGAGGGCGAAACAAGCGGTTCCCGCGATCGCAGCCGTCACGCCATCCACATCGAGTGGTTTGGTTGACGCGACGAGGGAATTGATTTGTTCAGAATCGGTGGCCACACCCCAAGGCTAACGCCGGGCGTATGGTTACGCGTGTGGATCCCCGATCGCGTCGACTAGCAACCTTGCTCGTTCTCTTTGGCCTTGTCGCGGTAGTGGTGATCGCTGCGTTCTTCAGGTAGGCCCAACGGGCCGCTAGCGCGGGACTTCGCACACTGACTTGTTGCGGTTGCGGTCAAGGTGCTTGAGCTGCAGATACACGTGCTTGCAGACGAATGGCTTTTGGTATCCCGCCTTCACTGCACGCTTTGCAGCCTTCTTCGTCTTTGCGATTCCTTCTGGGTGTTGTGCCCGAAGTTGTCCGCAGGTCGACACTCCGCGAGCCATCGATTCCGCGGATGCCGGACTTGCTGGGGCAGCGAGCGCGCCAACTCCGACGGCCATCCCGCCCGTCAGCATTGCGGCGGCAAGAACGCGTACAGGTCGATTCATTGTGTGTCCGATCTACTCAGGTGGGTGTGAATGGACTCGAAACCCGAGTAGATACGCGCCTATTCCATTGCGTGGCGGCTTTGTTGTGTTGCTTTAGTTCGGCCCGGCCTCGCCTAGCGGTGGACCCTGCAGAGTGGGTGTGCTGACTGCACCGTTCTGGACTGGAGGCTTGGTCTGCTCTGGCGGCGGTGGGGTTGCAGTCGACTTGGTTGGAGTCGGCGTTGGGGTGCTCGTCGTTCGTGTCGGTGTGGGTGTCGGGGGCCGGGTCGTTGGCGCGGCGGTGGTTCGAGTTGGCGATGCGGTTGCGCTGCTCGTCGTCGCGCTCGGTGTTGGTGTTGGAGATTTGTTGGCGTTTGCTGCCCAGACTGCTCCGCCGACGAGGCCCAGGAGTGCGGCAAGCACTATGCCGCCGATCACCCACCCCATGATCGAGCGCTTGGGCTCGTCGCCGTAGGGGTCACCGGGGCCGCCCGGGCCGCCAGGCACAGGTGGGACTGGCGGGTAACCAGCGGGCGGGTATCCGCCAGCGGCCGGGTACGCGCCGGGTGGCGGCATGACCTGTGTCGGATCGACCGCTGGCTGCTCTGCAGTCGGTGGTCCCGCCGGCGGCGGGTTGACTGCTGGGATGCCATGGGGTTCGGTGGGGTCACCCGGACCGATGGGATTCGACATACCTGACAGGCTATGCCCTGTGACTCATCGTGTGGCAAGGAGTGTCGGTGCAACGCTGGCGGCGTGTCTGCTCGCGGCCGTTGTGGGTTGCTCTCAGGGGAACGGAGCGACCGACGCTCCACCGCCGAATGCGGAGGGGCCAGTGGTTGAGGTCCCCAGTGGACCGGAGGAAGTGTGCCGGGTCGCCGACCCACGATTGCCGGAAATCAGTGGACTCGCGGCCTCCACCCAACACCCCGGGATTCTCTGGACTCACAATGATTCGGGCGATCGTGCCCAACTGTTTGCTCTCGATGCACTGACGTGTGAGGTCAAGGCTGTCGTCCGACTTCGGGGTGTAGATGCGTGGGATACCGAGGCGATCGCAGTCGGTCGTGATGCGAACAACAAGCCGGTGCTGTGGTTTGGCGACATCGGCGACAACACCGCGACGGCGGCGAGTGTTCGGCTGTATCGGCTCCCAGAGCCAGCGCAGATCAAAGACCAGACCGTGAACCTGGCGGCGACGATCACGGTGAAGTACGCAGATGAGCCCTACAACGCAGAGGCACTGCTGGTTGAACCTTCACCGGAGGGTCGAATCTGGATCGTGACGCGACGCCAAAGCGCACAGGGCGCCTACTACGAACTGCCTTCGTCAGCGTGGGGAAGTTCCACCACCGTCACGGTGCGCGCGGTGGGCAGTGTTCCCGCGCTCACCACCGATGCCACCTTCGCGCCCAACGGTGAGACCTACGCGCTGCGAACGTACTTCGGTGCGACGCAGTTCAACGGAACGCCCCCAGGGGGAAACTCGCGATCGATTGATGTCGGATTCACCGGTCAAAGTGAAGCATTGACCTATAGCTACGACTCGCGCCTGTTGTACACGATTAGCGAGGGCGTGAACCAACCATTGATTAAAGTGCCGCTGCCCAGACGTTGTCGTCAGGGCAGCGGCACTTTAATCAATGGACTAGAGCTGCTCGACGACCCAGTCGATGCAGGCGGTGAGCGCTGCAACGTCGGCAGGATCGACTGCCGGGAACATTGCGATCCGCAACTGGTTGCGTCCAAGCTTGCGGTAGGGCTCGGTGTCGACGATGCCGTTCGCGCGCAGCGTCTTGGCAACCACGGTTGCATCGATCGCGTCGTCGAAGTCGATCGTGCCAATGACGTTCGAACGCTTGGTTGGGTCAGTCACGTACGGCGTCGTGTAGGACGTCTTCTCGGCCCAGCCGTAGAGGTTTCCGGCAGATTCAGCGGTACGCGAGGTCGTCCATTCGAGGCCGCCGTTGGCGTTGAACCAATCGACCTGCTCGGCCATCAGGAACAACGATGAGATCGACGGAGTGTTGTATGTCTGATCGAGCCGCGAATTGTCGATCGCCGTCTGAAGATTCAAGAAGTCCGGAATCCAACGGTCGCTGGCATTGATCTTTGCCGCACGCTCAATAGCCGCTGGCGACATGATCGCGAACCACAGGCCGCCGTCAGATGCGAAGTTCTTCTGGGGTGCGAAGTAGTACGCATCAGTCTGCGAGATGTCGATTGGGAGACCACCCGCAGCGGACGTCGCGTCAACGAACAGCAGGGCGCCTTCGTCTGCGCCTTCGACACGCGTCGGCGTGATTGCCACACCGGTCGACGTCTCGTTCTGTGGGGTTGCGTAGGTATCGACCCCGGCCTCGGCAACGAACGTGGGCGCATCGCCGGGATCGCTGGTGTGAACCGTTGGCGTCGCGAGCTGAGGAGCGTCGCCGACTCCCTTGGCGAACTTGCTTCCGAACTCACCGAAAGAAAGGAACTGAGCGCGATCATTGATCAACCCGAACGCGGCGATGTCCCAGAACGCGGTAGCGCCACCGTTGCCGAGGACTACTTCGTAGCCCTCCGGCAGATCGAAGAGGTCGGAGAGTCCGCTGCGGACACGGCCCACGAGCGACTTCACCGGCTTCTGGCGGTGTGAGGTGCCCATCAACAAGGGAGCGGCCTCAACGAGCGCCGTGAGTTGCTCAGGGCGCACCTTCGAGGGGCCTGCACCGAAGCGGCCATCGGCTGGTTTGAGTTCTGCGGGGATCACAAGTTCAGTCACGGATAAAGGCTAGGCCGCGCCTTCCCCGCCCGTTCGCGCCGGGGTCCGCCAAATGTGACGCAAAACCCCCGCGGCACCGTCAGATCTAAGCGTCAGAGCTTGGATCTGATGTGGTGCGGCGAGGGTTGCGGTCGAGTGAAATAGCGGGTGGCTACGCGGTGTATCCGGTCGGTGCCATGGTCTCCGGGTTCCAGCCCTTGACGTCTTCGGGCTTGCGGGGTGCTGGTCCCACGTAGCGCGCTGACGGGCGGATGAGGCGGCCGGTCTTCTTCTGTTCCATGACGTGCGC
This sequence comes from Actinomycetota bacterium, assembly GCA_963169255.1. Classification (GTDB taxonomy): domain Bacteria; phylum Actinomycetota; class Actinomycetes; order S36-B12; family UBA10799; genus UBA10799. Next base: position 22,093 of record CAUJEJ010000067.1, on the reverse strand, counting down.
GCTCCAGCCAGCGAGTCGGGCACAGGTGAACATCGATGTGAACATGTGGCTCGGCACCTCGGCGAAGTCCAGGACGATCGCCGCCCAGAACTCCACGTTCGTCTCCAGGACGCGATCGGGGCGTCGTTCCCGAAGTTCGGCCAGTGCCGCTTGCTCGAGCGCTTCGGCAACTTCATAGCGGGGTGCGTCGAGTTCCTTCGCGGTGCGGCGGAGGACGCGCGCACGCGGATCCTCCGCGCGGTACACACGGTGACCGAAGCCCATGAGGCGATCGCCGCTGTCGAGCACGTTCTTGACGTACGCGCGGGCATCGCCGGTGCGTTCGATTTCTTCGATCATTCCGAGCACCCGGCTCGGGGCCCCGCCGTGGAGCGGGCCACTCATGGCGCCGATTGCGCCGGAGATTGCTGCAGCGACGTCGGCACCCGTTGATGCAATCACTCGGGACGTGAACGTTGACGCGTTCATCCCGTGCTCAGCCGCCGACACGAAGTAGGCATCTACGGCCTGAACGTGGCGTGGATCTGGCTCGCCGCGCCAACGGACCATAAAGCGCTCAACGACTGACTTTGCCTCATCGATGCGGGTTTCGGGAACCATCGGCTGACCGAGTCCGCGCGCTGATTGGGCGACGAACGACATCGCCATCACGGATACGTTCGCGAGGTTGTCGCGAGCTGTCTGGTCTTCGATGTCCAGCAGTGGGCGAAGCCCCCATGCAGGTGCAAGCATCGCGATCGCGGATTGCACGTCGACGCGCACATCGCCAGAGTGAACAGGGATCGGGAATGGCTGCGCGGGGGGCAGTCCTGGGTTGAACTCTGCGTCAACGAGCAGGCCCCAGATGTGACCGAATGAGACGCGACCAACTAGGTCTTCGATATCGACGCCGCGGTATCGCAGCGAGCTGCCCTCTTTGTCGGGTTCAGCGATCTCGGTCTCGAATGCGATAACGCCCTCAAGGCCGGGGACAAAATCTGACATACGTTGACTCCCACTTCATGCGCGGGTGCCGATCTGCTGGTCTAGCAGCCGCACACCCGTGTCGAATTCGAGGCGGTGGCCCCGGCGATTCTCCGGGCAATCTTTGCGTATCGAATTCACGGGAGTTCAGTGAGGTCGCGGGTTAGCTCTCGCGCAACGACGTGACGAACGAATCAACCCGGTCTTCAACGCTGGTTCCGCGGGCCTTGGCGCTTGTGCGCAAGGCGCGGCGCACGGACGTGGGCACCTGCGTCGCAACGCTGATCCGCATATCCGTCCGTGCGCCGGGTTGGGCTCCCTTGCCTTTTTTCTTCTTGCCCTTACCGCTCTTCTTCTTTTTCTTGTCGTTCTTCTTGCTGCTCTTCTTGCTGGAGCTCTTTGCCTTGCTCGAGCCCTTGTTCGACTTCTTTGACTTCTTTGCCACCGCTTCTAGCCCTTCGGTGTCGGAGCCGCCGGGGTTGACGGTCAGATTGGACGCTACTACCGGGTGATCAGCAACCTCGGCAGATACGCGATTTCGTAGGTCAATCTGGGTGGTATTCCGATCGTTTGACGCAGCGGTTTGCCCCGTGGCGCGCTTTAACGGCTGTGTTGTCTGAGGCTGGCCCGCTGCCGGATGGACGTCGGCATCGGGTGCCTTGCGCAGCGCTGGGCGTGGAGCTGGATTCGTCATGAACGTGGTCCTTCGTTCGTGCTTGTGGTCACGAGGGCAGGTCGAGCGGACGCCTGCCTGAGGTCTGCGGTTTCGATGGTGGGTCGGAGCTCATCGAGCAGCCGGCCTAGTGCGTTGTTGATGTCGGCAGCGCCGTTGCTTGTCCACTGCTGGACGGGAACGCAGGCGCCCTGGGCCTGTTGGATCGCCGCGCGGTCGGGGAGCCCGCCGAGCACGAGGTCGCCGAATGCGGATCGGAGCTCGTCCATTCGGTAGTTGTGCTCAGGCAGGGTCGGGCGAACGCGGTTCGCCACGATCCCGATCGGGCGCAATTGCGGATTGCCGTGCGTGCTGACGATCGAGACCGCTTCGAGTGCTTGTTCAGCGCCATTGACGGCAAAGAATGACGGCTCGGTGACGACGAGCGCATCAGTAGCTGCGTACAGGGCATTGCGGGTGAGCTCGCCGAGCGAAGGCGGGCAGTCAATGAGGACGAGGTCGAACGCCTCGGTGACCCCAGTGAGTGCGCGTTTGAGCCTCTGAGAGGAGTCCGGTCCATCCGGCGTCGCACGGTGCTCCAACGCACGTTCGCTCGGAAGTAGCTGGATCTGTGAGTCCCAGCCAGAGCTGACGATGGCCTCGCTCGCGATCCCGGGACGTGCGTCAAACAGCACATCCGAGCTGGTGAACGGGGTGTGGTGAGGGTCGAGTGAGGCGGTCGAGTTTGCCTGCGGATCGAGGTCAACAACGAGGACGCGCAGCCCACGTTCCGCGGCAGCCCCGGCAAGGCCAAGCACGACGCTGGTCTTTCCGACTCCACCCTTAAGTGAGAGCGCGGCGATGATTTGGGTCACCGCGCAATTGTCGCAGTCGTTATTGATTCCTCGGCGGCAACACGGCGAAACGCCGCAGTGCCTCTTGGCGCTCAGCTGCGTGGTCAATGATCGGCTCGGGGTACGTCAGGTCCGCGGGTTCGGCCAGCGTTCCTCTCACCCGCCACGGTTCGTGTGCGGCGCCGCCACCGATCTGCGCCAACTCCGGAACCCAACGGCGGACGTAGTCGCCGGACGGGTCGAACGTCAGGCCTTGTTTGACCGGATTGAAGATGCGGTGGAAAGGTGCAGCGTCGGTGCCGCAACCGGCGACCCACTGCCACCCCTGTTGGTTGCTCGCAGCGTCACCATCACGCAGCCATTCCATGAAATGCGCCGCCCCTCGTTGCCACGGTAGGTGCAGTCCCTTGACAAGGAATGACGCGGTGACCATCCGAACCCGGTTGTGCATCCATCCGGTTGCGCGAAGTTGCCGCATTCCAGCGTCGACGAAGGGGAAGCCAGTGAGCCCGTTCTGCCACGCCATGAACTTCTGGTCCGCCGCGGATCCGGCGTCTAAGGCAAGCGCTTGGTCGAATCGGGGATCCAACGAGTGGTGCGTGCTCGTGGGGTTTGCGTCCCACACGTCGGCGTAGAACTCACGCCAGGCGATCTCTTTTGCGAAGGTCGTTGCACCGGCTGCGGTCGCAGGGTCGTTGAGGTACGCAGTGAGGTCTGCCAGCAGGGACCGCGGGTGTATTTCGCCCCACCGCAGGTGAGCAGACAGGCTGCTCGTGCCGTCGATATCTGGTCGGTTCCGGGCGGTGTCGTATTCGGTGAGAGCGTTGGCCTTGAATCGGTCCCACCGTCGCCAGGCCGCTTCTTCGCCGACATCAGGCAACTGGACATCGCTCTGTTGCTCGGCTAGTTCGCGGTGGGCGTCAAGTCGATGGGAGGCAGGGGGATCGATCCAGTTGGCGGATGCCGTGGGTGCCGGCGCGACGAATGCGTACTGAACCCATTGCCGGTAATAGGGCGTATACACCCGGTATCGAGTGCCACCGCCGGTCCGGACCATTCCAGGTTCGACGGCGTATGGGGAGCCGGTGTTGATGACCTCAACTCCGTCCGCTCTGAGGGCGGTTGTGACGAGCGTGTCGCGCGTTTGGCCGTATGCGCCGAAGTCGCGACTCAGGTGTACTGAAGTTGCGCCGGCGATACGGGTCACCTCGGGTAGTACGACGGCTGGGTCCCCTGCCGCGACCCAGAGTCGCCCCTCGAGTTGTTGGTTGAGGCTGTGTAACGAGCGGCGTAGCCATTCGCGACGAACGTGCCCGCTTGTCGACCAGAGCCTGGGATCTATGACGAATAGCGGGACTAGATTGCCGTCGCCGTTTGCCGCAGCAACCAGAGCGGGGTTATCGCGTAACCGCAGGTCTCGCCGGAACCAGAGGACTGCTGGCATCGGGCTAGCTTGCGTCGACGAAGATCAATGCAGCCGTAGCGTCGTCGAGTTCGACATATTCCCCAGCGCTGCCAACGAGCACGCCGCCAGGTGAACGAGTGACCTTTACTGTCTCGCCAGGGCGAATCCCTGAGCGTCGCAAGCTGGACATCAGCTCGGAGTTGGTCTGCAGTGGCTCGCCGATCCGCCGGATAGTGGTCCGCACCTGGTCCTGCTTCTTTGTTGAAAGCAATGCCGTCAACGTTGTCGGCATCGTGTCCGTACTGGTGGCTGCCTCACCGAGTTCCGCGAGGCCAGGGATCGGGTTACCAAACGGCGACACAGTCGGATGGTCGAGGATTTCAAGCAAGCGGCGTTCAACGGATTCGCTCATCACGTGTTCCCAACGGCACGCTTCCGCGTGGACGTCTTCCCAGGGGACGCCAATGACCTCGATCAACAAGCACTCCGACAAGCGGTGCTTGCGCATGACGCGGGTCGCCATCGCGCGGCCTTGCTCGGAGAGCTCGAGGTGGCGATCACCCTCAACAGTGAGGAGGCCATCGCGTTCCATGCGAGACACCGTTTGTGACACGGTTGGCCCGCTTTGGCCGAGGCGTTCGGCGATTCGGGCGCGCAATGGAACAACGCCTTCTTCCTCAAGTTCGAAGATCGTGCGCAGGTACATCTCGGTCGTGTCGATCAGATCGCTCATCGATGTGCTCCATTCATCACCTCATTGTGCCGATACGGGCATCGTATTGCTGAGGTCGCACCCTCTCAGCGCTCATCCGAGATCACGGAACGTATTACAGGACCGTAATTTGGCTACTGTAAGTCACCGGGAAAAGTGAATTTTTATCGTGATTTAGGCGGATTTCCGGGTTCTGCGCTTCAGTTTTGAACTTATTTGGCGATACACCGTGCGGAGCAGTGTTCAACCTCGCTAGCTTCTCGTTTGTCTTCACGACGGGGGCGGAGCATTCGTTGACGCCTCTAATCGTCGTGAACACGGCGGTTTTACCCAGGACAGATTGGAGGATCGAAGATGTCAGTACGGCACGCAACAGGCGCTCAGCGCTTGGCCGGGCATCGTGCGATCACAGCAGCCGTAGTCATGGGATTGGCCGCTACCGGCACGATCGTGACTGCCAGCGAAGCGCCCGCAGTGAACCCAGCTATTCATCCCGTGGTCAAGCGCCCAACGCTTCAGATCGGCTCAACAGGCCCAGAGGTGCAGCAGATTCAGGCACGCCTCGGGGTCAGCCAGACCAGCTATTTCGGCACCTTGACGGCAGCCGCCGTGGCGAACTTCCAGACTTCGCAGGGTATGCCCGCGACTGGCACGGTCACCCCGGCGACGTGGAAGAAGCTCTTCGGTAAGGCCGCCAAGACGAAGGCCGCCAAGCGTCCCGTCCTGCGCATGGGCTCGACGGGTGCGGCGGTTACCGATCTTCAGCGCCGCCTGCCAATGCCGACTGTTACTGGCTACTTCGGGTCAATGACCGATACCTACGTTCGCGCGTTGCAGAAGAAGGCAAAGCTCAAGCAGAGCGGTGTCGTCAACAAGAAGACGTGGAAGAAGGTCGGAAAGATCCGCGTCACTGTTTCGTCTGTGCCGACGGCGAGTGCGGCTCCGACGCCCGCTGCCAGTGGCGTTCGTGCGCGGATTATGCAGATCGCGGCGTCATATCAAGGCATTCCCTATGTTGCGAATGGCTACACCCCTGCCCAAGGATTCAACTGCAGCAGCTACACCCAATGGGTGTACCAGCAGGCGGGCATCGACCTCGGCGGGGCGTACACCGTGACGCAGTACTCGCGTGCGCAGAAGATCACGAAGGCTCAGGCAAAGCCAGGCGACTTGGTGTTCTTCCACAACTACCCGAACAACTTCATTGGCCACGTCGGAATCTACGCCGGCAACGGAAAGATGTGGCATGCGCCGCGTACGGGCCGCGTCGTCTCACTAGACGCCGTCTACTCCGACAAGGTCCTCTACGCCCGAGTCCTCTAGCCCCACCTGCCTCATCGCCCCGCGTTCCGCGCGCGTTCTTTCGTCGAGTGTGGAGTTGTTGGGGTGCTCCGGCGCGAGATTGCCCCAACAACTTCACACTCGACGGTTGCGGCGGTGGGGTGACGGTTCGGCCGTGGTTGACGTGGGGGAGCGGGTTGGTCAAGTGCGGGGTGGGTGCCTGGGATGGGCGTTAGGGTTTCCGCATGACGATTCCTACGAACCCGGCTGCCCTTTCTGTTTTGGCTGACGGTTGCCTTGAAGGACGTAGCGCGCTCGTGACGGGAGGCGGCAGCGGGATTGGTCGGGCGACCGCGCTGTTGTTGGCTCGCTTGGGTGCGCGAGTGGCAGTGACGGGTAGGCGCGAGGAGGAACTCGCGCAGACCGTGCAGCTCGCTGCCGAAGCAAATTCGGTGCATCCGGTTCTGGCTGTTGCGTGCGACGTCCGCGAACCAGAGAACGTCGACGTGATGCTCGATGCGGTCTTTGCTGAACATGAGTTCGTAGATGTTCTGGTGAACAACGCTGGCGGGCAGTTCATGGCACCCGCGGAGTCGATCAGCTACAACGGGTTCAGGGCAGTGACCCGCCTCAACCTGGACGCGACTTGGTACGTCACGACGCAGGTCGCGAGCCGGTCCATGATTGAACGTGGCTACGGCAAGATCGTGTCCATCACGATGACGCCCCGCCGCGGTTTGCCTGGCATGTCTCACTCCTCCGCTGCCCGTGCCGGTGTCGAATCGTTGACCCGAACGTTGTCGGTCGAATGGGGCAAGTACGGAATCCGAACAGCTGCAATCGCACCGGGCATCGTCCACACCGCAGCTTGGGAGAACTATGGCCTCGACCCCGACATGATGGGTTCCAAAATGCCCACGGGTCGGTTGCAGTCGGCTGATGACGTCGCGAGCCTGGTTGGGTTCCTGGTGTCGCCCGGCGGCGACTACATCTCTGGAGCAACAATCGAGGCCGACGGCGGCTTTTCGAATTTGTACCCGATTGGGCCGTAAACGACCTAGCGCTACGGCTTGGGAGACCAGGCGGACCAGGCTGACTCGACCATCGCTGTTAGGTCGAGTTCCGCCTCCCACCCGAGGTCTGCGTTGATCTTCTCGGTCCGGGCAACGAGCACCGCAGGATCACCGGGTCGGCGCTCTACGTCACGTGGATCGACGTCGCGACCGATAGCCCGCGAGACGGTATCTAGCACTTCGCGCACCGAACTTCCTTGACCACGGCCAACGTTAAAGACCTCGCTTAGCTCACCTGGGTTGTCGCTTTCACACAATGCTGCGGCGACAACATGGGCCTTCGCCAGATCGACGACATGGATGTAGTCGCGGATGCACGTGCCGTCGGGCGTGGGGTAATCGGAACCGAAGATCTGCGGCCGTTCGCCATTGGTGACTGCTCGCAAGGCAAGCGGGATCAGGTTTGCGACGCTCGTGTCGCCGAGGTTGGCGGCTCCGGCGCCAGCAACGTTGAAGTAGCGCAGGCTTACGTTAGACAACCCGCCCCCTTCGAGACGCCGGGCCTTCGCGACGGCGCGTGCTGCCCACTCCCCAACCAGCTTCGTTTCACCGTACGGCGATGTGGGAACAGTCGGCTCGTCCTCGCCAACCTCGCCGTTCACGGGCTCCCCATAGACGGCCGCTGAGGAGGAGTAAACAAGATTCCCGATGCCGACCTCGTTGATCGCCTCTAGTAGCGAGGCAATGCCATCAACGTTCTCGCGGTAGTAGTGCAGTGGTCGCTCGACTGATTCGCCGACTGCTTTCTTGGCGGCGAGGTGCACAACTCCGGAAATTTGATAGTCGCGCATGACGGTCACGAGGTTGCTGTCCGACAGGTTCATTTCGACCAGTGGGACACCATCAGGCACTCGCGATGCAATACCTGTCGACAGGTCGTCGACGACGACAACTTCGCGTCCGCTAGCGGCCAATTCCCGCAGCACATGAGACCCGATATACCCGGCGCCGCCGGTTAGTAGCCATCGAGCCATCGTGAGTCCAATTCATCGAGCCGAAGTGTGGGATTGCCGCGACAGATCCTGCCTCTATCAGTTGGGAGTGTAGCGCTGCGCCTGGTCGAATTGAGTACCTAAAGGTGCGCTGAAATCGGCCGGACTCGCGAGTTCTTGCGGAATGAGGCCTGCGGCGGGGTCAGGCAGCCGGGCCTACGGCAGCGGCACGCCCACCCGTTCGCGACGACATTGCTGCACGTCGTTTCTGCCAGCGTTTGGTGGCACGAGCTAACGGTTGTTCGAACCATCGATAGCACGCTGCAGTCAAAGCCAATGTCATGGCAAGCACTGACAACGTGCGGATCGCGTCGCCTGGGCCGCCAAAGAGTTGCATGACCGGTACGTGGAAGAGGAATAGGCCGAGCGATCGTTGGCCAAGCCACGCGAGCCATGGCAACACGAGAAAGCTGACTGCATCTGGGTGTACCCACAGGCTCGCGGCAAGCAAGCTGACCGCTGACGCGACGACTACCTGTCCCCAAGATGTCATGTGTGGGCCTGAATCAAAGAAGAGTTGCGTGAACATCACCGCAAGGGTGATCCCAACGATGAGTGCAATTCGTGAAGCATTGCGTGTCAACCAGGCGGAAGCCGCTGGGCGCAAGGCGAACATCGCAGCTGCGCACCCCAACAGAATTGCAGCGCCACGAGTGTCCGTGCCGTACATCACTCGGGGCTCCTCGATGCCAACTGACAGCGCCAACCAGAACGACCAAGAGAATCCGGTGATGGCCACAGCCAAAGCGAGCCAGCACAGCGCTCGAAGTCCGAATGCCCACAAGACGCCAAGCACGACGACTGGCCAAACGAGGTAGAACTGCCACTCGATTCCGAGTGACCACCCGGGCACAAACTCGTACGGCAGGTCGGTCGCGCCGTTCATCAACGAGAAGTTGAGCGTCTGGCTCCATAGCCGGGGCAACCCAGCGGCAAGTTCACTGGAGCCGACTGACGCCGCTGCCCACCACTCGTTTGCGGCGGCAGTTGCGCAGACCAAACCGAGCACAGAGACCACGAGTAAGGCCGGTACAAATCGTGCCAGACGCGCCAGGTAGAAGTCGCTAAATGAAATCGATCCGTGTGCTTCGTAGCGTTTGAGCAGCACCGCCGTGATGAGGAATCCGGAAAGCGCAAAGAAGGCAATGACGCGCGATTGCCCCCCGGCCAGGAAGGGTGCAAGTTCGAGGTGTCCGACGATGACCAACATGCAAAGCAGCGCACGAAGCCCGTCATGTGGGTGCGCAGGCCGTGAAGCACTGCGAGGCGGTGGACTCGTCGCCGAGGCGAGAGAGCCCCACCCACCGGCGGGTGGAGTCACACCGCAACGGTACGCGACTCGAATGGCCTAGTTCGCCAAGCCCGTTGGCGACGACTCCTCGCGGGTCGCAATTGCGCTTGCGCGACCCCTAGGGTGTCCACCATGGGTGACGTTGATGCCGATGCGCGCTACCAGCAACTCGTTGAACGCCTGAAGCAGCAATACGCTGCGATTCCCACCGGAAGCCCGGTGCGCTTGGCAAAGAAGACGTCGAACCTCTTCCGTACGCGTACTGCTATTGATACGCCGGGTTTAGACGTCGCTGCATTCGATGGTGTCCTCCACGTCGATCCGGCCGCCCGGACTGCGGACGTCCTCGGCATGACCACGTATGAGCACCTCGTGGACGCGACGTTGCCCTATGGATTGATGCCGCTAGTTGTTCCGCAACTCAAAACGATCACTCTTGGTGGCGCGGTGACAGGACTCGGAATTGAGTCGTCGTCGTTCCGCGAAGGACTTCCGCATGAATCCGTCATCGAGATGGACGTGTTGACCGGCAGCGGCGAGATTGTCACCGCTAGCGGCGCGGTCGACGATCCCAACCGTGACCTCTACCTATCGTTCCCCAACTCGTACGGGTCGTTGGGCTACGCGCTTCGCCTGAAGATAGAGCTTGCCCCAATCCAGGCGTATGTCGTGCTCGAACACCTTCGTTATCCGAGTGCCTCCGCGATGGCTGACGCGATCGCGGAGTTCACGGTTAGTCGAACGCACCACGGCAACCGAATCGATTTCCTGGACGGGACGGTCTTCTCGCCTGAGGAGCAGTACCTCACGATCGGGCGCTGGTCGAATACATTGCCAGTGGGTTACACCAAACCGAGCGACTACACCGGAATGAACATCTACTACCGGTCCATTCAGCAACGATCATTCGACGTATTGACTGCCCGGGACTACATCTGGCGCTGGGATACCGATTGGTTCTGGTGTTCACGCGCGTTTGGGGCGCAGAAGCCGGCGATCCGTCGGCTCTGGCCAAAGGACAAACTCCGGTCCGATGTGTACTGGAAGATCATTGCGGCCGATCGCAAATACAGATTTAGCGACCGCCAGTTCAAATTGTTCGGCAAGCCACCAAAAGAAGAAGTGATTCAAGACATCGAGATCCCCGTTGACCGTCTGCCCGAGTTCCTCGATTTCTTCCACAAAGAGATTGGCATAGAGCCGGTCTGGGTGTGCCCGCTGCGCTCGCGCGATGGGGTCACAAAGTGGCCGCTGTACGAGATGGACACGTCGGCGACGTACGTGAACGTTGGCTTCTGGTCCACCGTCGCACGAGAGCCTGGATCCAACCCAGCTGATGGGGCTTTGAACCGACTTATTGAGGCCGAAGTGACGAGGCTCGACGGCCACAAGTCTCTGTATTCGAGCGCCTACTATTCCAAGGATGAATTCGACCGTTTGTATGGCGGCGAACACTACGAGCAGGTCAAGTCCAGATATGACCCGCAAAATCGGTTGACCGATCTCTTCGCAAAGGTCGTCCAGCGTCGCTAGGCTGAGTTTCCGTCGCCGCACGTGCAGGTGTGCGGCGCGGACCAATGGAGGAACCGTGAAGCTAGCCGAGGTGTTCGATAGCGTCGCCGGTGCGGATGCACCCGTTGAATTTGTGGCCTACGACGGCAGTAAGACCGGTGCGCCCGGTTCGCCCGTTCGGATCGAGGTTCGCTCGCCTCGCGCGCTTGAGCTGTTCATGTCGCACCCCGGTCAGGTTGGTCTTGCCCGCGCTTACGTTGCGGGTGAAGTGGAGATCGTTGGCGACGTCGTCGAACTCTTCGAGGCGCTCAGCGACGTACGCCCAAAGCAGATGCCGACGTCGGAGAAGCTGCGCTTGGTTCGCGACTACGGGCCGACGTTTGTCAAAGCCGGCAAGGTGTTCAACCGTGGAGAGCTTCCACCGGAAGAAAAGAAGCTCCGGGGTGGTCGCCACTCAAAGGGCCGTGACGCCGAGGCAATCGCCCATCACTACGACGTCTCAAATGAGTTCTATCGCTACGTGTTGGGTCCGTCGATGGCCTATACCTGCGCGGTCTTCCCGACTGCAGATGCGACCTTGGAACAAGCGCAGGAGGAGAAGTTCGACCTCGTCTGCCGCAAGCTCGACCTCAAACCCGGCATGCGAGTGCTCGACGTGGGTTGCGGCTGGGGCGGAATGGTTCTGCATGCCGCGCAGCACTACGGCGTCGAGATCATCGGTGTGACGCTGTCAAAGGCTCAGGCAGACTGGGGTCAAGAAGCAGTGGTCAAGGCGGGCCTGGAAAGTCGAGCGGCAGTTCGTTTCAGCGACTACCGCGATGTCCCTGAAAGCGACTTCGATGCGATCTCGTCGATCGGACTTACCGAGCACATCGGCGAAAAGAACTACCCGGCGTACTTCTCGTTCTTGCGCAGCAAGGTTAAGGCAGAAGGTCGCTTGTTGAACCACTCGATCACCCGCTTCGATGATCAGCAAAAGGTCCGCTACCGCAACAGCTTCGTGAACCGGTACATCTTCCCTGACGGGGAATTGACCGGTCCGGCAAAGATCGTCACCGCGTTGACGAATGAGGGCTGGGAACTGCAGCACGAAGAGAACATTCGTGTGCACTATGCAAAGACTCTCCACCATTGGCGCATGAATCTGGAAGACAACTGGGATGCCGCCGTCGCTGAGGTTGGCGAGCGCAAGGCCCGGGTGTGGCGGCTGTACATGGCGGCATCGGAGTACGGCTTCGCGCATAACATCATTCAGTTGCATCAGTTCCTTGGCACGAACACCGTTGACGGCATTTCGGGTATGCCGCTACGGCCTGACTTCTCCCGCAAGCGCTAGTACTCGCAGGGATCTGAGCTCAGACGCCTAAGCGGTGGCCGGATCGGCGCGCGATCTTGCAAGTGCACCGGTCCGGGGGATTGCGCGGCTTGCTCCGCTGCAACGCGGGGTGGTTCGGGAGTACGTTGCCAGAAAACGTCCGCCACACCGCCGGGGTGTGTTCCATACGGGAGCTTGTATGTCGCTGATTACGCCTGTCCGTCACTCGTCAATCATCGATGGGTGCTGCACGCCGGATCGCCTAGAGATCACCCGAACGCTCTCGCACGCCGCGTTCGGGCCCCTCCAGCAAGCGTTGGTCACCCCGATGGGCCGCTCAGGGTTGCCCGTTCAGCGCGCTCAACGCGCGGCTGCCGACATGATCGTCTACGGGAAGATTGCAACGGGTGATGCCAGCAATCCCACCGCCGACGCGATGGCGATCAAGGGTGGCAACATCATCGGTATTGGTTCGGCGAGTGACGTTGAGGGCCTCAAGGATCCGACAACTCAAATCGTCGACGGCGGCGACGGTTTCATCGTCCCCGGCTTTGTTGAGCCGCACATGCATCTCTGGTCGACGGTGCTGGCAGACAGTTGGCTGAACTGTTCGGCGATCGAGAACCCCACCTTTGATGATGTGGTCGCGAAGCTCAAAGCTGAAGCCGCGAACACTGCAGCAGGCGACTGGGTCCAGGGCCAACTGTTCGATCCAAGCCTCTACCCGGGTGAGCCTGAATTGACGCGGGCGATTCTTGACCAGGTGAGCACCGAGCACCCAGTCGGTGTTCTGAACGCATCGATGCACTACTTGTACGTGAACTCCAAAGCGCTCGAGCTTGCGGGTGTCACGGAAGAAACACCAGATCCGCCGGGCGGATTCTTCGGCAAAACTGACGGCAAGCTGAACGGAATCGTTGGCGAATCCGGCGCGATCCTGAAGTTTATGGCGGTCATCCCGCAACGGAGCCAAGCACAATTGGCGGCCGGGTTGATCGACATCATGAACAAGGCTGCTTCGGTCGGCGTCACCTCGATGCGCGAAGGCCTGACGGGTGCAGTGATGGGGCCGGGTGAGTTTTCCCTGCTGACCCAACTCAATGCGGCTAACCGTTTGCCGGTGCGGATCTCGACGGCCCAACACGCGATGCTGGGCAACGAAGCATGGGCATCGGCTGGCGTGACCCCAGGCGCGGGCGACGACATGGTGCGCGCTGTCGCATGGAAGGTGCTGTCGGACGGATCAAACCAAGGCCGCAGCGGCTACATGCGCGACGCCTACGTCGGCCAGCCCGACAACCGGGGTCACGCAAACATGGATATCGAGAAGTGCATTGAGCTCATCAAAGAAGGCCACAACGCCGGCTGGCAAGTGATGACCCACGCCAATGGTGACGCGGCAATCGACATGGTGGTGAGCGCGTACGAGCAAGCACTCGGAGATACCGCTGACGCCGGTGATCACCGCCACCGCATCGAACACTGCTCGCTCGCGACGTCCGAGCACTTCGAGCGTATGGCGCGGATCGGGGTGCAGCCGAGCTTCCTGATGAACCACGTCTACTACTGGGGTCGCGTGTTCCGCGACTACATCATTGGTGCCGAGCGGGCAAACGAGTTGGACAGCGTTGCGAGCGCATTGGCAGCGGGGCTTCGGCCATCGCTTCACAGCGACTATTCGGTGAGCCCGATGCAGCCGCTGCTCTCAGCGCGCACGGCAGTCGAACGAAAGCTGCGCGATGGTGGCGACGTATTGAACGAAGCAGAACGCGTCAGCCCGGAAGCTGCACTACGTGCTGTGACCAGTGACGCGGCGTGGCAGGTACACGGTGACGATCGCGGAACCCTCGAAGTCGGGAAGAAGGCCGACTATGCGTTGCTGTCGGCGAATCCGTGGGAAGCCGACCCGTCGACCTGGGCAGACATCACTGTGCACGAAACGCGAATTGACGGCACCGTCGCCTGGAGCGCGTAGCTCGACCGCTTTGCCTCGGCGCGAGGCTAGGCGGCTTGGTTCGTTCCCTTCGTCACAGCGGCAATATCGACGCGACATGTCGTGGGGCGTGAGTGCGATCATTCGGCTGTGAGTGAAGGTGCGCAGGCGGAGCAATTAGACGTAACGCTGCAGAACGAAGCGATTAGCGAGAACTCGCGCCGACTGTGGTGGATCTTGTCAGCGTTGATGCTGACGATGTTGCTGGCCGCGCTCGATCAGACGATCGTCTCGACCGCGCTTCCAACAATCACCAGCGAGCTCGGTGGTCTAGACGAACTGTCATGGGTCGTCACTGCCTACTTGTTGGCATCAACCGCGAGCACGCCGATCTGGGGCAAGCTCAGCGACCTCTACGGCCGCAAGCTCATGCTTCAGTCGTCAGTCGTTGTCTTCGTGATTGGCTCGATGCTGGCCGGGCTGTCGCAGAACATGTGGGAGCTCATCGCCACTCGCGCGCTGCAAGGTCTGGGTGCGGGTGGACTCATGGTGTTGGTGCTCGCGGTGATAGCGGACATCGTGCCGCCTCGTGAACGCGGTAAATACAGCGGACTGTTTGGCGCGGTGTTCGGCGTCGCGAGTGTGATCGGCCCGCTGCTGGGCGGGTTGTTCACCGAGCATCTGTCGTGGCGGTGGGTGTTCTACATCAACGTGCCAATCGGCGTTGCGGCTTTCCTCGTCCTCGGTGCGGTCCTGCACCTGCCGGTTCACAAACGCAAACACAAGATTGACTGGCTCGGGGCATGTCTCTTGGTACTTGGTGTGGTGTTGTTGCTGTTGGTCACTGTCTGGGGAGGGCAGCGCTACGACTGGGGTTCGCCGCAGATCGTCGGACTTGCAGTTGGCGGCACGCTGGTGCTGGTCTTGTTCGTCTTGCAGGAGTTGCGCCATCCCGAGCCGATGATTCCGATGAATATGTTCCGCCTGCCAGTGATGCGGGTGTCGTCGGCCATCGGGTTCGTTGTTGGGTTCTCACTGTTTGGCGCGATCGTCTACTTGTCGATCTACATGCAGGTTGTGCGCGGGGCAAGCCCGACAGTTGCGGGATTGCAGCTTCTCCCGTTGATGGTCGGGCTGCTCTTCACCTCGATCCTCAGCGGCCGGTTGATCACTCGAACGGGCAAGTACAAGATCTTTCCGATCATCGGCACCGGGCTGGCAACCATCGGTCTCCTGATGTTGTCCAGGGTGGATCAGTTCACGAGCCTCTGGTACCTCTCCGCGGCGATGTTGATTCTCGGCGCGGGCCTCGGAAACGTGATGCAGGTCTTGATTATCGCGGTCCAGAACAACGTCGAACAGCGCCAGCTCGGAGCCGCAACGAGTACGTCGACGTTCTTCAGGTCGATCGGTGGTTCCTTTGGAACTGCCGTGTTCGGAGCAGTGTGGACTGCGCAACTGGCAGCGCAACTCGCGTTGGAACTGCCCGGGGTTCCGCTTGTTGGCGCGAATGGTGGCGAGCTCACATCGTCAATTAGCAATATCACTGCGTTGCCGCCAGATGTGCAGGACCACGTCTTGACCGCGATGTCCCACGCGATCGACAACACGTTCCTCTTCGCGGTGCCATTTATGGCGTTCGCATTCGTGCTGTCGTTCTTCCTCAAGGAAGTGCCGCTGCGCAAGCGACAGGACGTCGCCGATTCACTAGCTGACGATGCCGCAGTGCCGATGGAGTGACCTGACTAGCTGCTCGCCTCAGAGATTCCGATCTCGATCGTCTTGCTGAGCAACTTGCTGATCGGGCACGCGTGAGCGACCCGGAGTAGGCCCGCGCGTTCCTTCTCGGAAAGGTCGCCTTCGAGGGTGACCGTGCAGTGGAACGAACTCGAGGCCGGGTTCTCGTCGTCGTTGATGACCTCTACCGTCACGCGATCTAGCGCAGTCTGCCGTGCATCAGCCGCGATCCTTACCGTCATCGCGATGCACGCGGCGAGCGAGGCGTCCAACAGGTCATGGGGTGTAGGTGCGGTTTCACCACCACGGTCGGCCCATGTGGTGTCGGAGGTGAAGTCGAATCCTCCGGACGAGATCTGAGTTACGTACGCGCTGTCAGTGCTTGTTGCGATCGCCATAGGGCAACCTTCGTCGCTGGGCTGGGTGTTCGCAATTCGTTCCGTCCCTGCGGGCTATGGAGCAATGACTGTGGGTTTGCCCATCTGCTCGAGTGCCCACGGCAGCCAGATTTGGAGAGCAGTGGTCCACAAGTAGAAGCTGTGGTCACCAGGTGGCTGCACCATCGAGACGTTCATCCCAAACCCCTGTGCCTTCGCCACGAATTGGGACTCGTCCTGCAGTAGCGCCGGGTCATCTTGCGCGCCGGTTACTACCTTGCCAATGACGGATCGGGAGGCCGGTTGATTCGTGATGATCCAGTCAGACGTGTAGCTGTTGACCGTTGCTGTGAGGTCATCTTGATCACCGAAGAGTGCCTGCATTCCACCGTCATACGTCGGCATCGTGGTTCCGGAGAAGTTCCCGAACAGACCGAAAGTGGTGGGGTTCCGCAAGCTCAGTGCCTGCGCGCAGTAGCCGCCCATCGACAGGCCAGCGACTGCCTGGTTCTGCTTGCCGGTGAGGGTTCGCGCGTTCGCATTGACGTACGCCGGGACGTCCACGGCCAGGTAGGTTTGCCAGTTGCCCTGAGCGCCGTTGACGCATTCGGTGTCTGAGAGTTGGTTCTCCCCGACACTCGCGGACACGAGTATGGCCGGGTTCCCTGCCTGCGCGTTCGTTAGCCCGGTTGTGGGTGCGTTTCCTCCAGTCGACCAGTCTGCGGAGGTGCCAGGTGAGCCGGGCAGCAGGTACACCACGGGGAAGCGTTTGGTTGGCTCCTCGAAGTACTGCGGTGGCAGCCAGATGAACGCAGGGTGCATCCCGACACCGCTTTGGGTACCGGGGATCTGGGTCGCGACTGAGACACCCTGCGGGAAGCTGCCCGCGGTTTCGGACAGCGTCGAGGCCGACGCCGTCGGGAATGGGTATTGATCAAAGAGGTCGCCGAGGCGGACGTACAGCCCGAAGTGGTTGTTTGCGGCGGAACCTGCGATCAGGAGTAAGCAGGGCAACAACAACGGCAGTGGCCAGAAGTACCAACGCTTGTGGTTGCGGCGTCGGCGCCAGCACCACACCAGCACAAGCACGCCAAGGACCCCGAAGAGCACCATCGGCCAGGACTCGTTGATGGTGACGTCCTCAGTCCACGTCCACATTCCAGCAACAGTCCGCATGCCGGAATCTTCGCAGCATCGCCGGCCACTGGCGCATCACCGACCGAGCCTGTCGAATCCGCGCGGCTGGTGACTAGGGTTGACTACTCGCATTTCGGTCGCGGAGGTCGGCGATCACGGCCTGTGCCGCACGCCGACCGCTGACGAGCGCTCCTTGAATACTTGGAGTGTCGCGATGGTCCCCGGCCAGGTATCGGCCGTTACCAAGGCGCACCTCCTTGCGGACATTCAATGGGGCAGCGGTTGCAGGCAGGGCTTCGGGAATCACGTACTTACCCACAAGTTCCCAGCGAGCCGTTGGAACCCGGTGCAGGAACTCCGCGTGGCGCAGAGCTGATTCATCCGAGGCGACGTCGTCGTGAACGCCGAGCGCGCTGCTGGACACTAGCGCGGAGCCCATCGGGGCATACGCCGGCGCCGCGTGGCTCACGACGACCGAGTTCACGAGCGGGCCATGCTGCGCGCCGCGACCATCAACAACCAACACGGGCTTGCCCCGAGTCAGTTCCGCTGGCGACTGGCTCGCACGGTGGTACCACGTCGTCACGGAGTTCATCTGAGGTGCAGTGAAACCGTCGACCAGTGTGCCGACCGCACTCGGGTTAACGGCGATGACCACCGCGTGTGCCCTCACCGTTCCGGCATTCGTGCCGATGCGAACCGGATTCGAGCCGGTCGGCGAATCCGGGCCGCTGATGCCAGCGACCGAGACCGAGGTCCGCACCGTGCCCGCTGGGAGTCCAGCAGCGAGTTGGTCTGGCAGGGCCTGCATGCCTCGGGCCGGGACGCTGGGGGTGCCCCGCACAAACGAACGCAGAACCAGGTCCATGAAGCGCCGCGAAGTCGCTAGGTCAGCCTCGAGAAAGACCCCCGCGAGGAACGGCTGCAACACGGTATCGATGAATGAGTCGGAGATGCCTGCTGCCCGCAAAGCCTCAAGTGAGCTGCAGTCACTTTGATCGATCAGCGATTCCGGCTTCATGTGCTCGCGGGAAAGCGCGTACTGGACGAACCGCAGCTTCGACCGCAGTGACCCGACCGGTGCCCGGATCGCCTCTCCCGCCGCGAACGGTTCCTTCCGGGGATCGGCTAGCAACCAGCTTCGATCCGGGAGCCCAATCAGTGCACCACGAGTGAACGTCAACAGGTCAAGGTTTGCGTAGTCGAACACACGTCGACCTTCGGGGTAGGCGGGGTTGTAGAGCTGAAACCCATGATCGAGTCGAAAGTCGTCGACGACATCGGTGCGTACCCGACCACCGACTATTGTGGCCGCTTCGAGAACTTGAACGGTTAGACCGGCTTTGGTCAGGGTTCGGGCGGCAGCGAGTCCAGCGAGCCCTGCACCAACGACCACCACGTCAACCGTGGAGTCGGGCGCGTTATCAGGGCCCGAGCTCGTGACGTGGACATTCGCCATGACGTCTCCATCCTTCGCGCTGCAGCCTTACTTTCTCTGCCGACAACCCGCAGCGTATCGGTGCGCTTCCGCTGGTGCCGTGATGACGTTCTGCGACGGGTCAGGCTGGTGCGACGCAGCAATCATCGGCCCTGCGACTACCCTGAATCACATGCCGGAGGGCGACACGATTTGGCGCGTTGCCCGGCAGCTCGATGAACAGTTGCGCGACCACCAACTTGTCGCTACCGACTTCCGGGTCCCACGCTTCGCTACAGTCAGCCTTGCGTCCAAGCACGTGCTCGGCGTTCGATCCCGCGGCAAGCACTTACTCATTGACGTCGCGGACGGCGGGGATTCACCGCCGTCGGTGATTGTCCACAGCACTCTCGGCATGGATGGCGCGTGGCGGATCTACCAAATGTCAGACCGATGGAGCGGTGGCCCCGGACACCAGATACGTGCCGTCATCAAGACGCCAACCGCCGCAGCGGTCGGGTACCGGCTGCCCCATGTTGATGTGTTCAGCCCAGCCGAAGCGTCCAAGCGCCTCGCACACTTGGGACCAGACTTGCTGGGTGCGGACTGGGATCCAGCACGTGCACTGGCGAACCTTGAAGCAAGACCTGCCGCCCAAATTGGTTCAGTGTTGCTCGACCAACGTGTGCTCGCCGGTATCGGAAATGTCTACAAGAGCGAGCTGTGCTTCCTGGCACGAACGAACCCATGGGTGCCGGTGTCAGCGGTGCCTGAACTATCGTCGATCGTCGCGAACGCGCATCAGTTGCTGATGGCAAATCGGCAGGGGCCGAAGCGTGTGACGACGGGTGATCCGCGGCATCCGTTGTGGGTCTATGGGCGCCACGGCCAACCGTGCCGAGTGTGTGGGACAGCGATCAGAGTCGCTGCGCAAGGCACTGCCCCGGAGCAGCGGCGAACATGGTGGTGCCCCACGTGCCAATCCGCGACGCACCTTGGGGAGTCGACGGACATGTCAATGTGAATGTGACTACCTGAGGTCGATGTTGACGGGAAGGCGCTGGCGCGGATGCGTGCGCACCAAACACGTGGTGAGGTGCCCCGAGGGTGAATCGAACACCCGGCCTACCCCTTAGGAGGGGGTCGCTCTATGACGATTTCACGAGGGAATTGAGCTACCCCCTCAGTCTTTACTACAGATCTACTACGCACGTTCGGTACGCACGCGGGTCGACGGACAGCCACGAGGGAGCGCTTTCCATCTCCGTTTATGGCGTCCAACCTGCTCCGATGTGGGTAGCTGCAGCGCGCCTGCGACGCTCGTTGAATCTTGGTTGGGTTGGGTTTCATCCACAGCCGATATCGACGAACGTGGCAAAGATGATCGGTCGTCAGGGTCTCGCAGAGCGGTGGAACCGCAACCTGCGAACCGTAGACAGGCGCGTGCGCCAGCCCGGTTTCCCTATGCCTCTCCGCCTCAGCGGACTGAGCGGATCTCCTGAATGGATAGAAAAGGAAGTCGAAGAATGGGAACTCAAACAACGAACACCGCTGGAAGCGACGGCAAGGGGGCACCCTCTGTGTCAACGTCAGGTGAGACAGCGTTGCTGTTCTGATGTGTGAGTTTTGAGGGCATGGGAGTTGATGATCATGTCGTTGGAAATGACTGCTGTTGCTGGTGTGCACGATGCTGGCAGGATGGAAGATTCACCTGACCCTGAGGTCGCGGCGCGGGCCGTGAAACGAACGTTCACTGCCGCGTACAAGAAGAAGATTTTGGCTGAGTATGAGGCGACACCTCGTGGTGATCGCAGTGCGCTGTTGCGCAGGGAGAAGCTGTATTCCTCGCTGGTCGGTAAGTGGAAGGCCCAGGCCGCTGCCAGCCAGGGCGAACCGTTCGCGGCTAAACGTCCGGGCCCGAAACCGGATACGGCAGGCAAGGAGCTCGCGGCGTTGAAGGCGGCGAACACGCGGCTAGAAGCCGAGCTCGCGCAGTCGCGGAAGGTGATTGACGTTCAAGCAAAACTCTCCGCGCTTTTGGAAGATCTTTCCAAGAGCGCGGACACCGACTCGACGCTGAAGCCTTGATGGAAACTGCGATCAGTGAACTCGTTGACGCTGGTGTTTCACGGGTGCGGGCGTGTGAGGTCACGGGCCGTTCCCGCGCGTCGCATTACCGTGGCAGAACCACCCCACCAGCGCGGGTCCCATGCCCGCGCAAGCGGCAACCGCGGGCGTTGAGTGAGGACGAACGTGCCGCGGTGCTCGGTGCCCTCAACAGTGAACGTTTCGCTGAGATGGCACCAGCGAGCGTCTACGCCGTCCTGCTCGACGAGGGCCGGTATCTGTGTTCGGTGTCCACGATGCACCGGCTGCTGCGCGCTGCGGGGCAGAACGGGGAACGCCGGGCGCAGGCCGTTCATCCGGCATCGGTGAAACCTGAACTGATCGCCGAGGCACCAAACCAGGTGTGGTCATGGGACATCACGAAACTGCACGGGCCAGCAAAATGGACGTACTTCTACCTGTATGTGATCTTGGATATTCACTCGCGCTATGTCGTGGGCTGGATGCTCGCGCCACACGAGCGTGCGACCCTGGCCGAGGTACTGATCGCGGAGACCGCCGCGAAACAGAACATCGATCGCGGACAGCTCACCCTGCATGCCGACCGGGGTTCATCGATGGCATCGAAACCGGTTGCGCTTCTCCTCGCTGACCTCGGTGTCACCAAATCTCACAGCCGCCCGCATGTCCCGAATGACAACCCATTTTCTGAATCACAGTTCAAAACGATGAAGTACCGGCCGGACTTTCCCGGAACGTTCGCGACCATCGAGGCCGCGCGCGGGTTCTGCCAGAAATTCTTCACTTGGTACAACCACGATCACCGCCACTGCGGCATCGGCTGGCACACCCCGGCAAGCGTCCACTACGGCACCGCCGACCAGATCCGGCGGCAACGAGCCAGCACCCTCGACGCCGCCTACGCAGCACACCCGGAACGCTTCGTCACCAAACCGCCCACGCCACCGAAGATCAGCAATGCCGTCTGGATCAACAAACCCGAAACGGAGCCCGCCACGCCTACCTAGAACTCAAACCCAACCTGTCTCAACCTGGTTGACACCTTCCGCTACGGTCTGGCTACCGTCCACAACCGGTGGTACGTGGCCGTTTCAGGTCGACTCCGCAGCCCAACGGACGATACTGCGGGCGGCGACACCCCTTCGATCTAATGCCGCTGTTGCTGGCGTTACTTCGGTCAGACATCGCAGCTATTGTTGATGTTGTCCTCAATGAGTTCGGCGGCGCAGGGCGGTCCGCCTTGTATGGCGGAGTTTCGAATGCGAATCATCGACAACGTGAATGAGCTTCTTGGCGACGAACTTCGCTCAGATATCAGCGCGGGCTATCGAGTGCGAGTCGCTGCCTCTACCTT
>CAUJEJ010000066.1 GCA_963169255.1 Actinomycetota bacterium | reverse complement strand
TCGCCATCTTCGGCGTCGGCGTTATTGCACACTAGCGGTGTGTCGCACCGCTGAAGTAGGCGTGCTCTCCGTCGCGGGTCAAACCGCCTCAGCAGCCTGCCTGGACCCAGTTCGCATCGTCCCGGACGATAGCTAAGCCAACAGCCTGACTACCTCCGCTGCCGTCGTTACCGGCGCGTGGCAGTAGCTGCCTCGGCACACGTAGGCAGCCGCCTTGTCATCAACCTCGGGCCGATCCGCGAACGGCCCCGACTTCTCATCCGGCTGCGGCCGGCCTGACAAGACGATGAGACCTGGTCTCTGCGCGGCCTTCGTTGCCGCAACAAGTGCATCAACGTCGGCACGGCGCTCACCCACGATCACGACTTCGAACGGTCCGTCCAGCCATGCCTCGGCGGCGGCCAGCAGCCACCCCGCGAACCGCGGAGCCTTGCGAGCCAACTGATCCGCGATGCGCAGCCCGCTCTCAGCGGCCCGCAGGTGCCGTTCACTGCCCATGATCGTGCCGTAGCTGAGCAACGCATTCGTCGCCGCGGCCCAGCCGCTTGCGGACGCTTGGTCGGTGGGATCGCATGGCCGGACGATCAACACCTCGCCGTCGGCCGCGGTGTCGAAGAAGCCTCCCTGCGGGCGCACGAACTCGACCAGCACAGTCTCCAGAAGTCCACTCGTTGCGTTGATCCAGCGTGGGTCCGCGGTGGCTTGGTAGAGCGCGAGCAACCCTTCCGCGACGTCACCGTAGTCCTCAAGGACGCCCGACGCATTCGTCGCCGCGGCGCCGTCGCGCGAAGTGCGCGTAAGCCGCAACTGACTCCCGCTTCCCTTGGGCACGTGTACGTCGAGGATGAGCTCACCGCAGGAAACCGCGGCGTCAATCCAGTCCGGACGATCAAGCGCGGCACCCGCATCAGCGAGCGCAGCAATGGCGAGGCCGTTCCATGCCGCGACCACCTTGTCGTCGCGCATCGGTTGCGGCCTCAGGTTGCGGGCCGCGAGGAGGTCTGCGCGCACCTGTTCGAGCCACTCCTCGAAGTCGGCCCCGACGGTCGCCGATGCCAGGGCTTCGCCGGTCGCTGAGAACTGCAGTACGGAAGCGCCGGCTTCAAAGGTTCCGGCACTCGTCACGCCGAACATCCGTGCCGCGTTCTCGCCGCGTTCCGCGCCCAGCACGTCTACGAGTTGTTCGGGAGTCCACACGTAGCTGATGCCCTCGTGCGCAACGCCCCCAGGTTCGGCGGGGGCATCAGCGTCGAGTGCTGAAGCAAACCCGCCTTCAGCAGTCCGCAGATCGCGAAGCAGGAATTCCGCCGTTTCTGTTGCGATACGTCCGGCTAGCGCGCTGCCGGTGGTGGCGTAGAGATGCGCGTACACCCGGAGCAATTGGGCGTTGTCGTACAGCATCTTCTCGAAGTGAGGGACGACCCACTGTGCGTCGACGCTGTACCGTGCGAAGCCACCAGCGAGTTGGTCGTAGATGCCGCCGCGCGCCATCGCTTCACACGTTGCCTCGGCGAGGCTCAGCGCTTCTGTGGCGCCGGTCCTATTCGCGTGCCGCAGGAGGAACTCCAACGCCGTCGATGGTGGGAACTTCGGCGAGGTTCCGAAGCCGGCGTTCACCGGATCAAAGTCGTGGGCCAAGCGCTGCAACGCGATCGTGAGCGCGTCAGAGAGTTTGGTCGGATCGATCGACATCGCGTTGTCCTGGGAGTCGATTCCTTGCCTCGCCTCCAGTGCGTTCACGATCTGCGCAGCACCTTGATCGATCTCTCCTCGACGCTCTACCCAAGCATCGGTGACAGCCGTCAGCACCTGCCGAAAGGACGGCATCCCGCCGCGTGACTCAAGCGGGAAATAGGTCCCGGCATGAAAGGGCTTGCGTTCGCTGTTGAGGAAAACCGTCATCGGCCAACCACCGTGGCCGGTCAATCCCTGGACCGCTGCCATGTAGACGGCATCGACATCCGGGCGTTCCTCACGGTCGACCTTGATGCTCACGAAGTCGGCATTGAGCTGCGCTGCCGTCGATTCGTCCTCAAATGACTCATGCGCCATCACGTGGCACCAGTGGCAGGCGGCATAGCCGATGCTCAGAAAGATCGGTACATCGCGGCGTTTCGCCTCAGTGAACGCCTCGTCACACCACGGCCACCAATCGACCGGGTTGTCAGCGTGTTGTTGCAGATACGGCGAAGTCGCTTCGGCAAGGCGGTTGGTCACAACCCGATTCTCCCCTGCCATCCCCTAAGTCCGGCGCTACCCCCAAGTGACCCACCGCTCGGGGTAGCCGCAAGTACAGCAACAGACGGCGAAGGCTCAAATTCAGCTAGCCTGATCGACAGTGCCGTCGTTCCAGCAGGATCGAAGAGACAAGGACTCCTCCCATGCTCGTCAATGCATACGCAGCGCCCGCAGCAGGCGAACCGCTAGTCCCTACCACCGTCACAAGACGCGAAGTCGGATCCAACGATGTGCTCATCAAGATTGAGTACGCGGGAATCTGTCATTCCGACATCCATACGGTTAGGGGCGATTGGGGTCCTCAGCCGTTCCCCGTCACACCGGGCCACGAGATCATTGGGACGGTTGTCGAAGCCGGCGCCGACGTGACCAACCACAAGGTCAGCGATCGCGTTGGGGTCGGCTGCATGGTGAATAGCTGCCGTGAGTGCTCCAACTGCCGCAACGACGATGAGCAGTACTGCCTCAACGGAACGGTGTTCACCTACGCCTCCGCTGATCGCGACGGCACCGCAACCCAAGGCGGCTACTCGACGCACGTCGTGGTGGACGCGGACTTTGTACTCAAAGTGCCCGACGGAATCGCTTCCGCTGAAGCTGCGCCTTTGTTGTGTGCAGGAATCACCACGTATTCGCCGCTGCAACATTGGGGCGCCGGACCTGGCAAAAAAGTAGCCATCGTGGGGCTCGGTGGCCTAGGCCACCTGGGCGTCAAGATTGCCCATGCGCTTGGCGCGGAAGTAACCGTGTTGTCCCAGACCCTCAAGAAACAGGAGGACGGTCTTCGACTCGGCGCCGATCGCTACTACGCAACAAGTGACCCTGACACATTCAAGAACCTGGCAAACTCATTTGATCTCATCGTCAACACGGTGAGCGCTGACATCGACGTTGACGCCTACCTCAAGCTCCTCGCTGTGAACGGGACGCTGGTCAACGTCGGTGCACCAGCCGAGCCAATGAGTGTCAACGTCTTCTCTCTGCTCGGCGGTCGCAGATCGTTCGCGGGGTCCATGATCGGTGGCATCGCGGCAACCCAAGACATGCTGCATTTTTGCGCGGAACACCACATCGGGGCCGACGTAGAAGTCATCTCCGCCGATGAAATCAATACTGCATACGAGCGGGTGCTGGCGTCTGACGTTCGTTACCGATTCGTCATTGACGCCAGCACCTTCGTTTGACCCGTGGACCGGGCCCGCGCTCAGTTCTTGAAGACGGCTAGTTGGTGAAGACAGTTAGTTCTTGAAGACGTCCTTGACCTTCTCGCCAACCTGCTTCACGTCTGCCTTGACCTGGTCAAGTTTTCCTTCGTTCTCAAGGTCCTCGTTGCCGGTTGCCTTGCCGCCAGCTTCCTTAACCTTGCCGCCAACTTCTTCCGCAGAGTTCTTTACCTTGTCGATGTTTCCCATATCTACTCCTCCATCTATCGCGGAATGGCCTAAGTCTTGGCGTGGCCACTGCCCCCAGTCTCGCCCGATATCGGACCTACGACTAGAGCCAAACATTCGAATTGGCCGTCCGCTACATATGAGTTGTTGAACTCTGCTTTTGTGTAAATTTTCAACAGCGTGCGTGATAGGTGTGCGATATCCACACAATTCACGCACAGCACCGCGGGCACTCCTGCATTGACGCACGGTTGATCTATGCCGACATCAATCGAACTTCACAAACAAGCCGTTGCCGCGTCGAATTCGCAGCAAGGCGTGCTGTCCCACAGACAGCTCATCGGGTTCATGGGCTGGGACATGAACATGATTCGCGCGCAATTGAACGCCGATCGATGGCAACGGGTTCATCAGGGCGTGTATGCGACGTCCACCGGCATCCTCACGATCGAGGCACGGTGGTGGGCCGCTCATCTGCGCTGCGGCGACCGGTCCGCGCTCGACGGTGAATCCGCGCTTCACGCATGGCGAGTCCGATCATCCACATCAACCATCGAGGTGGTCGTTCCGAACTGGCAGAACGGTCACGTCCCTGAGATCTCCGTCCGACGAACCCGCGCGCCCATCGTTTCACGCTCACCAAGCGGGCTCCCGCCTGCGCTAGTTCCACAGATCGCGCTACTCCATGTTTCGAACAGGCTGAGTACTTCTAAGGCGCTCGACCTGGTCGGGGGCGCACTGCAAAGTGGCCGAGTGCAACTCGACGCGTTCGCAGGCGCTCTCGCCACACAACGGGTAAAACACCGCAAGGTGCTAACGGCGCTACTCACCGAGCACCGTGATGGCCTGACAACGTCCATCGAGGTCGCAGGAGTCAATCGGATCCTCAAGGCGCACAGCCTTCCCGTCGGTTTCGGGCAACAGCGCGAGCACATTGGTGGACGATCAGTGATCCGCGACCGGGTCATCGGCAAGCTATTGATCGAGTTCGACGGACGAGTGGGCCACGCTGACGCAACTGGGCGTTTCCGAGACCTCAACCGGGACAACGCCGCTCTGGTATCCGGCCGGCCAACACTGCGATTCGGTTGGGTCGATGTTCACGAATACCCGTGCGCCGCCGCTGACCAGGTCGCGCACGTGCTGAATCTCCTGGAGATTCCGTTCGACATGGCCGCTTGCAAGCCATTGTGCCAAAGCGAAGTCGCTCGTTTCAGGCAGCGTGCGTGATAGGTGTGGTGGAGCAACATAAATCACGCACGCTTGCCGACCGCGGCCTAGGATTCGGTCATGAGTGAAGCGAAGTTGGCGGGGATTCATCATGTTGTGCTGACCGTGACCGATCTGGATCGCGCGATCCGGTGGTACGGCGATCTGTTGGACTTCGAGGTGCTGTTTCGCTGGGATACCGAAGACTTCGATCGATGTCTCGTCGCGCACCCCAGCGGCGTCATACTCGGGTTGACTCAACACTTCGCGACCGATTCGAACGCGAGCTTCGATCCGCGTCAACCCGGGCTCGATCACCTTTCGTTCGCGGTCGCCTCCCGTGAGGCACTCGAAGCATGGTCGCGACGCCTGGACGCAGCTGGCGTGGACCACTCGGGAATCAAAGTCACCCCGCGAACTGGATTCACGCTCATCGACTTCAAAGACCCCGATGGAATTCAGTTGGAGCTCTACCTCGGAGAAACCACAAGCTGATATACCTGCGCGCATGACGATTGCTCGAATCAACGAGTTCCACGCGACATCTGGGCAAGGCGACGCGCTCCACGAGCTGCTCACCTCCTTCACCAACACCATTCGTGGCGCGCAGGGTTGCATCTCGGTGAACGCGCTGCGCTCCCAGACCGACTCCGACTTCACGGTCATCTACGAGGTGTGGGAGTCGGTGTCGGCGCACGAAGCCGCAGCGCGGGACATTCCTGCAGATGCAGTGGCGTCGGCAATCGCCCTATTGCGCGAGCCGCCGGTTGGCCAGTACTTCGACGTCACCTAGGAACCCCACAACGAAGGGAAATAGCACATGGATCCGCACTTGGAACGGAACAAGGCAACTGTCACGGCCTTCTACGATCTGATGTTCAACCACTGCGAGCCGGCGCGCGCAATCGAGCTCTACACAGGTGAGTCGTACACCCAGCACAACCCAGAGGTCGCAGACGGTAAGGCCCCGTTCATCGAGTACTTCGAGAGGATGGCCGCGGAGTATCCCGGCAAGCACGTCACGTTCAAGCGGGTGATCGCCGAGGGAGACCTCGTTGTGTTGCATTGCCACCAAGAGTGGCCCGGCGATGATGACTACGCCGGAATCGACATCTTCCGACTTGATGCCGCCGGTAAGATCGTCGAACACTGGGACGTCCTACAGGTAGTCCCACAGACCGCCGCCAACGCGAACTCAATGTTCTAGGAACGTCCAAGCGACACCGCGGAGTACAGGGATCCCGGGAGTAGTGGCACGCTCGCCGACTACCGGAGAGCGAGCGATCTGGACTAGGCAGAGCCCAACAACGTCAAACCGGCGACGAGCCCGCTGGTCAGGAACGCAACAACGATCATCAAGATGCTGCCGCCGACCTTGTTGCCGTTCTCGCCGCCGATGTCCTTACCCAGCAAGATGAATCCGGCAATGATGAAGAGCACCCAGCTCGCAATAAACCCAGCGGTCGTCATTGCGGTTCACCAGCTTCCTGCGCGTTCGCGCGACGTGATCGTGTGTCGGCATTGATACTGGCACCCTACTGGGTCCGGTTGCAGGTTCCGACCACCATTCGCCCGAACCTCGATCGAGTGGGAGTATTCGCCCCCGCGGCGCGTATGCTCCGCCGTGCACCGCCAAGCCGCTGCGGCGCATTCCCTGGCAGACGTGGAGAAGTGGCGATGACGTCGGACTCGAAGAACGCAAAGCCTGCTAAAAGGCTGGTCGACCTCGCGCCCGAATACAAACGACGCCGGGTTCGGCAAGCGCTGGTGCGCGTGACTGCCGGGGTGCTCATCTTGGCACTCATCTACTCGTTCGCCCCGCTCGACAGCGAGGCAGACCTGCACCCCTTCGTGGTCCTCCTTGCGATGCTCATGGTCTTTGTCGTGCTGACGTTCTTGTCGGTCCGTCGAATCATGAACGACGACTACCCACAGCTTCGTGCCGCGCAGGTTGCAGTGCTCACAGTGACGTTCTACCTGTTCGGCTTCGCCGCGCTCTACCTTTCGATGTCAACGTTGAACCCCACGTACTTCACTGAACCGCTGACCCACATCGGCGCGTTCTACTTCACGGTCACCGTCGCCTCGACCGTCGGATTTGGCGACATCACGCCCAACGATGACCTTGCACGGGTCATCGTGACTGCTCAGATGATGGTGAACATCGCACTGATCGGCGTGGGTGTCCGAGCAATTCTCGCCTTCGGCAAGATGCGTGCCTCAACGGCAAAGAAGGGCGACTCGGACCCCACCGATCCCGCCGAAGCAGACCCGCCGACTTGAGCATCTGTGTGACACGGCCGCGCATTGGCCGAGCCTGATCTTCA
Source organism: Actinomycetota bacterium (assembly GCA_963169255.1). Lineage (GTDB taxonomy): Bacteria > Actinomycetota > Actinomycetes > S36-B12 > UBA10799 > UBA10799. The sequence continues at coordinate 6,077 of CAUJEJ010000066.1, read as the reverse complement.
TCATTGAGTGAGCACGACGGATCAGTGAAGGAGGTGGCCGCCGATGCTTCGCGAAAGCCAGGCGATCGCTTTCATCCCAGTGAGCGACGTCGACCGGGCCATGCACTTCTACGCCGACGTCGTGGGACTGCGCGTCATCGACTGCGGCGATGGCTTTTGCGCACTCGACGCTGGCGGCTTCACGGTCCGCCTAACGGCAGTCGCCGACCCTCCGCGGGCCGACCACACGGTTGTCGGTTGGGGTGTGACAACAGTCGATGAGGTCGCCGCCGATTTGGGGAGTCGTGGAGTCGCGTTTCATCGGTACGACGGATTCAACCAGGACGAGCGAGGAATCTGGCTCGCACCCAACGGCGACCGTGTTGCCTGGTTCAGCGACCCAGACTCCAACTTGCTGTCGATCACCCAGTTCAGCCGAGACCGCGCTGACGGCTAGGTGACTTGGTCCGCCGGGGAAGCAGAGGCCGCCGCAGGATTGGCAAGTGTCGCCAACTGCGCATGGACCTTCTTCGTCACCCAGTTGTCGGCGAAGAAGGAGGCAAACGGAATGGTTCCGGCCAGCAGGATGCAGATCGTGGCAAGGATTGACCACCGCATCCGGAATGTCAGGTCAACGGCGGCGATCAGATAGATGAAGTAAAGCCAACCGTGGCCCGTCCACGCGAGGACGTACAGCGACGGTTTGACGCCAGGATCCGCGTAGCCGAGGAACGCATATCCGACGATCAGCCAGATCGTCATGATGAGCAAGAAGACACCTGTGACCCACGCCATCACGCGGTAGCGAGTAAGTGCACCAGTCACGATCGTGTCCCTTCCGATTCTGATTCGCGGCCCGCCTCGACCGACTGATGGGTGTCGTCCGCCTGGTCGGCATCAGTAGCCAACGTCTGCGCAGCGCGTGCCCGCCGACGGTCTGCTGAGTCGTCCAGCGAAATCAATTCCACAGCTTCTGCTTCAGGTTCGGCCGCCACCGAGGCAGTCATATCGTGGGTCTGCTCCGGAGCGGCGAGTGCGGCAGCCTCAAGTTCGTGCAATTCAGCGTCGCGTTGGTCCCGCAGGAAGCGGAACCAAAACCAGACTCCGAAGGCCGCAAAGATCCACCATTGAAGCGCGTAAACGAGATTGCGAGCGTTGAAACCGCTGGTCCCGTCGGCAGAGATATCGTTGAATGCGACTTCCATCTGCCAAATACCGGCGAACACCATGAATGTCACGACCGCAGCACAGAAGACGTGCCAGGGAACCCATCGGCGGGATGCAGCGAAACGGAACACGAGTCAACGGTACGTCACCGCGAAAAATGTGTGGGGCGAACCACGCCTTTTGCGCTGCGAATCGAGCCAGACTACGGGACGATCTAGCCATCAATGTCCTTGCGAACTGCGACCTGCGGAAGGAGGCCCAGTGAAGCAAGCGCACGCTCGAAACGCCTGGGTCTTGCTTTGCATCGTGGGGTTCATCGCCTTCTACGCGACCCGCGGTAGTCCGTGGCTCAGTCAGCTGATCTGGGCTGGCCTGGGACTAGGCAGCGCGGCGATCGTGACGGTGGTCGCCGGGCGCCGCCGGGTGTTCGCACGTTCCGCGTGGCTGCTCGTGGCCGCCGCAATGACGCTCACAGTCCTCATCAACGGGATTCGAGCGGCAGCATCGATCTCTCCGCGCACCGCGAGCAATACGTCCGTCGCGTACGGAATCTCGCTCACCATCGTTTTCTCGCTCTTGACCGTTGCCGCCTATCTGCTTGTCAACCGGCACCGTCGCACCGCGGCAGACTCCAGCGGAATCGTCGATGCCGCGATCGTGTTCGTAGCGGCGTCAATGGTTGCCACAGACTTCCTTGTCTTCCCATTCTGGTCAGACCCCGCGCTGAATACCGCGGAGCGGATGGGGCTCCTCCTCTTCGACGCCCTGAATGTCCTGTTGCTCTCGCTAACTGTTCGGTTGTGGTTCTCGACCGAACGGTCCGTCAACCGGGCCTCGCGAGTCCTCGCGGTTGGCTTCATCGCCATGATCTTCGCGGGTGGGCTCGGGCTCGCCGAATTCCTGCCGGTGCAGGTGATCGACCCCGAGCTCGGGCGCAATCTCATCTTCGGCTTCAGCATGATCTTCTTCGCGGTGTCTACGCTCGCCGCACTGGATTCGACGGCGAACCGCCCACCCGCGGCCGATATCGATGCCGGCGTCGCGGCCCGCACCCGGGTCCTCACCCTCATGGCGTTATGCGTCCTGGTTCCGCCCGTGCTGCTGTTGGTTTCTGGAGCGAAGGAATCGAGTTTCACCACGAGCCGCGTCTTCGTGCTTCTCACGCTGGTGCTCACCGCACTGCTCATCCTGCGCGTCAACCTGCTTATCCAGAGCTACCGCGACGCGGTTCACCGCGAACACGTTCTGCGTGAAATCAACGCGGGACTGATGCGGGCCGCCGACCTCAGCGAAGTGAACGGTCGACTTTCAGACTGGGCTTCGCGCCTCGTGGAACAGAACGAGGTGACGTGCCTGCTCGGTACCGCAGAGGAACTCGCCTCTGTGGGCCTTGGCCCATTCGGCGGCCGGTTCCGCCTCCCAAACGGTTCTGTCCGCCATCGCACTGTGGTGTCGATTCCGGGCAGCCAACCGGCTCGCCGACTTGTGGTTGACTCCCCCGAGATCGTCTCGTCCCCGGCGCAGGCGTCACTAGCGGTCCTGGGTCAGAGCCTCGGTATGGCACTTGAGCGCCTCGCGCTATCCCGTCGAGTGGTCGAACGCGCGACCACCGAACGCCTCCAACTCCTCCTGCACAACGCAAGTGACGTCATCGCCCTGGTCGACGAGCAAGGGAAGATCCGCTACGTCACGGAGGCGATTCGCGACCTCACCGAACAGTCACCCACGGACGTCTTGGCGAGCTCGTGGACCAAGTTGTTCCAAGACCCCGCGCTGGCGCGTGGACTCCTCGAACGGGCACGAGCAGTAGGTGAAGCCAAGGGCGACCTCGTGATGTCCCGGGCACGTCCCTCTGACCTCCCGAGCGACATCGTGCGCCCCGCGACAACCGAGACGGCACCCGTTCCGAATCGTCGCGTTGAGGTCGATATTTCGTGGCTCGCCGCCGAAGAACAGTACGTCGTCACGCACCACGACGTCACCGATCGATACGTCCTTGAACAACAACTCGCATACCAGGCGTTCCATGATGAACTCACCGGGCTGAACAACCGGGCGGTGTTCCGAAAGGAACTCGCCCGCGCCGCTGCCCGAAGTCGACGATCTGGCAAGACGTTTGCCGTCATGATGATCGACCTCGATGACTTCAAGAACATCAACGACTCCCTCGGCCATCCAGCCGGTGACGAACTCCTGCGGGTCGTTGCGGATCGGCTCGTCGAATGCATGCGGGAGGGCGACACCCCGGTACGCCTCGGTGGCGACGAATTCGCCGTGATCCTCGAAAGTGCTCGGTCGGCCGAAGATGCTGATGCGGTGGCCAAGCGCGTCCTGGAACAACTCAGCCAGCCAATGACGCTGCGCGGCACAGAGATCGTCATCGGATCAAGCATCGGAATCGCGGTCAGCGACGGCACTGCTGATCCGGCCGACGTCGAGCGCGATGCCGATATCGCGCTATATGACGCCAAGTTTGCTGGCAAGGGTCAAGTCGCGATGTTCCATACGGACATGCACGACAGCGCGGTGCAGCGCCTATCGCTGACGAATCAGCTCCGCGGCGCGTTGGATCGTGGCGAAATCACCGTCAGCTACCAGCCGATTGTGGACCTGGGTTCGATGGCTGTCGTCGGTGCCGAGGCGCTAGTGCGCTGGCAGCACCCGACCCGGGGCGAGCTGGCCCCGGGCACGTTCATCGGCCTAGCCGAGAGCACCGGCTCCATCGTCGAGATCGGTCGCTTCGTGATGGAGCGCGCGCTGCGAGACGCCGCTAGCTGGGCGCTGAGTTGCCCCGGGCACGAACGCAGCAGGATTGCGCTCAATATCTCCGGACGCCAGTTGCAATCTGACGACGTCGCTGCGGTGCTTCGAGACCTTCTCGCGGAAACCGGGGTCGATCCCCAGCGGGTTGTTGTTGAAGTGACCGAGAGCGTACTGATGCCCAACGACGGCGTCGCCGCCGCGCAGCTTCGTGAGGTTGCCGAGCTGGGCGTCTCGGTGTTCATCGATGACTTCGGCACCGGTTGGGCGTCGTTACAGTATTTGCGGTCTCTGCCGGTGAGCGGACTGAAGCTGGCGCAAGAGTTCGTTGCTGGGCTACCGAACGACTTCGACTTCGGGTTGGCACAGGCGATTCGAGAGCTCAGCCAGTCGATGCACCTTTCGGAAGTGATCGCCGAGGGCATCGAGACTCAAGAACAACTCGATTCACTGCTCAATATGGGGTACCGGCTCGGCCAGGGGTTCCTCATGCACGAGCCAATGCCGTTCACCGATCTCGTGACTCTATTGGGGTCCACGCCGACGGTTGGCTGGGAACTCGGGCAGCGCACTGACCTCGCATCGGACGAAGCCGCGGCTCGACTCAGTGAGACCCCGGTGATCGTGCCCAGCCAGTTGTCGCTGCGGTCACGCAGCGGCGAATAGAACGGCTACTTGCGCGCGCTGGTCGGTTCGTCAGTGCTCTTGATACCGCTGGCTTCGGGGGAATTCTCATCGAAGTCCACCCTGCGCAACTGCTTACGCAGCGAGAAATACAGGATCGTCGCGACGATGATGAAGAACGCGAACGACAGGAAACCCCAGAGGCCCGCGGTGACACTGTTGGTATCGATCTCGGCTGGCGGAGCCGACAAAGCCCCACTGGGCGTCGGATTCGGATCACCTGCTGCCAAGACCGTGCTGAAGAGCCGGGCGCCAATTTCGTTCATCACACGGGCCATCAGAACATGCCGCCCCCCCATGACGGACAATGGGGTCAATGTCTACTACCAAACTCAAAGACCTGCCGCCGCGACTGCAGGATCGCTATGGGTATCGCCGCACGTCTGTCGTGGCCATCGCGGTCGGAGTGCTGCTCGCGATCGTGGTCGCCGGAATGGGCGGATGGACGGCGTACCGGATCGGCAACCCCGAAGTTCGGTGGAAGTTGCTGGCGTGGGAGGCCGTTGCTCCCGACCACACGAGCATCACGTTCGAGGTGAACAAAGGTGCTCGCACCAGTGTCGAGTGCATCGTGCGGGTCCAAGACAAGGTGCGTCAGGATCTTGGATATGCGATTGTGACTGTTCCGCCCGGTACCGAATACAACCAAGTCACGTACGAAGTTGGGACTCGCGCTTTAGGGTTTACAGCCGAAGTACTCGACTGTGCAACACCGGGCGACCTGCACGCGCCAACCCCGCAGTTCCCACCGGGAACCGAGAATCCACCACAACCCTGGAGGCCGTCATGACCGAGGCACCCGAGACCTGGTTGACCCAGGAAGCGTTCGACCGGCTCTCTGCCGAACTCGAGGAACGCTCCGGACCGGTCCGCACCGACATCACCAAGAAGATTGAGGCCGCGCGCGAAGAAGGCGATCTCAAGGAGAACGGCGGCTACCACGCTGCGAAGGATGATCAGGGCAAGAACGAGGCCCGAATTCGCCAGCTCAAGCAGATGCTCGAGAACGCGAATATCGGCACACCTCCGGACGCCGAACAGGGCAAGGCGACTCACGGGACGATCGTCTCGGTCAAGTTCGCCGACGGCGATGTCTCGACCTTCCTGTTGGGTTCGCGTGAAGAGGCCGCTCATACCGACATCGATGTGTACTCACCCACCTCACCGCTCGGTGGCGCAGTGCTCGGTCACTTCGTCGACGAGACGGTGACATACGAACTTCCGAATGGTCGCAAGATGTCCGTCGAGATCACGAAGGTCGAGCAGTCGGCTGGTTGACGCTGCGGCTCATTAAACGCGCAAATGGGGCGTATTCGACCAACCAGCTGGTTGGCGAATACGCCCCATTTGCGTGCGACTAGCGAGAGGTCGTACGACGGTACTTTCGGACCGCGAGCGGAACGAAGATGGCGAGCAGGACGCCACAGCTAAGCAAGGTGTACAGCTCCGGATTCGCCAACGACCAGTAGATCTCTTCACCCGGAGCG
>CAUJEJ010000065.1 GCA_963169255.1 Actinomycetota bacterium | reverse complement strand
TCGAACCCGTGGATCGCGGGCTGCAAGAGCTTCAATCTCTTGGGTGTATTCGGCTGCAAAGGGTGCACCACCCACCACGACCAGTGGGTAGGGCGACGCGCTTTGAACAAATCCGGCGACGCCTTCGCGCACATGGTTTTCCGGCTCGAACCGTGCGACCAGTACATGGAACTTCTTGTACTCCAGATCGTCGCCGAGTTTGCTCGTATCGCACCCGGGAAGGATCGGGGCGCCGTATGCGATCAGGTCAGTCGTCGCGCCGAACTCCGCTTCGTAGTAGTCGGCGATGCCTTGAGCGTCTGCGATCAGAGCATCCGAATAGCGCACCGCAAAGGACTCACTCCTGCGATAGAACGCCCGGCCACCCTTGCCCCACTTCGTGCGCTGCCATTCAAGACCGTCGACATGGGTGGCGACTGGGATCTTCTTTGCGCGCAATGCAGGCAGGTAGATCGCGTTCGCGGCGTTGAACAGGAAGGCCATGTCGGGCTTACTCTTGGCAACCACGTGTGCCGTTGAACTTGCCGTATGGGTCAACGTTTCGAGCGCCTTTGACCGCACAGCGGGTAGCGGGACCAGTTCCATCCCGAGGTACTCACGTGGAGCAGTCTCACGGTCGTCAACACGGGTGTAAACGATCACGTGATGTCCACGCTCGACGAGGCGCTTGCCAATCTCTTCGACGGCAGTTTCGAAGCCGCCGTACGCGGCCGGTACGCCGCGAGTTCCAACCATCGCTATACGCATCAGTCACGAACCGCCTGTTCGGTTTGGGGTGTTTCGACTTCGGGTGATTCAGCGACTCGCGTTTCGCCGGCGTTTGCTTTGTTGATGAGGTCGCGCAGGCGGGTGCTGCTCACGTGCTGGGTGTACGGGAAGTACACGACCTTGGCGCCGACGGCTGTCATTCCTGCCTCAAGTTGGTCGCCCTTCGGGGTGCCACGCCAGTCGTCGCCTTTGAAGATCACGTCGAAGTGGAGCTTCTCCCACATCTCGGCCTTGTCGACGGAGTCATCAACCACAACCTCATCGACAAGGTCGAGCGCTGCAACGAGTTCGCGACGTTCGTCCAGCGGCATCATCGGGGTCTTGCCCTTGACCGCCTCCACTCGTTCATCGGTCACCACTCCGACGATCAAGTAGTCACAGTGCTCCTTAGCGCGCAGCAAAATGTTGAGGTGCCCCATGTGGAACACGTCAAAGACCCCGGGGGCGAATCCAACGACTTTGCCCTCGTGAGCCACGTGAAATCCTCTTCCGCTGGGTCGTCGGTGGTGCGAACGGGTGTCAGTCTGGCAAAAACTCGGGGTGCCCGTCGAATCGCGCGCTCGCAGATTGACCCGAGCAATCAGCGGCAAGCCATTCACCCGTACGAGTGACATGCTCGCGCAGTGCAATCACCGCACTACCGAGCGCCACGAAACCGCGGAATTGTGCGGAATTTCCCGCGACGAACCCGGGAAGAATCCTTCCATTGGCTGAGGTCGAGGCGTACTCTAAAAGAAGTTCGTGTGAACACCAACTGCTGGGGATTAGCGGTCGGACGTTTGAGCGATGCCAGCCGAGGGGGCTGGAACTGGGGGAAGAGCAGCGGGCCGTGAGGCTTAGCTGTGCGATTCATCGGGGGATGGATACATGTCAGTCGACAACGTGCCATTGTTCGGCAGCGCGTTCGCGCCGTCGGACACCACACGCAATGAGGTGACGCCTCGTTCCGTTGCGGCTGAGACTTCTTTTAGCGAGTTCCGTAGGCAGTTGGTCGCGCTCGAACTTCTCATCCTTGTCATTGCTGGTGGCGTCGCGGCGTTGATCGTCGGGCAAACCAATTCCGGCGGTAGGCCCTTGCTGACGGCTGCGGTGTTCACGAGTTTGTGGGCGCTCACGCTTGCAGCGCGCCACGCGTTCTCTATGGCCAACATCGACAGCTTCGAAGGCGTGAAGCGGATCGGTCAAGCAACTGCGATTTCGTTCGGTGTGGTGGCCGGACTGGGCTTGTTGCTTTCGACAATGCCATTCCGAGAGCAAGTCCTTTGGAACCTCGCGCTGGGTCTGCCAATGCTCCTTCTCGCGCGCTATGCCTCGATTCGGAGGCTCCGAACGCTGCGATCGGCAGGAGTTGCGCGAGTAAACGTGTTGCTGGTGTCTCCAGGTCGTGACCGGGCGACATTGACGCGCGAAGTGCTCGACGATGGTCGATTCGAGTTGGTCGGAGCTATCGATCCGAGTTCGCTTGGTCAGACCCAGTTGATGTCGCGGATCGCCGAACAAGCGATTGCTCAAGGGGCACAAACCGTCATGATCTCGTCGGCAACGCCGGCGACGCCGACGGAGCTTCGCGAACTGGCGTGGGCGCTCGAATCACACAACATCAAGCTGCTGGTCTCGTCACGCGTGAAGAGCTATGCAACCGGTCGAGTCAGTCTGCAGCATGTTGCAGACGAGATTGTCATTGAGGTCGATCATTCCCACCAGGCGATGGGTCCGCGCGCAGTGAAGCGACTGTTCGACATCGTCGCGTCTGCCGCGCTGTTGGTTGTGTTCCTGCCGGTTATCGCCTTCTTTGCGGTCGCCGTCAAGGTCGAGTCGCGAGGTCCAGCGTTCTTCATCCAGCCCCGCGTCGGCCAGAATGGCGAGCTCTTTCCGTTCTACAAGCTCCGCTCAATGCGTCCGAACGCGCACCTCGAACGTTCTGAGGTGCTCGGCGCAACGGACGAGGGAATCCTCGAGCGCTACCGTAACGACACGCGGATCACGCGAGTCGGCTCGTTCATTCGTCGCTGGTCGATTGACGAGTTGCCCCAACTCTTGAACGTCTTCCTTGGGCACATGTCGCTTGTGGGCCCACGTCCGGTGCTTGAAACCGAGCTTCACGACCTACCAGTCAACGGTGAACGTGTGCATCTGGCCAAGCCTGGTCTTACGGGAATGTGGCAAATCAGCGGCCGCAAGGAGATCCACTGGGAAGACCGGATCGACTTGGACTTGGAGTACGTCGATTCGTGGTCACTTGGCCTCGACGCAAAGATCGCTGCCAAGACTGCTGGCGCGGTACTCAAGGGTTCCGGCGCGTACTAAGCCACCTGCGGTGCAACTACGTACTAACTGGCCACGCCTTGTATGCGGCGATGTCCGCTGGTGCAGTCCTGACGGCCTCTCGTAGACGTTGACGGTCCACGCTCGGCACGTCACCTATGTGGCGGACGCGGGTGTCGATCGTGAAGATGAGCGCGTCGGGGTTTGTGAATCGGCGCAGCGCCTGATGCTCGACCCGAAGCCACTGGAGTTTCTCGATGTTTGTCGTCGGCGCAGTTGAGCGGGCCGGTTCGCGAAGGTGCAGTTCAGGCGTATCGAGCAGCGTCCAATTACTTCGCTTCAGCACACTGCCGTCGTCCATACGGCCGATCACGTGGTCAACGGCATGGGCGACGCGCTGTTCATACCCCGGCACAGGTCCGTGGATCTCGCCGATGGTGAGCCCTATCTTGCTTTCGAGGTTCCACCGCGAGGTGAAGCAGACGGTTGCGGCAGTCATTCGCCAGGTGTCGGCAGACGGGGTTAGGACACAGAAGTCCTGCGGCAGCATTCGCGCCACGGTTTCGAGTGGTTTGGTCCGATCTACAAGGGTGCGGCGGCCTGATTCGAGGTCGACTACCTCGCCGTTGGTGACAGCGAATTCGACGCTATGCCACGCAGTCAGGTGATCACAGATGGCAGCCAAAAGTGCGTCGCTGGCCTGTACCCCAGCGGGTGTGGTGATAACTGATCCCGCAGTGTCGCGATCGAGCACTGCATCCTTCGCGCGCATCGTGTCGTGTCGCGTTGAATCAACGTTTAGCCATTGGTTGACCGGAATCGGACGGGTCCCGACAGACCAGCGCAGCGGCTTGCCGTCGAGGGGTGGTGTGAGTCCCGCCAACACGCCTGCCGTCACAATATCCGCGCTAGTTCGCGTGCAGCACCGAGTTCAAGCCGCCCCATGAGCTGCCATCGCGGTTCACGGCTTCGATTGCGCCGGTTTGAGAATTGCGGCGGAACAAGAGGTTCTTGGCGCCAGAGAGTTCCTTGCCCTTCACCACTTCTCCGCCAGGCAAGCTCACCTTCGAGCCACCGGTCACATAACACCCCGCCTCGACGACGCTGCCGTCCCCGAGTGAGATGCCGATGCCAGCGTTGGCGCCAATCAGGCAGCCTTCGCCGACCGAGATCACTTCGGATCCGCCACCAGAAAGTGTTCCCATGATTGACGCGCCGCCGCCGATGTCGGACCCATTGCCCACAACCACTCCGGCGGAGATTCGTCCTTCAACCATCGAGGTCCCGAGGGTGCCAGCGTTGAAGTTGCAGAATCCCTCGTGCATGACCGTCGTGCCTTCGGCGAGGTGGGCGCCGAGGCGCACGCGGTCGGCATCAGCGATTCGGACGCCTGAGGGCACCACGTAGTCCGTCATCCGCGGGAACTTGTCGACCCCGAGGACAGTCAGGTATGCACCCTTGCTGCGAGCGCGCAGCCGAGCGTCCTCGATTGCTGAGATCGGTATGGGGCCGAGGTTCGTCCATGCGTTGTTCGGAAGGAGCCCGAAGACTCCATCGAGGTTGATGGTGCGCGGGGCAACCAATCGATGTGACAACAAGTGGAGTCGCAGGTACACGTCAGCCACATCGGTCGGAGGCGCAGAAAGATCAGCGATGACCGTCCGAATGGTCTCCGTCCTGACGTCTCGGACTGGATCGTGTCCGATGCCCGATCCGAGGTCGGCAACGTCTGTCGGTTCGGCAGTCAGCGTCGGGTTCGGGTACCAGACATCGAGGATGTCCTCACCTGAATAGGACGCGAGGCCAAGTCCGGACGCGGGCAGGGATACGAGTTGTGGGTTTGAAGGGCTCACTCGGGCTACGGTACTTGCGTGGAATTCAATGCGGCAGACGACCTCGACCTTTCCGCTGATCTGGTGTCGCTGACGGCAGCTCTGATCGACATCCCGAGTGAGTCGTTTGATGAGCAACGTATTGCCGACGCGGTCGAGCGAGCCCTGAGCTTGCAGAGCCACCTCGGTGTGACCCGGGTGGGCAACACGATCGTCGCGCGGACGAACCTCGGTCGCGCCGAGCGAATTGTGATCGGCGGACACCTCGACACCGTGCCGGCGAATTCGAACTTGCCCCACACAGTTCGCGACGAGCGCCTATACGGCTTAGGTGCCTGCGACATGTTGGGTGGTGTCGCGGTTTCGCTGCATCTCGCGGCAGCGCTCATCGAGCCGGTGTACGACGTGACGTACCTGTTCTACGAATGTGAAGAAGTCGCCGGTGAATTCAACGGACTGGCGAAGCTAGCGGATTCGCACCCAGAACTGCTGGAAGGGGACTTTGCGATTCTGATGGAGCCTTCCAACGCCAGAGTCGAGGCGGGTTGTCAAGGGTCGCTGCGGATCGAGGTCACGACGACGGGTGAGCGTGCACACAGCGCGCGGTCGTGGATGGGGATCAACGCGATTCACAATTCGGCCGAGATCCTCGAGCGATTGGCTCGCTATCAGGCGCGCGAAGTTGAGATTGATGGCTTGGTCTATCGGGAGGGCCTCAACGCGGTAGGCATCCGCGGAGGTGTAGCGGGCAATGTCATCCCGGATGAATGCACGGTGACGATCAACTACCGGTATGCGCCGAGTCGGAGTGCCGAAGAGGCGATCGCCCACGTGACGGAGGTCTTCGCGGGTTTTGACGTGGCGGTGGACGACAACGCGCCAGGTGCCCTTCCGGGTTTGAGTGATCCTTCGGTGGCGCGCTTTATCGAGATTCTTGGCGAGGCACCGCACCCGAAATTCGGCTGGACCGATGTCGCGCGGTTTAGCTCGCTCGGGATCCCGGCGATCAACTTCGGGCCCGGAGACCCGTCACTGGCGCACACAAAGGACGAGTTTGTCCCGATTGCGGAGCTACATCGTTGCGAAGCAGCGCTTCGCAGCTGGCTCTGCGGCCAGTGACGGGCCGAGTATTCCCCCCGGTCACACAGCTTGGTGCGACCCTTCCCCGTTTGGTGAACGCGTCCGGCCAGCCGGGCGTGTTCACCAAACGGGGGTAGTGGGTTACTGCTTGACGGCCTCGACGTCGATCTCAATCTTGATCTTGTCTCCGACGAGGACGCCACCGGTCTCCAGTGCGACGTTCCAGGTGAGCCCGAAGTCCTTGCGCGAAATCTCGGTTGAACCTTCGAAACCGATTCGTGTTCCGCCCCAGGGATCCTGGCTGGTTCCGACGTAGGTCAATTCGACCTCAACGTTGTGGGTGACGTCGCCGACCGTGAGGTCGCCGCCAACCACAAAGTCATTGCCGTCGGTGTGCTTGATGCTCGTGGATGTAAACGTCAATTCTGTGTTCTTCTCGACGTCGAGGAAGTCCGCTGATTTGAGGTGAGTGTCGCGGTCTGCGTTGCGGGTGTCGATGCTCGCGGTCTTGATGGTCACATTGGCCGTCGAGTTTGCAGGGGAGTCAGCATCGATGGTGAACGAACCTTCAAAGTCGGTAAACCGTCCACGAACCTTGGCGACCATCGCGTGACGCGCTGAGAATCCGAGGGTGGTGTGTGTGTCGTCGATCTTCCAGGTGCCTGCGGCGGCGGAGAAGTCAGTCATGGAATTGCCCTTCGCTAGTGGTAGTAGCCATTACTTGAAGCGTCATTTGTTGATGCGTCAAGTAATAGAACAATACTCCCAATGCGATATTCCCGATCCGTGAAAGAAAATTTCGCGCGTCTTCATCCGTGGGCCGGGTGCGGCGTTAGCGTTGCCTCATGCCCGTCCCCGCTTCAGATCCCAAGCCTGAGTACGTTCGCGGCCCCGTCAAACTTCGCCGCGGGAGCATCCCGCAAGCGACGACGGACCAGCACCTCCTCGACACGCGACCTTCCGACAGCTGGACTCACACGGACCCGTGGCGCGTACTCCGAATCCAAGCCGAATTTGTGGAGGCGTTCGACACGCTCTCCACGCTGGGACCCGCCGTCTCGGTCTTCGGTAGCGCCCGGACTGACCGATCGGACCCGGAGTACCTCAGCGCGATGGAAACCGGCGGGAAGTTAGCCGATGCTGGACTTGCGGTCATCACCGGCGGCGGACCCGGAATTATGGAGGCCGTCAATCGCGGTGCCTGCGAGGCGAACGGAGTCTCGGTTGGGCTCAGCATCGAGCTACCGTTCGAGCAATTCACGAATACGTGGGTGGACGTTGGGATCGACTTCCGGTACTTCTTCGTCCGTAAGACGTGCTTCGTCAAATACTCGGAAGCCTTCATCGTCTACCCGGGCGGATTCGGCACGCTGGACGAAATGTTTGAAGCCCTCACCTTGATCCAAACCCAGAAGATCACCAGCTTCCCGGTGGTGCTGGTCGGTACGCAGTACTGGCGGGGCCTTGTTGACTGGCTTCGCAGTGCGGCTGCGGGCTCAGGAAAGATCAGCGACGCTGACTGGCAGTACTTGCACGTCACTGACGACCCAGCGGAGGCAGTTCAGATCGTGATTGACGCCCGCGCTCAACACCAACCACCCGCGCCGGAACACCTGCGCGCTCACGAGACACGTGGCAGCTAGCAGTGGCAACCTCGCGAGAGCACCAGCGCGCCGTCTGCGTCTATCTTTCATCGAGCCAACTCATCTCGCAGCGCTACCACGACTTGGCAGCAGCGGTTGGTCGCGAGCTCTGTTCGCGGCAGATGCGCTTGGTTTCCGGTGGCGGTGGCATCTCCACGATGGGTGAGCTCGCGCGCACTGTTCGCGCGAACGGAGGTCACACCACCGGTGTCATTCCGGAGCAATTGATGAAGTGGGAAGTGGGCGACCTAAACGCCGACGAACTCATCGTCACCCGAGATATGCGTGAGCGAAAAGCGCTGATGGACGCGCACAGCGACGCGTTCCTCGCGCTGCCCGGCGGGCTCGGCACGCTGGAGGAACTGCTCGAGGTATGGGTCGGCCGTAACCTGGGAATGCACCTCAAGCCAGTTGTTGTGCTCGATCCGTGGGGTGACTTTGTTGAACTTCGCCATCTCGTTGATGGTCTGGTTGAACGGAAAATGGTCCGTGATCAGGCAGCGGCGGACGCTCACTGGGTCAGGTCCGTCGACGAGGCGTTCGATGTGATTGAAGAAGCGTGGCAGCGAGGTGAAGGTCGCGGAGCGACTGCGGCGTCTAACATCGGTCACCCCGACGAGTGGCTGGAAGCGGACTAGCAGCTACGCAGGAGTAGCAATGACCTGTTCGGCGGCTGCTGTCGTGCCAGCGACTGTGCCGATAACAGATACTTTCTGACCATCCGCGAGTCCGGCAACTGCCCCGCTTTGGCCGTTGATCATGATAGTGGTGGTTGCGCTGATGGTGTACGCCGTCACGAAGCCGTCCGCCGACGTCACGCTCACGCTTGTCGGTGTGACGGCGCCGATTGTTCCACGCGCGATTCGCTTCGTTTCTGGCTGACCATTGGGACCCGTCACCACAACATCGCCGTGTTGGAACTTTGAGAACAGTTCAAGATTCCCGCGCAAACCGCTAAGTCCGCTGAGGTCGCCTAGCCCGCCATTGTCACGTTGCCCGCCCGGGTTGCCGAAGTCGCGGCCACCACGGCCTTGGCCACTATCGTTGTGCGGGCCGCCTCGTGACGCTTTGGATCGGCCGCCGTCGTCGTAGTTGACGGCGCTAGCCGCGAGCGCGCCGGTGAGGGTCAATCCAGCCAGCAACGCCATCGCACCCAAGATTGCGCCGACCACGGCGAGAAGCTTCATGCCCTCGCCGTCCCAGAAGCTGCTGCTGTTGCCCGGAACGCTGTTGTTTGGTGGGGGTCCGTCGGGACCACTGCTCGGCGGGGAGGCTGGCGGGGTAGGTGAGCCTGGGGGCATAGACATGGCAAAAGACTCCTCTGGTGGCGGCACGCTTGAGCCTGAGAATCCCACGGTAACCCGCCCGCGTGACCAAGATTCGT
>CAUJEJ010000064.1 GCA_963169255.1 Actinomycetota bacterium | reverse complement strand
GGGCCCAACTCTGCGATCCCACACCACGAACCAACCAATCGGGTGATCGCTGCCGGGGACATCCTCAAGATTGATTTTGGTGCTCGCGTCGGCGGCTACCACGCAGACTGCACCCGAACGTTCATTGTTGGTTCCGCACCCACCGACCGGCAACGTGCCGTGCACGAAGCCGTTTCCGACGCGGCAGCTGCGGCGCGACAAGCGCTTCGGGTCGGAGTTGAGGTTGCTGAACTCGATGCGATCGCTCGCGCGGTGCTTTCCGATGCTGGCCTCGAGCAGTACTTCACCCATGGGCTCGGCCACGGCATTGGGCTTGAGATCCATGAGTCGCCGCTGCTTTCCAAAGCCAGCGCCGGTACGATCTGCGACGGTGCTGTTGTCACGATAGAGCCAGGGGTCTACTTGCCCGGGGAGTTCGGTGTCCGGATTGAGGACACCTGCCACGTGACAGCTGATGCAACGACCATCTTGACGAACTTTCCGCGTGAATTAGCACGCATAGGCTAAGCAGCCGACGAACGAAAGAGGAATCGTGGCGACAACGAACGACCTGAAGAACGGCATCGTGCTCAACCTCGACGGCCAACTGTGGACCGTGGTGGAGTTTCAGCACGTAAAGCCTGGCAAGGGTGGTGCGTTTGTTCGCACGAAACTGAAGAACGTCCTCAGCGGCAAGGTTGTCGACAAGACATTCAACGCCGGCTTGAAGGTCGAGACCGCAACCGTCGACAAGCGGTCGATGCAATACCTATACCGCGACGGCACCGACTTTGTGTTCATGGACACAGACACCTACGACCAGATCCTCGTGTCAGAAGCGACGCTCGGAGACGGTGCGAAGTACCTCCTCGAGAACCAGGAAGCGAACGTGGCGGTCCACGAAGGAACGCCGCTGTATGTGGAGCTTCCTGCGAGTGTTGAACTGCTGATCGAGTACACCGAACCAGGGCTGCAAGGAGATCGTTCGACCGGCGGGACCAAGCCCGCGCGCCTTGAGACGGGCGCTGAGGTCAGCGTTCCGCTGTTCCTCAATGTGGGCGAGAAGATCAAGGTTGACACCCGCGATGGCTCGTACATCAGCCGGGTAAACAGCTAACTGATGGCTGCCAGAACAAAAGCGCGCAAGCGTGCGCTCGACGTGCTGTTTCAAGCAGACCTGAGAGAAGTCGATCCGCTCGTGGCGCTCGACGAATTCGAAGCGCAGTCAGATGGTCCGATGAACCCGTATACCCGTGAGTTGGTCGTCGGTGTAACGACTCAGAAGACTCGCATTGATGACTTGCTCGCGACGTACTCTGCGGATTGGCCGCTGCAGCGAATGCCTGCAGTGGACCGCAATCTGCTGCGCATCGGAGTCTGGGAATTGCTTTGGGCTGACGACGTTCCGTCGGGTGTAGCGATCAGCGAAGCCGTCGCGCTGTCCAAGGACCTCTCGACGGATCGATCGCCTGGATTTGTCAACGGGGTGCTCGGTCAAATCGACGACATCAAGGATCATTTGGTCCTGGAGCCCTAACCCATCACGTGACGGTGTAAATTTGCTCCGAGCACGTACGGCCTCGTAATCCAACCGGCAGAGATAGGCGACTCAAAATCGTCCCAGTGTGGGTTCGACTCCCACCGAGGCCACCACTACCAACTAGTTGACTGGGGAACACGTCAGGCACCAGTACGTGCGTTTCGACCCATTCCAGCCGATCAGTACCCGCCCCGACCCGAGGACGTGACCCTCCGGGCACTTGGTCGGAGTTGCCTCGTGCCACAGGTTGCCGCGTTTCACCAACGTCATGGCGACAGAATGTGCCTCGGGTCTGACGTTCACCTTCGACAGGGAGCGAGCTTGCCGTCTGCCCAGGGTTGATTGGGTCGCTATGCCCACCGCACGGGCTATTCCGCGTGGCCTAGAGTTCAGACGCGTGCCTCTTGCTTCATGGGAATGAGTCTCATGGAGGTATTGAACGGTGACGTTCAGTCGTTGCGCGTGTCCGTTCTACCGTGGCGAAGGACTTGAGGAGACAAAGATGCAGGCACACGTATTGCTGTGCGATCACGCGCAGGTCGCGGGCAACAAGCTCTTCATTTCGGGAGCTGGCATCTCGAATATCCCTGTCGGAGCTTCCACGTCTCTCGCCGTGCTCATCTACGTTCCGTGGGACCAGGCGAACACCCAAATCCCTTACACGTTGCACCTCGAGACCTCTGACGGCGTAACGGACCTGCCGTCGCCGGACGGTTCAACGGCCAGAATTGAATTGGGTGGGCAGATCGAGGTCGGCCGCCCGCCAGGCGCAATTCCGGGAATTCCGCTTGAAGTGCCGGTCGCGATTGGGGTTCCTCCGCTTGCGCTAAATCCTGGTCGCTACATGTGGCGGCTGACGATCGAGGGTGTCGAGAACGAGTTGTGGACCGCCGGCTTCAACCTCCACGGACAGTCCTAAACACCAACCAGCACTGCCCAGTCAGCGCTGAAACCCCTCCGAGCCGTTGCAACCACGGTGATAAGTGGGGAGTATTCCCGTTATGGAGCAGCAGTTTGAGTCAACGGGTGAGCTAGAGCGACTTCACCGGGTCGTCGTGATCGGCTCAGGGTTCGGGGGACTATTCGCCGCCAAGGCCCTCAAAAAGGCACCCGTCGAGGTGACTCTCATCGACAAGACAGTCCAGCACCTGTTTCAACCGCTGCTCTATCAAGTTGCGACTGGGATTCTCTCCCAAGGCGTGATCTCACCGCCAGCGCGCGAGATTCTGAACAGGCAGAAGAACACGAAGGTGCTCCTGGGGCAGGTGACCGGCATTGATGTGGAATCCAAGATCGTGACCCACCACGTTGGTGACTACGTCACCCATACGCCGTACGACAGTTTGATCGTCTCTGCTGGAGCGGGGCAGTCCTACTTTGGCCATGACGAGTTCGAGGAGTTCGCTCCTGGCCTGAAGAGCATTGACGACGCGCTGGAGCTGCGGAGTCGCATCTATGGTGCGTTCGAGGTCGCTGAACTTCTCGATGATCCAGAAGAAGTCAAGAAGTGGTTGACCTTCGTGGTGGTCGGCGCAGGAGCAACCGGAGTGGAGATCGCCGGTCAGATTCGCGAGCTCGCGGATAGGGCCCTAAAGCGCGACTTCCGAAAGATCACTCCGAGCGCAGCGCGGGTCGTACTTGTTGACGGCGGCGATCAGGTCCTCGCCGCTTTTGGGCCGAACCTTGGCGAGAAGTCGAAGAATGCCCTTGAGAAGCTCGGAATCGAAATCATGCTTGGCCAGATGGTGACTGGCATGGATGTCCGATCTGTTGAGCTGACCGATCGAGACGGGCACGTCCAGACGATTGAGGCGCATTGCAAGGTGTGGGCGGCGGGAGTGGCTGCGTCGCCACTGGCCAAAATGCTCGCAGACCAAACCGGGGCCGAGGTGGACCGAAGTGGCCGAATATCGACCAATCCTGATCTGACCTTGCCCGGCCATGAAGAGATCTTCGTCATCGGCGATATGGCGAGTCTCAATGACTATCCCGGCGTCGCGCAGGTCGCGATGCAGGGTGGCAAGTTTGCGGCGAAGCAGATCAAGCGCCGCTTGCAGGGAAGCGCGGATGAGCCCGCCTTCAAGTACTTCGATAAGGGGAGCATGGCGACAATCTCGCGCTTCCGAGCTGTGACGAAGATGGGCAAGATTGAAATTACCGGCTTCATCGCCTGGCTCATGTGGCTCTTCGTGCACATCATGTACCTCGTTGGTTTCACCAAGCAGATCACGACCCTCGGGCACTGGGCAGTCGCCTTCGTCGGCCGCACCAGGGGTGAACGCACTGTTACTGCGTACCAGGCGATGGCGATCCCTGACCTCCTGCGCGCTCGCAACATCGCCGACATAGACATGATCTACGAACCGCCCACCGAACACGCGCCCGAGACGACTGAGAAGCCGCGTGAGTGAACGAACCCGCATTGTTCTGGCCGAAGACGAATCTCTGATCCGCATTGACCTGGAAGAGATCCTGACTGAACTCGGATACGACGTGGTCGGGGCAGCAGCTGACGGCGCGACCGCAGTTCGACTGGTCCAAGAGTTGCGGCCCGACGTGGCACTCATAGACATTAAGATGCCGGTGCTTGATGGACTCAGCGCAGCGGAACAGATCTCCGCAATCGGTGACACCGCGATCGTGATGCTGACCGCGTTTAGTCAGCCGGAACTCGTTGATCGGGCGAACGCGGCAGGTGTCATGGCGTTCTTGGTTAAGCCCGTCGACCCGACAGATCTGCGTCCAGCCATTGAGATTGCCCGAGCCCGTTTTGCCGAACGCGCGTCGCTGACTGCTGAGCTCGGTGGTTTGGCCGAGAAGCTCGCTGCCCGTAAGGCGATCGAGCGGGCGAAGGGAATCCTGCAGACTCGCTTTGGGCTTGATGAACCGGCCAGCTTTCGCTGGCTGCAGAAGGCTGCAATGGATCGCCGGATGTCGATGGATGCGGTCGCGGCGGCAGTCATTGCTGATGCCGAGGGCGACGCGTCGACCTAGCGGCCAACCCGAACCACTAGCTACCGGGCGGCGCTTCTCGCAGCATGCAGGTGAGGCGGGACGTGCAGATGAGGCGATCGTCGTCATCGCTCACGGTGATCTGCCAGGTCGCCAGCGTCCGACCGATCGACAGGGGAACCGCAACAGCGCGAACTCGTCCGGACCTCGCCGCGCGGTGATGCGTGCAGGACAACTCAATGCCAACCGGGATCTTTCCGATTGCCGCGGCATGGATGCCAGAACCAACCGAACCGACTGTCTCGGCGAGCACGGCGCTCGCGCCGCCGTGGAGGAGACCGTATGGCTGGGTGTTTCCGGCGACGGGCATCGAGGCGACGATTCGGTTCGGGCTCACCTCATCGAGGGTGATCTCCATTCGCTCCATCAGGCTGCCTGCGACGGCGGCATTCGCTCCGTCAAGGACGGCTTTGGCAATCAAGTCGAGATCGGGGGATTCGCTGCTCGGCGTCGTCATAGGCCCAGCCTAGGATCGGGCGCGTGACGCAACCGCAGCAGGACCGCAAACTGTTACTCGTTGATGGCCATTCCCTGGCCTATCGTGCGTTCTTCGCGCTGCCTGTCGAGAACTTCTCAACGACCACTGGCCAGTCGACAAATGCTGTATATGGGTTCACCTCCATGCTGATCAACACCTTGCGTGACGAGAAGCCCACGCACCTAGCAGTTGCCTTTGACGTCTCGCGCAAGACGTTTCGGACCGAACTGTTCCCCGAATACAAGGCCAATCGGTCAGCGTCTCCGAGCGAGTTCAAAGGCCAGGTGGATCTCATCGTTGAGGTTCTTGAGGCCATGAAGATCACCTCGCTACGCGTCGATGGCTTTGAAGCCGACGACATCCTGGCCACTCTGACGACCGAAGCAGTCGCTGAGGGTTTCGATGTTCTTCTCCTCACCGGTGACCGTGACGCGTTCCAGCTCGTGAGCGACCAGACGACGGTCTTGTATCCGAAGAAGGGGGTATCCGACCTCGCGCGGATGGGACCCTCAGAGGTTGAGGAGCGCTACGGGCTCACCCCTGCGCAGTATCCCGACTTCGCCGCCCTTCGTGGCGACCCGTCCGACAACTTGCCCAATATCCCGAGCGTCGGTGAGAAGACCGCGACGAAGTGGATTCGCGAATATGGCTCACTTGACGACCTGCTGGCGAATGCCGAGAAGGTCGGCGGGAAGGTTGGCGTAGCCCTGCGCGAGCACGTCGACCAGGCGCGTCGCAATCGCGAACTCACTGAGCTTGTTCGCGACGTTCCGCTGGCTGCCAGCGTCGCCGATCTGGAACGTACCCCTGTCGACGTTGAGCAGGTCCATGAAGTCTTTGACGCACTGCAATTCAAGGTGCTCCGGGACCGACTGTTCGACCTGATCGCCGCCGAAGGTGGTTCAGTGCCCACGTCGCATGAATCAGCTGACGACGTGTTCGCCGGTGAGTTGACGCGATGTGCAGCAGAAGGGGAACTTGCCGCGTGGCTAGCGGCACACACAGGTGAGGATGCCTCGCCTCTTGCGTTGGCCTTCGATGGCACCTCTGGTGCAGGCACTGGGGAGGTTCAGGCCGTCGCGCTCGCGGCTGCCGGGGGAGATGCGATCTGGTTCGATCCTGCCCAACTCGGGGTAGGAGACGACGCTGCCTTCGCAACGTGGCTCAGTGACCCCGCACAGGCCAAGGTCATGCACGCAGCGAAGGCAGCGATGCTGGCGTTCGGTGCGCGAGGGCTTGAAGTTGCCGGGTTGGCCGCAGACATCGAGCTCTCGGCGTACCTTGTACTCGCGGGGCAACGAGCTTTGACCGTCTCGGATCTGGTCGAACGATTCCTTCACACAACGTTGCCGACCGCTGATGGGTCCGGAGGGCAACTGACTTTCGACGTCGATGACGGCGCAGCGAACCGAGATGCACTCGCGGCTGCTGCGCGAGCGATTCTGGCACTCAGCGCAGTCCTTGATGCACTGATCGTTGAGCGAGGTGGTGAGGCATTGTTGAGCGAGGTGGAACTACCCCTCGTGACGCTGCTCGCGCAAATGGAGCGCGACGGGATTTGCCTCGACATCGCCTACCTTGAACAAGTTGAGGCCGAGTACGCCACAGAGATTGCGGGCGCCGAGACCTCTGCCCACGAACTCGCTGGGCGCGTTTTTAACCTCGGCTCGCCTAAACAGTTGCAGGAAGTCCTTTTCGGCGAGCGAGGGCTGCCGAAGACCAAGAAGACTAAGACTGGGTTCACGACCGATGCTGAGGCATTGCAGTGGCTTGCCGAGGTCAGCGAGGATCCGCTACCTGTCGTGCTGCTGCGCTGGCGCGAGGTCACCAAGCTTCGGCAAACGGTCGCTGGCTTGCTGCCCCTTGCGGATTCGCATCACCGGATCCACACGACGTTCCAACAGACCGTGGCTGCGACCGGACGTCTGAGCAGCACGGATCCGAACTTGCAGAACATCCCGATTCGCACCGAAGAGGGCCGACGGATTCGGGCGGGCTTCGTCGTCGGAGAAGGCTACGAGACGTTGCTTACGGCTGACTATTCGCAAATCGAGATGCGGATCATGGCTCACCTGTCTGGCGACGAGAAGCTCATTGCGACGTTCGTTGCGGGTGAAGACCTTCACTCCACAATGGCTGCCGAGGTGTTTGGTGTCGATCCTGCAGATGTTGACGCCGAGCAGCGTCGACGCATCAAGGCGATGAGCTATGGCCTCGCGTACGGCCTGAGTGCGTTCGGCTTGTCGCAGCAACTTGGTATCTCGGCTGGCGAAGCAAACGGCCTGATGGAGAAGTACTTCGAGCGCTTCGGGGCAGTTTCGAACTACCTCACCGACGCCGTTGACCTGGCCAGACAGACTGGCTACACGGAGACGATTCTTGGTCGCCGCCGGTACTTGCCGGATCTCAATAGCGACAATCGCCAACGGCGCGAGATGGCCGAACGAATGGCGCTCAACGCTCCGATTCAGGGTTCAGCAGCCGACTTGGTAAAGGTGGCGATGCTCAACGTGGACCGAGCGATTCGCGCCGAGAACTTGACCTCTCGCCTCCTGCTCCAGGTCCACGATGAACTTATCCTCGAAGTGGGTCAGGGCGAGTCAGCGCAGGTGAGCGAACTCGTGCGGGACCAGATGGCGAAGGCTGCTGACCTCACCGTTCCGTTGTCGGTATCGATCGGGCTTGGTCACAGCTGGCACGAGGCTGCGCACTGACTCCCTCGTGGCGCTGGTACTCGCGGTGTCGGTGCTAGCGGGTGGGTCGTAGCTTTCCTGCTGCGCCACGAATGCTGCTCGGCAACGCAACAACCTCATAGGGCTTGCGCTTGCGTCGCGAGACGATCACCGGGGCGATTTCGCTCGCCGCGTCCAAGGGGCTCAGCGTCGAGCGGCGTGCTGATTCGGTGGTGAAGGCGTGTGGATCCTTCGCCGGATCGATCGCAACGCAGACGACTCTGCAGTCGCTGCCAGCAGCCTGTTCAGCAATCGCTGGAGCCAGTAGGTTGAACGCTGCCATGCTCGCGCAGTATTCGCGGTCTTGATCGGTGCGCTTGCCTGCCTTCTTCGAGGGGCTGTGGGTCAGGAGGCACAGGACGCCGTGTCCTTGTGCCGTGATGGCCTGCGCACAAAGTTCTGCCAACAAGGACGTGTCCATCAGCCCGCGCCGCAGTGAATCGCTCATCTGAGTCGAGCTCGGCGTATCCATCACTGAGCTTGGTGGGTGCGGCATCGGTCCAATCAGGACAACGTCGATATCACTCTTCGCAAACAACTCGGCGATGATCTCCCGAAGCGATGCGGAATCGCCTGTTCGGTAGGCAATGTCACTGACGTTGGGAATTCCGAATTCCCGCACCCGTTTGGAACCGCGGCTCAATGACAGGCTCGAACTGTCGAGTAGGTAGACCTCTGCAAGGCGTGGACCGACGAGGCGATCCACAGTGGCTAGGCACAGTTGATTGTCGGCCCCGACAACAAGCACACTGGAAACGTTTCCCACTCCGTCGATCACAGCTTCAACCGCCGCGACAGGTCTGAACAGAAGTGCCGGCCCGGATCTAGTTCGTCCCGTAGGCCCTCCCAGCGGCTTAGGCCTGGGTACATCGCCGCGAGCATTTCAGGGCGGATTCGTGCGTCGGTCGCAAGGAGTACCTGCCCGCCGACCGCGCAGACACGCTCGTCCCATTCGTCGAGCATGCGGCCAAGGCCAGGGACATCGCTGGCGAGTTCGATGGAGAACAGCCATCCAGTGACGGTCATTGACAACGGCCCAGAGACTGATCGCACACACCGCTGCAAGGTCGCGTGGTCTCCCACACCCCCCAGTTGTGCGAGTCGGGACAAGAACTCACCGATGACGTCCGCCTTGTGAGTCGGCACAGCGAATTCATAAGTCAACGACCCAGTCGCGCGCTTGCTCTCGATTCTTGCATCGGCCGTCGAATGGAAGAAGGAGGCCAACGGAACAAGCTGATCCCGGCGCAGGGGGGCAGTTGTTCGATGTGCGAGCCCCTGAACTGCGCGCGCTCCAGAATGGCTGCCGACCTTGAGCGGAAGCGTGGCTACTGCCTTGTTCGGTGCGTGGGCGACGTAGGTCAGAGCATCGGGTCGACGAATTTCGGGGAGTTCCAGAACCTTGGCGTGACGTCCAACGACGACGGTGCCGCGACCTGCCTGCGAACCGAACCCGGTCGGGTCGATCCGGGCGTACGCGTAGCTCTCCGGGGATGGTGCTTCGAGGGCCTGGCAAACCGCTTCGAAGGTCTCACAGCGGCGCGAATCTACGAGCATCCAGCCAGAGCTGACGGGGCGGATGGCCACCTGCGCGGCGGTCGGGATCCCGGTCAAACCGAGCGCACCAACGACGGCCAAGAGATTCGAGACGTCGGTGCCTTTCTTGACGACTTGCCGCCGCTCGCCTCGTCCGTCAACAAACTGGATCTTGTTTGGCAAGGCGTCAATGGACCCGCTACGCGTTCCAAAGGGCCCGCTGATTCCAAGGCTGAGCGCACCCGCTGCGGTGATTCTTGACGGCCCACCAAGATTCTCTAGACTCCATCCGGCGTTGAGTAGGTCGTCACTGATCGCTGCCAACGTCGCACCCGCCGCGACCCACGCCGTCCGTGATTCCCAGTCGATCGAGATGACAGCGGGGTCCGCAAGAGGTCCTCCGCTCGTCAGGATCTGACCTCCACAATTACTCGAGACGTCGAGCGCGCCCGTCAGATTGATGTCAGCAAGCACGCCACGAACGGGAGCCAGCGGAATCGCGCGTGAGATGTCCTCCACACTCGCGGCCACCGGTTGTGCAGGATCCACCACGCGGATCGGTGGATCGGTGACATGCTTCTTGGACCGTCGTAGCACCGACTGACTACCCAACACGGGCTATCTCCTTGGCCTCGGACCGACGTTCGAACAGAAGTTCAATCACGCCAACGATTGCCAACATGGACGCGATCAGAAGCACAATGACGGCGATCTGCAGCACTGAGGAGTGGAAGATCGAAACGAGCACGACCAGGGTGGCGGCAGCCACCCACAAGGCGGCAATGGCGGCTCGTTTGCTCGCCGCGATCTGACCGTAGAGCAGGAATTGGGCGAGGCCAAAGGCTGACCCAATCGCGGCGAAGATCCACACTTCGCTGACGAGTTCCTCATATGCCGAACCGCCGATGAAGGTCACGACAAATGAGGGGAAGAGTGCAACGAATCCAGTGGCGATCACGCCGATCCCGATGACCGCGGCAGCGCCTTTAGTCAGGGTTTCTGCGCGCCTATGATCAGCGAGCCGAGGGTAGGCAACCATTGCAACAAACTGCGGTAGCCAGAACGCAATTTTGGTAACCACGGCGCCGGCCGCGTACATGCCCGCCTGCGTCGCCGGCAGATAGTGGCGCGCGAGCAGGACGTCGAGGTTGGTCAGCACAAAGAGTGCAAAGAGGGCGTGCGTCGCATGAACGACGTCGATCCGAAAACCAGCTAGTCGTTTCGGTGGCTTCGCGACGAGTGGACTGGCAAGCAGCCAACAAATCCCAAAGGCGATGAACGTCCCGATCGCCATTGCTGTGAGGGTCGTAACGATCGACTTGGTGAGGATGACGGCAGCGATTCCGCCTATCGCGCGGCCAACGCCCATGATCGCGTAGCTCAGCGCAAGGCGCGCATTGCGTTCCCGGCCCTGAGAGACCCCGAGGAGTCCACCCATCCAGGTAATTGGCGCGAGATTCGCTGCAACCAGTAGGACCGTGACGAGGCCATCGAGGTGGAGGAGTGAACTGATGAGGGGAGAAACGAGGGCGGTCGCAGCTGCGACCGCGACACCAGACCACAGTGCGAAGTGCAGGACGCCCAGACCAACGGTGCTTCTGGTTGCGACCGGGTCGAGCACGATCCGCTTGGCTCCAGCCGCCTGGATGCCAAGGGCTAGGACGCTGCCGACCAGCATGATCGCCAGCATTGAGCCGAAGATTCCGTAGTCTTCCGGCCCGAGTGATCGCGCGGCCGCAAGGCTGAGGAGGTAAGCCAGCGCTTGACCAACGCCCAGGCCGATAGCGACGTACGCGGCACCTCGCACTGTTGGCGATTGCATCGCCGCGCGCGTGGAACCGCGAGTTGTCTCGCTAGTGCTCATCGACCCTCCGAGCAGAAGCGTAAGCGCGCGGGTGTGGACTGGTTGGCAGATCCCCGGCGAAACTCGCCGCCAATCCGAATTGCTCTACCCAATCTGAAGTGGTGGCGACCACATCAGCGGTTCTGGCAGGCCCAACTATTGGGTACTGGCGTGATATCGGCTAAGCTCGTAGATTGCAGATGTCCTGCGTTTCCTCACCGAAGCAGGTCACGTGTTCTTCCAGCAGGGTTTCCGTCGAGGTATTGCTCCTCGAATGCGGCGAAGTCTGAACCAACGGTCGAACAAGGGGCGTTTGTGTCCGCAACGAGAACCACGTCCACCCCGGAGTCTTTTCCTCCATGACTGCAACTGACAACGCTGTCCCAACC
>CAUJEJ010000063.1 GCA_963169255.1 Actinomycetota bacterium | reverse complement strand
CGACGCTCTCGGCGGTGACTGTATTGACTTCAGCGGCATTGATTTCAGTGTTCTCAACGTCAGCGATGCGAACCTAAGCGCTCGTGAGTTCCAAGCCTCAGCGCTGATCACTGCGACTGATGAGGCAATGGCCGCCGGGGTGCCGGCAATCCTGGGCGGGCAACTGCCCAGCGACCTCGTTGGGGGTCGTCGTGGGCGCCCAGATGTCCTGTTGCGAATGAACTCGACCCCGGGTCAGCCCGCGATGTATGTCCCTGTCGACATCAAAAGCCACAAAGTGCTGACCAACGCAAAGGGTTCGTCGCCCGCCGCAGTCTTGTCGCGGATCGGCGCACCCTCATTCGATGATCGTTTTCCTGATGTCGATCTCACAGGACGAAGACAAGAACGAGACGCGCTGCAACTGGCTCACTACTGGCGAATGCTCGAGGCCTGCGGGCGCGCGCCAGATATTGCTCCGGTGGCAGGAATCATTGGCACCGACCTACTCGATGGCGGACCGGTAATCCTCTGGCACGACCTCGACCGTGCGATCTACAAGACCTTCTCCCGGTCGAATGACGATGGCCACACACTCCGGTCAGCGATGCAGCGCTATGACCACGAGTTCACATTTCGGTCAGAAATTGCAACCGTCGCCCGTTCCCGCACCGGCTCATCGAGTGACCCGCTACCCCTCGTTGAACCCGTGCGAATTCGTGAGTGCAATGACTGCCCTTGGTTCGACGTCTGCATGGCGCACCTCGGCGACGATGATGCCTCGGCCCGAATTGGAAGGCTCTCGGCACGCGAGTGGCTCGCGCTCGCTGGGTTGGGCTACCAGACGTATGAACAGGTCGCCTCGCTTGACCTTGACGTCATCGAGGGTCGATCTGCTGACGACGAGGTTGGTGAAACCTCATCGGCCACCGCCGCACTCCTGTCGGAGTACCTACCGGAGGTGGCACACATTCAGAATGCCCAGCGGCGACTGCGTGACGCTGTGCGAGCCGCCCAAATGGTCTCCGATGGGACGCACCTGCGACGGCTCACCGAAGGCCCGGTGAATCTGCCTCGCGCAGACATCGAGATTGACTTTGACATTGAGAACGACAGAGACGCGCGCGTGTATCTCTGGGGAATCCTGGTCACCGACCACAGCACCGGCGACTCTCACTTCGAGCACACCACCAGCTGGGACGAACTCGATGCCGTCTCCGAATCGGTCCTCGCGCGGACGTTTTGGGATCGACTACGCGAGATCGTCGATGGGGCTCAAAGGGAAGGAAAATCGGTGTTGATCTACCACTACTCGACACCGGAGCCGAGCAATCTGCAACGCATCTCCCAGGCTGGATTGGTTCGTGGACTTCCCGAGCCAGACGATGTCGACTCCCTCATCGAAGAGACCTTCATCGACATGTACCCGATCGTGCGCGCCAACTACTTTGGCCGTGACGGACTCGGCCTCAAAGTTGTAGCCACGCGAGGAGCCGGGTTCGCATGGCGCGACGAGGATCCCGGTGGCCTGCAGTCCATCACCTGGTTGGAACAAGTCCGAAGTGGCGAGGCGGACCTCAAACAGCGACTGCTTGAGTACAACGAAGATGACGTCCGCGCAACCGCCGCACTGCGCGACTGGATGGCGCCGCGAGGCTGAATGGCGCCGCGTAGTTGAAAGGCGCCGCGTAGTTGAAAGGCGCCGCGGGACGAACCAGGTTCGTGAACTAGCCGGGGTATTGCGCCCGGAACCGCGCCATTTCGTCTTGGAGGAACTGCCAGTACGTCGGATTGTCCCGCTTCAAGGTTCCGGCCCAGCCGCTCGTTCCGATACCCCAGTGGCTGAAGCTCGTCCCGCCATCGCTCAAGCGGTACGCAACCGACGCATTGAAGACTGGGTCGTAGATGTTGGTGAAGTCCGTGTGGGCCCGGTGAACGTCGTTGATCTGGAACAGGCCGTGGTCACGTGTGCCGTTGCTGTTCTTCGGGCTGACAACTCGCGGGTAGGCGCGCGATTCGCGCATCGCGATTCCCCAGGCCGTTCGGATAGCAGGCTCGCGGAAGCCGGCTGCCACGAGAACCGACTTCAATTGCACAGCACTGAGGGCGCCACCATTAGTTCCAGTCGGCAACTCCCCACTCGTCATGATCGTGGATGTGACTGGTGTTGCCACCCATCGCAAACCAAGTCGTTTGACCGTGCGAGCGTCGACGATTCCGGTGGCAGCGGCCGGGCTGTACCCGATCTTGCGCTGGAAATTCTTCACCGACGCTTGGGTTTGTACGTAGTAAGCGCCTGTCGCGCCCGCTTGGCGCAGACCAACGGTCGCGACGCGCTTCTTAATGAGTTGACGCTGAAGCTTGCGAACCGACGCTGACTGAGCGCCGTACCGTGCCGAGGATGCCTTGAAGACCGGCTTCTTGTTTGCCCGTGGCTTGGCAAGAAACGCTGCGGGCGCGGCCGCGTTCGGAGAAACTGCAGCGGGCCCCGTGGTTGCTCCAACTGAACTCGAGGCGACTGCGATGACGGGGATACCGGCCAAGCCGAGCGTTGCCACAACCGACACCGCGAGGGTGCAGGCGGTGGATTTGGTCAACAGTTGCGCCATTGAAATCCGATCCCCACTTTGAGCCAGCCAAGTCCGACCATCACGCGCCGTCTTGGATCGCGCGCTAGTGCGCACATCCTTGGATTGCGCGCTAACGCGCACATCGACAGACTTGCTCAGAAGCTGAAGCGATATCGGGCGCTATTCACCTAATTGGCGCAATTGTCCGATTTCTTTGACGTCTATTGGCAGCGTCTACACCGGGTCTGAGGTCGTTCTCACGGCAGTCCGGGATTGACTAGTGCGCCAACGATCCGACGAACACCGAGGCAAACAGCCCGACGATTCCGATCGCAGCGATGCCTGCGCCCTTACCGCCATTGCCCGCGCCGGAGTCGTCGGTGATGATTCCGTACAGGGCCAAAAGCGCAGCAACGAACGCGATGATGATCGACAGAATTCCCACGATTCACTCCAAGCCAAGGTGTGCTGCGCTGCGAATTCTCAGGCAGCGTGACGCTGAATCTGGCACCGAGTAGCCCGGTGTCCTCCGCGTCACGATACGCCGCCGGGATGTCGTCGTGCACGTCGTGGCGCACGACCGGCGCCATGTCGTGATGCGCCGCTCGCCGAAAATCGACCCTCGCCGTCTACGATCACTCGCGTGAGCAGCAACGAGTCGACGTCAGCCGACGACATCAACCCGCAATCCCCCGCCGACAGTTCGCCTAGCGATGGCGGCTCCACCGAACTTACCGACGAGGAGGCACGACAGCGCCTTGGGGTGAGTTCCGGAGGTCTTGACCGCAAGAAGACCATCATCGGAGCGATCGTCGCGATCGTGTTCCTGGCGATCGTGTTCATCCGGGTGATCCCGCAGTTTGGCTCGTATTCAGAAGCGATCACATACATCCAGGACATGACGTGGGAGGCCATCACCGGCCTGATCATCGTCACGCTGATCTACCTGTGGCTCTACGGCTGGCCGTTCGTGGCCTCGACGCCAGGCCTGAAGTACAAGTCAGGTTTCATCGTCAATCAATCCGCTTTTGCGGTTTCGAACGGAGTCCCTGCTGGCGGCGCGCTCGGCCTTGGCCTGCAGTACGCCCAGCTCACGTCGTACAAGACCACCCCAACCGCGGCAACCGCTTCAATCGGCGCTACCGGCACCTGGAGTGTTTTTGTCACCCTGTTCTTGCCGGTAACGGGCGTCGTCGCTTTGACGGTGTCGGGCGACGCAGCGGGAAACTACGTGCGGGCTGCAGTCCTAGGCGTCATCGCGCTCGTCGTCGTTGTCGGCCTGTTTACGTTGATCCTGCGGTCTGAGAAGAACGCGATCCGCATCGGACACGTCTGTGACAGCATCGTCAACTGGTGTATTCACCGGTTCAAGAAGGACAAGAACGTCGACGTGACCGGTGTCATCATGAACCTGCGGGTCGACATCGTGGACCTCGTCAAGCGCCGCTGGCACGTCATCACGATCGCGCAGATCAGTGTTTCGTGGGCACAGTTCGCAATTCTGTACGCCGCACTCGTGGGCGTCTCGGGTAGCGCAGGAACGATCCCACTGCTGGCCGCCTACGGTTGCTGGGCCGTCTCGCAACTGGGCATCATGATTCCGATTACCCCCGGCGGGCTTGGGACCGTCGATGCGGTGCTGATTGGGTTGCTGACCTCAGTTGGTGTTGACCCGGGAGCGGCGACTGCGGCCGACCTCGTGTGGCGTGCATCGTCGTACATCCCGCAGATCTGCATCGGTCTGATCTGCATCTTCTACTGGCGTTGGGACATTCGTAAGCACGGCGACCAAACGGCACCCGCCGCTGCCGCTGCGTAGGCAACGCAGGGAATACCGGCTAGCGACTCGGAACGAACCGGGCGTACTCCATCCGGTCCGCGACCTGCTGAGCTAGGGCTTCTCCCAGTTCGCGTTGGACAAGCCATAGCGCGAGGTCGATCCCGCTAGTCACTCCCCCGGCTGTCACCAGATCGCCGTCATCCACGACCCGCTCGGGGACTAGTTGTGCCCCGGTTGCCGAAAGTTCCTCCCACGCGGTGTGGTGCGTGACGGCGCGACGGTTCCCGATGAGACCCGCATGTGCGAGCAACATCGTCCCGGTGCACACGCCTGCCGTAATTGGGGTCCGCGCACTTGCCGCGGCGAGGGCGGTCAACAGCTCACCGCGCTGAACCTCACCCCAAGCCCCGACTGACGCTCGTGTCAGCCAACTTCCGCCAGTCACGATGAGGACATCACTCGGCTGATCGCCGAGAACACC
Organism: Actinomycetota bacterium; assembly: GCA_963169255.1. Classification (GTDB taxonomy): domain Bacteria; phylum Actinomycetota; class Actinomycetes; order S36-B12; family UBA10799; genus UBA10799. Next base: position 9,391 of record CAUJEJ010000063.1, on the reverse strand, counting down.
ATCCGGTTGGAATCGAATGCCGTACGCCGATGTCACGAAGTCCTGCGCGGTTCGCGTCACGATTCGAGCGGTGATGTCACCACCGAGTTCCGCCGCACTTCGAAGTACTTCAACTGGGCCGAACACGTCAATTTCGTCGGTTCCGTCGTACACCACGATGTCTGCGATCACGGGCGAGAGTCTCTCAGCCCACGCGAGCTATTGCCGCGCAAGCTAGCGACGTCGCCTGCGGCTATTCAGAGCCGAAAAGTGGGTAGAGTCCACGTATGGCTGATGCATTCAAGACCTACCGCGACGATGCACTCGGAACTCTTGATGCGATTGGTGTCGCAGAGGCGATTTCGACGGGAAAGATCAGTGCAGAGGAAGCCCGCGACGCAGCGATGGAAAGATCCGCGCAGGCTCGCGCACCTCTGAATGCCGTCGCGTCCCTTGCCGATAGCCCGGCGATCGGCACGGGAGTCTTTGGCGGCGTTCCCACCTTCGTGAAGGACAACGAAGACGTTGTCGGACTCCCCACTTCACACGGTTCCCGGGCTACCTCTCGCACCCCAAAAACGGCGCCATCGGCATTCGTTTCACATTTCGAACAGCTTGGCTTCACGGTGCTCGGAAAGTCCACACTTCCAGAGTTCGGTCTGACCGCCACGTGCGAAACCTTGGCGTTCGGTCCGACGCGAAACCCTTGGAACCTCGACCATTCCACCGGCGGATCTTCCGGCGGCGCAGCCGCGCTCGTGGCCGCCGGGGTTGTCCCGATCGCTCACGCAAACGATGGCGGCGGCTCGATTCGGATTCCGGCATCGTGCTGCGGCCTTGTCGGATTGAAGCCATCCCGCGGACGCCTGGTCGCGCGGCCAGAACTTGAGAAGTTGCCTGTCCAGATAACGGCGCAAGGTGTTGTCACACGCTCGGTACGCGACAGCGCGCGTTTCTATGGTGAAGCCGACCGGATCCACGGCGAACTCCCCCCTATAGGCGACATCACCGGGCCCAGTGCCAAACGCTTGCGAATTGCCGTCGTCGAGGACGGGATGGACGGCCTGCCTGTCGATCCGCAGGTTCGCGAGGCCGTCAACCGCACCGTCGACCTTCTAGCTCACGCCGGACATCAGATCGAGTACGTTCCGTTCCCGTTTGATCTGCAATTCGGGAAGGACTTCTTGCGGTATTGGGCAGCGCTCGCTTTCGCGATTCAGGTGGGCGGCAAGAGCGCATTCGATCCGGAGTTCGACAAAACCAAGCTTGAGCCGTTTGCGAACAACCTCGCGGGGCTCGTCAAGGGATTTGCCGTTCGCTTGCCTGCCACGCTGCGCCGCTTGAAGCAATTCCCTGAGGTCTACGAGACGAAGTTCGTTGACTACGACGCGATGATCAGCCCAGTGCTGTCGCATCCGCCGCCGCCGATCGGCTACCTCGGGCCTGACGTTGATCCGCACGACCACATGGTTCGACTTCTCCGCTACGCCTCGTTTACCGCCGTTCAGAACGTATCGGGCGCGCCAGCAATTTCACTGCCGATGTCGGTCAGCCGGGAAGGTGTGCCCATCGGGGTGCAAATCTCGGGTCCGTTCGCCAGCGAGGCGACGCTCATAGAGTTGGCATACGAAATCGAAGAAGCAACCGCCGATAGCCGCAGCCTGGATTCAGCCGGCTGGCTACCGGTGAATTAGGCAGTCGCAGCGGTCGGCACGGTATCTGGCTCATCTGCCACTGGCCCGACACCAGGGACCTTTGAGAGCAGGTGCCGCAAGATGTCGCCGATGACCATGCCAATGAGGCAACTCGGGATGAGCAACGGACTGCCGAGGAGCAACCCAAAGACCACGGCGACGATGACCATCGCCTTGAAGTTCAACTTCAAGCCGGTGCACGTTGCCGCAAGGACTCCGGACGCAGCAAGCATATTCACTTCTGCGCCTGCACCAAGCTGAATGAAGATCGCACCGACTGCGCCACCGATGAACATCGCCGGGAAGATCGGACCGCCGCGCAGCCCGCCGCCTAGGCAAAGGGAGTACGCGATGCCCTTGGCGATGATGATGATGACGATCGTGCTCACGCTCGTGATCGCCAAGACCTGCTCGATGTAACCCTCACCGGAACCAAGGATCAAACGTGGATCTGCTTCCGACAATGCGATACCAATGATCGCCACGATCGCGATCAGGAGGCCGACGATCGCACCGCGGTACACGTGCGGTGGACGAGCATCGCCCCAATCACGCAGGTAGTAGGCGGGCAGTCGGATCGCGACAATAATGAGCGACGAGACGATGGCAACCGGGATCGCCCACACGAAGTCCATCCACGCGAGCTCAAGCGGGACACTGACGATGTTGATCGTGCCGCCCGCGCCCATGTTCACGACCAAGCCGATGACCGCGCCGAGCACGGCGACCTTGACCAACTTCTCCTTCTCGGTCTCGCCCGCCTTCGCCAGCTTCGACATCCACACCCCGAGAGCGGTGCCCATCGCGATCAAACCCGCCTCTGGGCCAAGAACCGCGCCCGAGAATAGTGAGATCACGACGGCGGCCAGCGATATCAATGACGATCGGATGGGGTCCACATGGACCGCCAGACCATCGAGCGGGCTATGCCCGAACACACCGGAGGAGCGTCTCAGCCAGACAACCAAGCTGGCACCCACCACGAGGAATACCAGCGTGTAGATCCGATCCAACGTGACGTTGTCGATCGCCTTTGGAATGTCAGTCCACAGGATGTCGAGCGCGACATGGAGCAGCTGAAGGTAAGCGACACCGAGTACCACTCCGACTACGAGGGCAATCAACATCGCGCCAATGTGGCGTTGGGGCTTTTCGGTCTCCGGCACGGACTGATTCTGTCTGCTCGATGGCCGTGTTTGCCGCCTGACCACGCCGAATTTCGAGTGGATCACGCACTCGTCGCAGTGCGTCGGGCCGCTATGACCGGTAGACATGAGCCAATCACATGCGCCGTGATGGATCGGGAGCCCCGCAATGACCGCCGTGATCGATCCCAAAACCGAACGCAATAACAAGCTGTTTGGCGCTGTAGGTGCCGTAGTTGAGTGGTACGACCTCATGCTGTACGGCTATTTGTCGGTCGTCTTTGCCAGGGTCTTCTTCCCGGAAGACGCCGGGCCCGGAGTTGCCTTAGCCGCGACCCTTGGCGGCTTTGCCATCGGATTCCTCATGCGCCCAATCGGGGGAATCTTCTTCGGCTGGCTCGGAGACCATTCAGGCCGCAAAGTCAGCCTGACGCTAGCGATCACCATGATGTCGGTGCCGATGCTCGGCACCGCTCTACTGCCCACATACGACTCAATCGGCTGGCTCGCCCCGATTCTGCTCATCGTGTTCCGAATGGTTCAAGGTTTCTCTTCCGGTGGGGAGTACTCCGGCACGCTCGTCTTTCTGACTGAGGGTGCCAACCAAGGTCGCCGGGGACGCACCGTCGCCATTGCCACCATGTATGCCGGCGTCGGGATCCTGCTGGCGGCACTCGTAACGGCGACGATCAGTTCACTCCTCACTGATGCGCAGATGGACTCGTGGGGTTGGCGCCTGCCGTACCTACTCGGCTCCTTGATCATCGTCGTGGGCATCTTGATGCGAATGAAGATGCAGGAAACCGCGCACTACCAGGAGATCAAGGCGGCAGGAAAGATCTCCAAGACACCCATTCGTGATGCGCTGCGGTACGACTGGAAGGCAATCCTGCGCGTCGTCCTACTCACCGGGTACGGCGGCATCACGTACTTCATTGTCCTGACGTACCTCGTGAGCTACCTGGAAGACACCGTCGGGGTTTCCCACGATGAAGCGCTCTGGATCGGCACTGGGATGGCCGCAATCTATGCGGTGACCGCACACTTCTTCGGAGTCCTGGCAGACCGCGCCGGGCGCAAACCACCCATGCTGTGGTCCGCCGTTGCCCTCGTGATCCTGCCCGTTCCGATGTTCATGCTCCTGAACACCGGCAGCCTCGTGTGGATTTGCCTTGCGGCGCTCATTCTGTTGATCCCCGTCATGGCATATGTGGGTGGGATCGCGGTTGCGTGTACGGAACTTCTGCCTACCTCACACCGAAACGCAGGCGTCGGCATCGGCTACAACTTCGGCTCGGCACTCATCGGTTCGACAGCACCATTCATCGCCCAGGTTCTCGTGACGATCACCGGTTCGCCCTCGATCCCCGCGTGGTACCTCGTCATCGCATCGCTCATCGCAATTCCGATCATCTACAAGCTTCCGGAAACCGCGTTTGTCGAACTTGAGTCCTTCCGCGAAGAAGACGTCCGAAACTAGGGTGGTCGCTGCGCCCGTCAGCGAAGACAACGTTTGACAGCGCGCTTCAGTTGCCTGTGACCCACCTCCCGGTTGGTGCGCTTAGCCGTGGCGATGCACTTGCGCTCTTTGTTGCTCAGTCGCGGCGCTGCTTTGGCCTGCCCAGCGGTAGCGGGGGCGGTCAACGGTGTCGGCGCACCAGTCCCCGGTGCCGATTGTGATGAGGGCGCTATCCCGACAGAAAGATCCCCGACAGAAAGGTCAGGGGGCGCCTGTCCCGCACGACCAAACTGCAAACGATCAACGTTGACGTAGTCACCTGCATAGCCGGATTCAAACGTCACGTAGAGATCGTGAACTCCCGTCGCTCCGCCCGCGTTTGCCGGAATCGTGACGTAGTTGTCCCAGCCACCGGTGCTTGCCAGCGCGAGGTCACCCAGGATCTGGCCAGTCGGCGAACCAACTCGAAACCTCACCAAGCCAGAACCACCCGAGCCGCCAGATGCTCTCAGGTAGGCCTGGAATAGGCCCGTCGAGAAGTCAACGTTTCCAAACTTGAGGAAGTCACCGTTTCCCAAGCCACCCACGTTGCTGCCTTCGAGGAGTCCACCTGAGACCTCGTCCGCACCCTCAGCCTCTATCGCCACATATGCACTCCGCGAACCTGGTGTCGGTGTCGGTGTCGGCGTTGGCGTCGGCGTTGGCGTCGGCGTCGGCGTCGGCGTCGGTGTCGGCGTTGGCGTCGGTGTTGGCGTTGGGGCCGCGCCGTCGGCAAGGTTCGGAGCAGGCACACCTGCCTTGCCGAACTGGAACCTATCGATGTTCACGAAGTCACCGGAATAGCCGGACTCGAACGTGAGGTACAGATCATGGACACCCACGACACCGCTGGCATTCGCTGGGATCGTCACGTAGCTATCCCAACCGCCGGTACTCGCGATAGCGAAGTCACCGAGCACCGGTCCAGTTGGAGCCCCCACCCGGAACTTGACCAGGCCTGACCCGCCAGAACCTCCACCAGCGCGAACATAGGCCTGAAACAGACCATTGCCAAAGTCGATGCCACTGAACTTCAGGTAGTCCCCATTTCCAAGGCCTCCAACATGACCACCTTCAACGAGGCCACCTGAAACCGCATCCGCTGCCTCCGCTTCAAGGCGTGAATACGCCGACCGAGATCCTGGGACCGTCGGGTCAGGCGAAGGCACAGTTGGAGTTGGAGTTGGAGTCGGAGTTGGAGTCGGAGTTGGAGTTGGAGTTGGCGTCGGCGTCGGAGTCGGAGTCGGCGTCGGAGTCGGAGTCGATCCACCTGACCCGCTGCCGCCTTGCCACTCAACCAATCCTGCTGCCTTGGTCGAACCCGCAGGAACCGTCAGCTCGTGACCATTTGAGAACCTCACCGTGATCGCGGCGTCGGTCAGGTTCGATGCGACGTAGGTCCGCTGACCGTTCTTGTTGAACACCGCGTAGTTGGCGTGATCAGCGGTGACTGATGGATCCACATTCCCGAGCGCGGTCATCGCCCGCAGACTGTGGAACAAGTGCGGAAGACTCTCACCTTCCTCCGGCACATAGTTCGGCCGAGACCTAAACGCGTCCCACGCCTCATCCGCGTCCGCCAAGGCCTGGTATTGCCAGAGAATATCGAGCCAAACCGTGGGCTCCGATCCCTTCGTGCGACGCAGTTCGGCGAGGTGTGAACGGACGTACTCGGGGTTATGACCGAGATACAAAGATGCCGCCGTCATCGGCAGCATGTTGATGCCGTGGATCATCTCCGGAGCAGCGCTGAACCACGTTGCGTAGGCGCCGCCGTCACCCCACACCATGCCGACCGAATCATGAGCGAATCCATCTGGGAACACATCAGAATCCTCGTCATGCCAGTACTTCTTCACTGCGGATGCCTCCGTCGTGAAAAGGTAGACACCGAGGTCTCGGGTATCGCGATCGCCGGTTACTTCGCCCCACAACACAAGCGCTTGCGCGAAGTTCATCGACTCCGACGAAGACTCCTGGTTGTTGCCCGCGAAGAAGCTCCCGGAGCCACTCGCCCAACTGTGCCCCGCGTACGGGTCGAAGTCTCGCAGGAACGGGTACTTCGAATCGCCGCGATCCACGGAAGCAGCATCACGAATGAGCTCGTTGATCATTGCGCCATAGCGATCATTCGATGCCCACGCCGGATCGTGCTTGGCGACGGTCGCCGCGGCATTGATCCAGTAGCTCCAGTGGAAATGGTGGTCGTTGAGTTCAGACTCCGACCCGTAACCCGCCGGGTAGCCGATCATCGTTCCCCAGTTTTCGTCGTAGTAGAAGACCCGACTCGCCTTCCCCGGAGTTGCGGTGAACCAATCAGCGATTCGCGCTTTGATCGCGTTGAGAAAGATGTCACGTTCGATTGCCATGCCGAGTTGGTCGGCGATCTCAGCTAGCCGCGCTGCGCGTCCTAGAGCCTTGCCCGTCCAATACGTATCACCGGCGATCTGCATGACGTTCTCGCGTGATGCGGCAGTCACGCGGGCGCGCAGTTCACCGCTGAGGTCCGGATTGAGCCCGACTGTGGGCAACTCTGGCAAGACACCTGAGAACTTCATAGAAGTGGTGAATTGATCGACACCTGGGTGCACTGTCATCTTGCCCCGTGGCGATACGTACTTGGCTGCGATCGCGGTGTCAGGTCCGGTGAGCGCATCAGTTTGATGCGGAACTGTCGCGACGACGGTGTCGCGCGTCGTCCCCTCCTTCGCTGAGGTGAGCAGACGATAGGTCGTGGCAACCTTGCTAGTCGCCTGCGAGTAGTCCCACTCAACCTGCGAACCGGTCACAAAGGCGTAGGCATATTCGCTGAACGAGTTTGCGGGCGCCTCGCGGGCAGCAGGTGAAGTTCCGTCGGTTGTTGGCAACACCGCCACGGAAAAGTAGGCCTTGCCATTCAAAGCTGAGGTGAGGGCATTGCCCGCCACAGTCCACGAAGCACCGGTGGGAGCGAAGGCGATGTAGTCATGCCCGTTGACTCGGAAGCCCGTCCGAGATCCATCACTGAGCCACACATTCGGCGCCTCATCGAACGCCAACCGTGCGTCGCCGCCAACGGCATTCGCGTAGATGAAAGGCAGACCATGCCCGATCGTCGTGGTGAGTTGCTTGTTGCCATCCCTCCACGCAGGAGTCACGGTCCAATCTGACCAGTCATCGACCACGGTCTTCTGAGAATTCATGCCCGCGATGCCGATCCGGAAGTCACGCTTGTACTCGTAGTGATATTCGGCTGTGCCACCTGCGGATCCGACAGTCGTCACCTTCGTCGGGTACGAGACACCCAGACCACCACTATCGGTCTTGAACGACAGCGGACTCGCCACCAAGGTCTCAGAGTGGTTGCATTCTGTGCGCTTGAAAATCAATGACGACCACCACTCGTTCGTTGGCACCGCGCCGGCTGGCGCATTGGCTGTCACATGTTGACGAGGGTTCGTGGAGATCGAGCCACACCCTTGCGGCAATTGCCCGCCCGGGGGCAACGAAGTCGTGTAGCTACCCTCACCGACCTCCACGATTGCCGCGTGCGCCGCCGTTGGCACAGCAACCACGGCAGCGGCGGCCAAGGTCACGCTCACAAATACTGCTGTCAGGCTCTTGAGGGAAACGGTCCAGCGGAACAGGGTGGATTGTGGGTTCATGACTCGCTCCTAGAAATGCGCCGAGCCGTCATTGAATACACAAGTGTTCAAGAACCGTTATAGCGTTTGGCTAGATTGAGCCGATCGAATGAACACTCATGTTCAAATCCACCCGTTCGTGGCGATGGCCGACCTCTCGATGCGCACATCTAAACCGTCGGTGACCAACGTCTAACTGGGCTCCGACGGCGGCTGCAGCGAACCCACCACTATTTGAAGGATCGCGTCGCGGGCTTCGCGCAGCTCCTCCTCACCGACCCGGGGCAGCTCGATCACATGTAGCCCAATCTCGCTGATCGCTGCGAGGATGCCGCGGTACACCAACGGGCTTCCTTGCGAGTTCTGCGCTTGTGACGCTAGGTCACCGATCACCCCGACGAAGCTGGCAAATGCGTTCGCGCGAGCTTCATTGACCGAATGGGCCCGGGGTCGAGTCGGATCCGTCCACAAGGTTCGAGCGACATCTCGCCATCCAGCGATCCAGCGCAGGTAGCCGTCGAGCAGTGCTTGGGCCTGCTCCCACGGCTCCATCTCCGGCGAAACCACACCCTCCATCGAATGCACGAACGACAGCTCAAAGGCCTGTTCGATCTCGTCAAAGACTGCTTCTTTGCTGTCAAAGAACTTGTAGAAGGTGCCGCGTGAAACGCCTGCTTCGTCGATGATGTCCTCGACGCGACAAGCCCCGTAACCAACACGCCCAAACGCTCGGCCTGCGCCAGCGAGGATCCGAGTGCGAGTGTCGCGCTCAACCCGTGAGTATGACTCCTGCGCCATGTGGATCCTCCTTTCGTTCCTGCGGCGTACAGCCATCTACCGCCATCCAGCCGGACAGTCATCCAGCGCGGAGTCGGTAACGTGGAGCAGTCAGCCCGCACCGTGGATGGACGCTACCAACTCGCAGTGACCCGCATGCTGTTCACAAGGCACGAGCGCTGTTCAGATGCGTGGGAGCCGACGAAGCACTGCGTTCGCGAACCGATCGCTCGCGCCAGGTGAGGTCCATAAGAAGTACGCGGGTTCAAACAGTTCGGCCTCCAACAGTTGGTACCCGGACTCCCCTCTCACGACGTCAAGACGCGCGTACAGCGGGCGTTCCGATCCGCAACCACACACTGTGCTGACCAAATCAGTGATCGCCTTGTGCGTAGCCTCGGCAACCGCAAGCTCATCCGGTTCAGGAACCACTGCCGAGATCTTCTCGGAATATTCTCCACCGACCAATCCACCACCGAGGTCGAGGATCGGGCCTTTGCGAGCAGCATGGGAGAACTGACCGTCAAAGAACAGCAACGCGCATTCACCCTCGGCCTGAACACTGGGAATGCTCGGCTGCACCATCACAATTTTTCCGAGGTCAAGGATTCGCTGCGCTAGTTGCAATGCTGCGCCATCCCCCGTAGCAAACCGACCAGTGTCCTTGGAACCGGC
>CAUJEJ010000062.1 GCA_963169255.1 Actinomycetota bacterium | reverse complement strand
GCAGCCGTTCGCGGTGATGAGCACGAGCTCGCGATGTTGCAGGGGATGATCGACTCTGGTCTCAAGGTGAGCGAGATTCCACGGCCCGAGTTTGATGACCCTAACGGGCTTGCCACCGCCGCTTCCGCGACGCTCGCGGCCATGCGCGCGGGCGCTGACGTCGTATTTCAGGCCGCACTTGTTGACGGTCCGTGGTTCGGCTACGCAGACTTCCTCGTTCGCGTCGACGGAATCCCGAGCGTATTGGGGGAGTACAGCTACGAAGTCCGCGACACCAAACTCGCGCGCAAGCCGAGCGCTTCCGCGCTGATCCAGATGGCGCACTACGGGGCGATGGTTGAGGCGATTCAGCAAACGCCGCCGCCGCGGCTCGTGATCTGGCTCGGTACGGGCGAGCTGTTCGAATGGCCCTACCGCGATGCCGTTCCGTACCTGCGGCAAGCGCAAAAGGCGTTCCTTGAGTTTCAGCACGACGTGCCAGAGACCGTCCCGGTTCCGAAGGCGATTTGCGCGGGGTGCCGTTGGTTCGACCACTGCGACGAGCAGTGGGGCGCGGGCGACCTTCGCAACGTGCAACGGCTCTCCGGTCGCCAACGCGAGCTGTTGCGTACCGACGGGATCGTAGACATCGAGGCTCTGGCAGCGGCAGACGACAACGCACGCCCGGACGGCATCGGCACCGAGACTTTCACCTGGCTGCGCGAGCAGGCGCAAGTTCAGAGCGGCACCGCCGACTGGCAGACCATCTCGCCGCAGCCGGCGGCCGCCGGGGTCTTCGGCACACCCGAACCCCACCCGCTCGACATGTACTTCGACCTCGAAGGTGACCCGTTCGCGGCAACGCCGACGCTGGACTACCTCTGGGCCTACTGCGACGTTGACGGGAGCTACCACTACCAGTGGGCGCATTCGCCGGAGGCTGAGCGCGAGGCGTTCTTGTGGTTCCTCGACCGGCTCCACGAACGCGAGAAGCAGGGTGGCGACTGGAAGGTCTACCACTACAACACCTACGAGGTCAGCTCGATGAAGCGCATCGCGCAGGCCTGGCCAGATGAAGTGAAGCGGTTGGAGTTGGTCGCTGAGGTCGATCGGCTCGTCACCGAACGCTTCGACGACCTCTACCGGCGGGTCGACGTCGGGCTGCGAACGCGCGACGGCAGCACCTCGCTGAAGATCGTCGAGAAGCTCGCCGGGTACGACCGTTCCATCGACGCGGCGGCCGTCACCCGCGGCGACGACAGCATCAAGGCGTACGAGGCATTCATCGTCTCCGAGGACGAAGCCGAGCGGGCCGAGATCCTCGAAGGTATCCGGCAGTACAACGTGCACGACGTCCGCGCGACGAAAGCCGTCCACCACTGGCTGCGCGAGATCACCGGCGGGGTCGCCGATCCACTGGCGATCACGAGGGCGACTGACTCCACCGGGCGCGAGGTCGAGCTATTCCGGACCGATGAGGACAGCTACGAACAGTCCCCGAAGGTGCAGGACCGCATTGAAAAGACCGAAGCGCTGCGCGACCGCTTGCTAGCAGCCGCGGCCAGCGCCGAGGCGAATGGCGCCGAGCGCAAGCTGCCGTCCGGACTCACCGCCCACGGCGCGACGTTGTTGGCCGAGATGCTCGAGTGGCATCGCCGCGAATCCATCGTCACGTTCCTGGACTCCAAACGCCTTGAGGCCTGGGCGCTCGGCCAAGAGTTCGACGAAGGCGCCGCAGCGCCCGACCAATCCACTCCCGTGCACGTCGAACTGAACGGGGAACCGGTGATCGAGTCCGCGCTGACCCCCGGCACCGAACATGAGTCGTGCCTGCTCGAAGTCGAAGGCCCGATCCGGGTCGAAGACCCGCTGCCCCGGACCAGGAAGAAGATGTACCACTACCGCTGCAAGCCGGGGGCGTGGAAGGTTAAGGCAGGGTCGGACGTAAAGACCCTTTCGCTACTCGACACCGGCGACGGCTTCGGCGTCGAGTTGACATCGCACAATCCGCGAACTGGCGAGTTCGCGTTCGCGCGGGCGAAGTCGCCAACTGATTTCGACCGCATGGTGCTGAAGCCGTTCTTCGATCCGCCCACGGTGTGGGAAAGGCTGATGGACCTCGCACGCGCAGCCTTGCTCATTGACGGTGAGGGCGCCGCGTTCGCCGCAGCCGATAGTGGTGGACCCGCAGCACCGGCACCTTGGGCTGCCGCGCCGTTTGCTGCACTCGACCGCGTTCCGCCTACCGATGCGGCCGAGATGGCAGCAGTCACGGGCGAGCCCGCTGGGGACCGCGCGCGCCGAATCGTCGACGCGATGTCCGAAGGCCTGCTTCCGGTTCAAGGCCCGCCCGGGACCGGCAAAACCCACCTCGGTTGTGAGGTGATCCTCGACGAGTTGCGTTCCTGTCGCCACGACGCAAGGTCGCCGGTCATCGCGGTGACGGCAAACAGTCACAAGGTGATGGACAACCTCTTGGCTTCGGTGGTCAAGCGCGCGAAGGCTGCCGGTGTTCCGGTTCGCGTCGGGCACCTAGGTAGCGATAGCCAAGTCGACACCGAGGCTGGGATCGAAGCGATTCCCGGCGGCGGGAGGGCGCTCGCACCTTGGATCGAGAGCGCGCGCGATGCCGGGACGCCCGTCGTAGTGGCGTCCACGAAGTTCGGTTGGTCGCGCTCCGACACCGGATGCATTGCTGACCTCTTGATCATCGACGAGGCTGGCCAGTTGCCGTTGGCCGACGCGGTGGCCGTGTGCACGGCGGCCCGTCGAGTTGTTGCCCTCGGCGATCCGCAACAGTTGGCCGCTCCGATCCAGGCAGCGCACGACGAGTCCGTTCGCCTGTCACTTCTCGAACACATCATTGACGGCCGTGCTGTGATGCCGCCGGAAGTCGGGGTGTTCCTCGACGTCACCTACCGGATGCACCCGGCGGTGTGCAAAGTTGTTGCGGATCTCGCGTATGACGGTGAGCTGGTCTCCGCGCCGCAAGCTGCGGCGCGCGAGATTCATGGACCGCCAGTTGCGGTTGACGACGTGACGCTCGAGGTTAAACCAGGAGTCGCATGGGTGCCCATCTCAGGTGGCGGCGACGAAGAGGTCGCCGCTGTTCGCGCGTTGGTCGGCGGACTGATCGGAAGTGCCCGTGTCACCGACGACGGCAGCACGAACACGTTGGCTGGTTCGGAGATCCTCGTCGTCGCGCCACATAACGCGCACGTCAACCGCATCGACGCAGAGTTGGGCGACCTCGGCGTGCGCGTCGGAACGGTCGACAAATTCCAAGGCCAACAGGCGCACGTCGTCATCTACTCAATGGGCCGCCTCGCGAGTTCCCCTGGCGACGTCCCATTCCTATACGAACTGAACCGTGTGAACGTGGCGTTGTCACGCGCGCGCCTGCTCGCGATCGTTGTGTCAGACCCCGGCGCCGTCTTGCCTCCAGTCAGTTCCCCAGACCACCTCCGCATGGCCAGCCGCTTCACAGCTGCCGTCGTAGGCGGGTGAGTTCAAATGACTGATGAGGGACAGGCGGGCGAACCGCAGACCGATGACGCACAGGCCGATGACGCGCAGACCGATGAGGCGCAGGCCGGTGACGCCGAAACTCCAGTGCCGCGGAAGCAGGTGAAAAGCTTCGGGTTGCGATCCGCGGCAAATAAGCCATCGAAATCAGAGATGCGCCATCGCGCCGAAGCGATACTCGGGCGCCCGGTCGAAGACCACGAGATCGATTACTTGTGGGAATCGGGCTGGATGTAGGAACCGCACCGGCGTTGGTCGATGGCCTCCTAGCGGCGACAGGAAGACTTCGAGGCGAGCCGTTGCGCAACTTCGAGCGTCTCCTCGAACCGGACACGATCGCGTTGTGGCGGCGGATGGAACGGGTTCTCTACTCGGTACCGCTTGGCTAAGTGCTGAGTGGCCGCACGGACAAACCCGGCAGCCTCAGGAATATCCTCGAACGTACCGGCGTAGCAGCGGACGAGGGACGGCATCGCACGCCATTCCGCAAGGGTGATTGCGGCTGCGGCCAACGGCGGGACGGTGAGGCTGAAAGTCGGACTTGCCAACGCGGTGAGAGTTGCAGTTGTGATGTCCCGATTGGATGTTGCGCTCGCAATCCAGCCAGCCATGACCTCCGCCCGCCAATCGCCGTGGAACAGCGTGAGGAGTTCCGCCGTACTGGTTTCGTGGGCGATTTCGACGATGGCGTCGAGACGTGCTTCGTCGGCCTTCGGCGCGTTGGTCAGCAACATCTGGTGGTAGTGCGGGTAGACCGCCGAGTTGATGAGTTCGATTGAGGGGCCGGTTCGTTCCAAGATCGAAGTCACTCCCGAAGTCTAGAGCTTGAGTCGCAAAATCGATCTTGCTTTGAGTCGTGTGCGGTACGTGTCGCGGCTCTCTAGGAGTCGCTCCAAAGATGACTCATTCTGTCTTCGAGAACCCCTTCTTCCTGCTGATTGCATTGAGGCGAACGTCAACAACGACATCAACTGACAGTAGTGAGACTGCAAGGAGAAGCTCGACGAGGTCGCGCCCCTCGTACCCGAGCGAATGGACCGTGGGCGGCACGGTCTTGTGGCGAGTACTGCGAACTACCACGTGCACGTTCACCTCATCTTTGGGCGTTCAGCATTCTCGGGGTGTGGTGGCCGCCGCGGGCTTGATGGTCGCGGCTACCTGGCGCAGCGGAGATCTTGAACAGTATCGACTAGTCGCGCGAGTGAAGCCTGTACTGCCATGAGAGCTTGCTGTTCCTCACAAACGTCGCGGCGGACCTCGATCATCAACCCGCGCACCTGCCGATCGCGCTCGTAGAACTTCAGTGGCACGTATGTACCGGCGAACGGGGTGTTGATCTCGATGTCGAACTCGCTAAACGCCTCGCGGGCTGCATCGATCAATCCAGGTGGCGTGTGGAACTCATCGACACCCAAGCAGATACTCGGCCGGGGCCCGCCTGATTGTTCATACGGCAGCGCCTCACGCGGGAACGAGTGGATGTCCAACACGGTGACCTGCCCGCGAGCGTTCAGAATCTCCTGCACTTCGTCAGTCATTCGTCGTGCGTACGGGTGGAAGTAGCGGTCAAGTAGCTCAGCCACATGCTGCGGATCATCAGCTCGAAGCGGCGTCAGCTGCGAGGTGTTGAGGTAGACCGCACCGTGACCGATTTGCGCCATCGCTTCTCGCTCGTCAGGGAACCGTTCCGGGTCGACAACTTGGCGCGCGAGCTCATTCACGAACATGTGCGGTCGCACCCGAGCCTGGGCTGCGGCCCGCTCCGCGATCACGTCGGTGTATGAATCGCGCATCCGATCGATCTCGGCCGCTAGTTCGGCACCGCTGAGCAAGATCCGTTCGCGCACCCACGCCGGGATCAACCGCGATGAATGCGGCACGTGCAGCAGCACCGAGCCGTTCGGCGAGCCCGGCACGAACCGCGCACAAGCATCACCCTCGGCCGGCCAAGCTTGATCATCCGTCATCAGTTCTCCTCCTCGAGTGTGCGCATGCCGCCGCACAGGCGAAGTACCCACTACTCACAGGTGCACTCGTCATCATCTTCGGCGGCTTCGGCAGCCTCTATGAACCAGTCGTCAAAATCTGTGATCGTGCTCATCAGCGCTACTGGGTCCGCGGGGAAATCTAGCGTTGCCTCGTACCGCGAGTAGCCGAACAGGTAGGTCTGCCGTTCCTCCGAGAACTCCACCCATGACTCCTCAGATCCGTCAATCGCATCTGCGAAACCACCCGCCATCTCGGGGACGGTCTTGCATCGAAACAGGGTCAAAAGCTCGCCCATATTCCGAGCTACAAGTCCTCCGAGCCATCCACATGCCTCGCAGTCCAACTCCCACGCGACGAGATACGAGTTCGTGAGCAGTTCTTCCAGAGCTGCCGCCGAGACAGATCGTCCACAACCCCCACACGCAGGGGTGAGGGGCTTCTGGTCATGGATCGCATTCTCTGTGGTCTTCAATTCAGCAGAGCCGGGACAGTCGAGAGGGTCCCCGGCAGCAGCGGCAGGGATTGCCATCGTGCAGCTGCGGGCCCGGCTGAAGTCGACAACACGTGGCAACCGGCGGGAGGAATGACCTAGAACACCACTCCCAAACCGCGGCCCAAGATTGCTGCCTCGTACCATCGCCACCACACCCATTCACCTCGTCTTGGTACCCCAATTGTCGCGCCTGGGTCAGACATTGATGCCGCGGCTCCGCGTCTT
Organism: Actinomycetota bacterium; assembly: GCA_963169255.1. Classification (GTDB taxonomy): domain Bacteria; phylum Actinomycetota; class Actinomycetes; order S36-B12; family UBA10799; genus UBA10799. The sequence continues at coordinate 1,239 of CAUJEJ010000062.1, read as the reverse complement.
GCTAGCGCGCCTGACGCCCGGTTTGAGTGGCTTGATTTCACGACGATGTCCACAGCCGTGCGAGCGTGCTGCGCTGCCCACAGGGTCACACGGCATCTGAAATTCAGCGTGGCAAATCCGGCTACCCTCGCCATGCCCAATAGGGATTGCGCGAACTAACCCTTGACACATAGCAAGGGAAAGGGGGAGGATGAACTCCGACATATCAAAGATCGCCAAATGGGCACAGAGTCAAGGCTGGACGGTCGTCGACGATGCGAACGGGTACACGCGATTCCATAGTCCCCTCGGGGACTACATCGCACGCTATCCCGCGACGCCGAGCAATAGGCGCCGCCGAATGGCGGACCTCACCGTCGCACTCAAGCGTGCTGGACTGCAGATCCCACCGCCGAGCAAGAAGGAACGACGGTCAAATCGAAGGAGTGACCCGCGATGACTGACTGGGTTGTGACCTACACCTTCATTGGCGGAGCTAGCGCCGCAGTTGATTCTGACGAGTTCGCCGTGATCGCGGAACGGTTGGAAGTATTCGAAGGTTCGGTGAGCACTGATGGCCAAGGCCGGTGGTTCGCCACGGTCCACATGAGCGCTCCCTCGGCCGCCGCAGCGCAGTTGTCCGCGCAGGAGCGCCTCATCGCAAGTGGTGTCTCTCCCGCCGACGCAATTGCGATCGAATCGACGACGTTCGATGAATATGAACGGCTCGCGAATGCTCCGACGCTGCCGGTGTTGTTGGGTGCTGCCGAGGTTGGCGACCTTTTGGGCGTCAGTCGGCAACGTGTGCACCAACTCACGCAACACAGCGAGTTCCCCGCACCGCTCGTTCGCGTTCGTATGGGTCCGTTGTGGGACGAGCAAGCCATCAAGAAGTTTGATCGCGAATGGGTCCGCAAACCCGGCCGCCCGAAGGGGGCCTTTTTGACCTTCCACTGATGGTCGCCATTCCGGCCCGTGCCACCCGTTCCTGTCGCGACGTTCGGCGAGTTGAGGCCACGTCGGCAGAAGGTGGTCGCCTAGCGACCAGGATTTGCCGACGTGCCAAGATCATCAAACAAGCGAGCCAATTCCTCCACGCCGTCCACCAGTCGCGGACCAGGGCGAGCGAACGAGGCGTTCGCGTCAACGGCAACAACGGGAACCCCAGGAAACTGCGGCCGTACGGCCTGCGCCAATTCAGTGGACGCAGCAAGATCAAACCCGCACGGCGCACACACGACGATGTCTGGCGCGGATGCC
>CAUJEJ010000061.1 GCA_963169255.1 Actinomycetota bacterium | reverse complement strand
AGGCTGCGGAAGTCGCGGGAATGGCGCAGCGGACTCACGTCCAAGCGGAGTTTGCGCACCGCGTGAACCTAGCGCGTCGACGTGTGGGTCACCCGAGTGGCGTTGCGATACGACCCGGGCCGATTGCCTGACTCGACCGCTAAGAAAGCCCGACAGCTTGGCGCCAGGCCGCATGGAAGCGCCGTGGCGCAAATCGATCCAGATACACCGCCCGGGCACGCTCGCCCTTTACAACAACGTCGTCATAGGTGATCTGCGCGAGGACCTGCGCGAGCGCTTCGGGGTCGCCTGGCTCCACCAGCCAACCAACGTCATCGGTCACGAACTGGGCGAGGCCGCCGACTCGACTCGCGACGACTGGCCGACCAGCAGCCATTCCTTCAAGAGCGACCAAACCAAACGGCTCATCCCAGGTTGAGGGCATGACGACCACATGGGAGTCGGCGATCAAGGGGTTGATGCTGTCCACTTCGGTCATCACCTTCACCGTTGATGCCGCCGGACTTGCGGCCACCAATGCAGGCACGTCAAGCGCGGACCCAGAAGGCGGCGGACCCCCTACGATCGCCAGCTCGCCCGACGGAGCACAACCCCAAGCCTCAATGAGGACGTCAAAGCCCTTATTCGCGGTCCATCGGCCCGCGGCTAGGAACTTCAACGGACTCGCGGGCAAGGTGCTCAAAGTCGCGAAGTTCGCCCCGGCGTACGGGTCCGGCGTCGTATTCGCCACCACCGTGGTGCGCCTGGCCAACCCTGGCGGCATCGAGTCCCGAGTCGCCTCCGAGATCGCAATGACACCGTCAACGTTCGCCGCTAAGGCGGCGAGCACCTTGGCTTCGCGCGGCTTCCAGACTTCTTGGTTGTGAAGCAATACCCGCCGAGGTGTTCCTCGAAGCGCCGCGAGCGCGGGCAAGGTTGCACTGGTCGTGCCGTACACGACCGCGGGATCGAGTTGACTCACTGCCGCGCGAAAGGCGATCGAACGCCTGGTCAAATCCACACCGCCCCTTGGGGTCAGATTTGCTCGACGCAGGATCGGCAGAGGGACGTGGTCGACGCGAATTCCTCGTGCGCGCAACTGTTCGCACAACGGGAACTGCCCGTGCTCAAGATCGCTCGGCAGCCATACCCGGGTACGCGCGCGCTCCTGTTCGGTCAAGGCGTCGAGCATGTACCCCAGCACGCGATCTGCGCCGTACAACTCGTCAGAAGAGTGGACGAATAGCAGGTCAGTCTTCATCGGCGGACACCTTCTCGTCAGTCAGGGCAGGAGCATTTGAGCGCATTCGATATCGAATGAAGATGAGGTTCGCGATCACCTGGAACATGAACACGCTCATCGCCGAACCAACAACCGGCCCGACCGAGCCGTACTCCTCTGCCAGGTACCACGAGATGGCAAGGTTGAACGGCAACATGAGACTCACCATGAGTGCCTGGAACCGCAGGCCTTGTTTGTCGGTCAGGTACATCCCCAACGGGTACTGAAATGCCTGGATGATCATCCATGCAGAAAACGCGACGAGCAGCCAGATCCCGAAGGTGACTTCGCCGCCAGATGCGAAGTTCGCGAGCCAACCAGAAATCAGCGACACACCCAGACTGAAGGCCGCGCCGATGACGCCAAAGACCATGGCCAAGCTCATCGGGGATTCGTCTTGGTTCTTTGCCCTGGCAGCCGCAAATCGTGGCCAGAGAGTGAAGCCGGCCGCACTCACCAAGGCCGCGATTGGCGTGTACATCTGCGATGCCAGGTTGTACTGCGCGAGTTCGGCGGAAGTCGTGACGTGGCTCAGGATGATGCGATCGGTCTGCACACCCACCGGCAGCGCAATCATGATGACCGTCATCGGCCAGGCCTGGTCGATGATCTTTGCACCAGGAAATTGCCGTGGGAATGGCGCTTCTCGGAAGGCTGTCCAGAGCGCAGGTTTGATCATCTTTGCCGCGATGACGGTCGCGATCGCGCCAATCATCACCGCTGCCGCGTAGGAGACCACAGGTATGTAGGAGCCCGTCTCGCGGTCTGCGCCGACGGCCAAGGCAATCAGCAAAATCACCAAGACAACTGGGGACTGCAGCCCCGAGATCGCAATCGTGATGTAGTTCTTGCCGAGGCCTGCAAGGACCTTTGCCCCCATGCCAAACGGCATGGCCAACGACCACAACCCCATACACAGCGCCGCTGCAATCGCCCCGGTGGTGACGAGCAAGCTGTCACCGAGCAAGGCATCCCAGAGCCCGAACACGGTCATCAGAATCACCACAGCGAGCAGCACAATTCCAGCAACGATCAGTACACGAAGCGAGCTGACCAACACCGCACGCAACTTCTGATCACGACCAGGGTCTTCCGAGACCGCGACGGTGTTCATGATCGGAGCATCGACGCCGAACACACCGATGGGAAGCAGCGCGCCAAGCCCGACCAGAAGCCCGTACTGAGCGAAGACGTCAGTGCCGAAGTTGGTGATGATGATGCGAGTAATCAGGATTCCGAGCGCGGCCGAGACACCGAGGGCAATGAACTTAACGCCACCACTTCGGATCATGTCGTGCCAGCCGCCTAGGCGCACTCTCGATCTCCCTGCGGCGGCCGTCTGCCCACTCACGACGCGGGACCCGTGAGCGCTGGTGAACTCCTGCGGTACCTTTTGGGCGCGCATGCTGCCCGCACTCCTTGGCTCGTTCCTGCCGCGACCGCGCGAAGCATTGAGGCCTGCAGTAGGGATTTACGGCCACTTCTGACCAGAACCCGGTAGCTCTCGGCGGGCGTGTGCCGAACCCAACTGCGGACGGCGCGAGTTGGCAACCACTTTGCCGCGAATAGCAACCGGTTCCGAGTGTTGTAGCGCAGGTAGGTAGCTGACTTTCCGTCACCCTGTGTGCCACCGACGTCGTGAATGACCTCAAGGTCATGGCGCACAAGCAGGAGCCCGCCTACTTGTGTTACCCGCTGGCTGAAGTCGACGTCTTCCCAATAGAGGAAGTACGCAGGGTCGAATCCACCCGCAAGCTTCCAGAGTTGCGTGGAGATCGCCAAACAGGCGCCAGTGAGCCACGCGAAGGGGGCAGCCATATCGGCACGGCCGGTCGTCTTGACCCGGCCGGAGGTGACATCGACGGAACCGCCATCGAACCAAACTCGTCCAGTGTTAGTCACGATCTTTGGGCTCACCATCACCATGGGCTCTGCCACGACCTGATCGTGGAGCGCACCTAAGGTGTCGCGGTTGATAGCGACATCCGGATTGATGAAGATCAGCTGTTCGAAGCCCTCCGCGATCGCGGCGTTCACCCCGAGCTCGATTCCAGCACCAAATCCGACGTTCGTCGGACTCGCAATGATCCGCCAGCCATGTTGCGCGGCAAGGGTGCGCAGTG
>CAUJEJ010000060.1 GCA_963169255.1 Actinomycetota bacterium | reverse complement strand
GGCCGAGTCGAGGAGGGTGTCATTGAACTCTCCCCGATCTTTGAAACGCGTGGATCCGAACTTGTGCGCTCGGATGGATTCCCGCCGCATGAGCATCGATTCGCGCGCGCGGGATACGACCTCAGTGCCCTCCTTGCCTCACCGCGAGCCGCCTGATGGGTGCCCTTGTTGGCGTGATGTTTGGCTGCGGTCTCCTGAGTATTTGGTTGTCGTTCTCGTCGAGCAGTAGGCGGTCGTCTCAGTCTGATGGCGGGTCCGACCTTGGCGCCGATCCTGGCAGTGTGAGCACTAGTGCTCGCGGTGCGAGGCATGCCGCGGTCCTCAGTCGACGCACTCAACTGGCGATCTTGTGCGGCCTGGGAATCGGCGCCGTGACGTTCTTGCTCTCCGGGCTGTTCATCGTGGGGGTGCTCGCGGCCGTCGTGGGCTCATTCATTCCGTTGATGCTTGCGCGCCGATCGCAACATAGGGAGGCGCATCGGCGCAGAGAGGCCTGGCCCGACGTCATCGACGGACTGGTCTCCGCAGTACGCGCGGGAATGTCATTACCCGAGGCGGTCGCAGCAGTCGGGGATCGCGGGCCTGCAGTTGTCCGCCCGGTGTTCGAACAGTTCGCAGCCGACTACCGGGCGACCGGACGGTTCGGTGAATCGTTGACCAGGCTTCGCGACGAACTGGCCGATCCAGTTGCCGACCGAATTGTGGAGGCCCTGTTGGCCGCGCGCGATGTTGGTGGCAGTGACTTGGGACGAATGCTGCGCACGTTGAGCGACTTTGTTCGTCAAGACCTGCGCCTGCGTGGTGAAGCAGAAGCGCGACGGTCCTGGACGGTGAATGGCGCTCGATTGGCCATCGCGGCTCCGTGGATCGTGTTGCTCCTGCTATCGACTCGTCCAGATGCCGCAGCGGCGTATCAGACTCCGGCGGGAATGGTCGTGATCTTGGGATGTGCTGCGGCGTGCACCGTCGCCTACGCCCTCATGTCGAAGATCGGGCGTCTGCCCGATGAACAGCGGGTGATGTTGTGAGCAACGCTCTCGTCGGGGCAGTGCTTGGCGGGCTCGTCGCAGTCGGTGTGGTCCTCATCCGAATGCACGCCGCCAAGAGTCGCCGCATTGATACGCGGGTGCTCCCGTATGTGCAAGCAACGGGTTTCGATTGGTCCACGTCGACCCCCACAGATCGGCTCAACCGTTCGACGCAGTCACGAGTGTCAGCGAAGTACCTCGGGGCGCTCCTGAATTCGCTCGTGACGGACTCGTCGGTGAGACGCCGACTCGTGCAGGCGAATGCATCCGAGGACCTTGACCAGTTTCGAGTGGATCAACTCCGCTGGGCAGGTCTCGGCGCTGCGGCGGCAGTTGCCTTCGGAGTATTGAAGGCGCTCAGCGGTGAGCCGATCGCACCGCTCGTGTGGCTGTTCTTGTGTGGCCTTGCCGCGTTCGGTGGTGCAGTACTGCGCGACCAGCAATTGAGTCGGCAGGCGAATGCTCGGATCGAGACAATCAACAACGAGCTACCGGCCTTCGCAGAACTCCTCGCGTTCACCGTTGCAGCCGGTCTTGCGCCAGCGAGCGCACTCAATCGGATCGCTGATCGAGTGGGCGGTGAGTTCGCGATTGAGTTGCGCACATGTTGCGACGAAGTCGCGACGGGCCGGCCGTTCACCGAGGCGCTCGAGGCGATGGCAGTTCGCACCGGGTGTGAGCCGGTTCAACGCTTCGTCGACGGGATTGTTGTCGCGATCGAGCGGGGAACGCCGATCGCCGAGGTCCTACGTGCACAGGCGATGGATGCTCGTGCAGCAAGTCACCGCAACCTTATGGAATCCGCCGGGCGTCGCGAGATCTTCGCGCTGATTCCGGTGGTGTTCCTGATTCTTCCGGCAGTTGTCGTCATCGCTGTTTTCCCAGGAATCCTCGGGTTGGTGATCTCAGCGAACTAGGTCGGGCCGGCGACTAGTGGGCCGCGCGGCGAGTTACGCCTGTTCAGTCAAACAGCTAGCTACCGAGCCTCGAATCACGAAATCAGAACCACTCAACGAATCAGAACAACTCAACGAATCACGTCAGGAGCGCACGATGCACAACAATTCTCAGTCAACGTCCGATGGCACTATCGCTGCGGCCGATGGGTCAAAGCTCAGCGCAATGCCAGCCGCGCTCACCGGTGCTGTGGTTTTGGTGCTGGCGATGGTTGCCGACCGATTCCGGGCATCATTCGCGCGCGCAGTGACGTCGGATCGTGGTGACGTGCCAGGTTGGGTTCTCGTCACAGTCATGACAGCTGGACTGGTCACCGGACTGTGGATGATCGCCGACGATCAACTGACCGCGCTTTTGAGCAAAGCGATCAACTCCGTAAGTCAGTGATGAAGGCTGCCGCTAAGCGATTCGCTGCCGCGATCAGTCGGCGTGCATCGCGTGACGGCGGTTCGGCGGTAGTGGAGTTCGTGCTGGTGGTTCCCCTCGTTCTGCTCATCTTCGCCGCAATTTGCCAGATCGCTTTTGCTAGCTACGTTCGATCAACGCTGATCGCCTGTGCTGCAGAGGGTGCGCGAAGTGGTGCTGAGTTTGACGCGGACCGGGGTCTCGCAGTGCGTCAGACTCGCGTGGCCCTCGCCGACAGCATTGCGGCGGATGCTGTCGATGACGTCACTGCGACGACCAGTCGCGTTGAGGGCGTGCCGGTTATGGCGGTCACTGTGAGGGCGCGCCTGCCGCTGTTTGGGCTGCTGGGGCCGACGACGATGCAGGTCACCGGTCATGCAGTCCGTGAGCGGGGAGATAGCGAATGACGTGGGTTCACGCAATCTCTCGCCGGGTCAAGGTGCGTGATCCCCGAGCTGAATCTGGATCAGCCATCGTGGAGTTCGTCGTGTTGGCCGTGTTGGTGATGGTCCCGTTGGCCTACGCCGTGTTGGTGGTGCTTGAGGTCCATTCGGCGACCTACGCGACGGTGACAGCGGCGCGTGAAGCCGGGCGTGCGTACGTGACTGCAGACAACACCTCTGCTGCTGCCGCACGTGCCCGCGCAGCAGCCCGGATCGCCCTGGCAGACCAAGGCCTCCCCGAGCCGCACCTGCGAATCACCTGCCTCGACGGCGCCTGCCTCTCACCTGGCTCCGCCATCAGCGTCGAAGTCAAGACCACCGTCCCGATCCCACTGATCCCACATGGCGACGGCCGCGGATCGATTCCGGTGAGTGCGCAGCACACGGCGCCTGTCGATTCGTATCGGCGGAGCTGATCAATGAATACTGTGGCGAAGTTGATCGATGAACACTGTGGCGCAGTTGATCAATATGCACTGTGGTGGAGCTAATAAATGACCACCCCACAAACCACCCCCTCACCAATCCGCGACGACCGCGGCACGGTGATGATGCTGACCCTCGGGCTGGTCCCGATCATCGCGGGCTTGATTGCGGTTGGCACTGATGCCGCGGTGCTGTTCACTCAGCGTCGTGCGCTTGCCGCCGATGCCGAGTCGGCCGTTCTCGCGGCCGCTCAGGCGGCCGACTTGGAAGCGCTCTACACGTCTCGCCAGGTCGACTCGCTGCCACTGGATTGCCGTGCCGCCCGGGCGGTCGTCGATCAGCGGTTAACGAAGCCGAACCTGCGGCAGCAGGCAAGCGGGGTCACCGTGGCGGACTTCCGCTGTACAGCGACCTCGGTGAGCCTGCGCGTGCGTTCACGGGTCGAATTGCCATTTGCGTCGCACTTTGGCGTTGATCCCACTGTTGACGTTGCCACCGACGCTGCTGCCAGTTCACCCCTGCGCTAGCGCGTTGACCTAAGCTCTGGTTTTGTGCCATCACTGGAAATTGCCGAACAACTCAAGGAACTCACTGCGACGTTGGTGAGTATCGAGGCAGTTCTTGATGTTCCGCAGCTCGCCGCTGAAGTAGTCGAATTGGAGGCGCAGGCCTCCGCGCCCGACCTCTGGGACGACCAAGATCATGCGCAGGTTGTGACGAGTCGGCTCTCATTCGTTCAGGGTGAGATTCGTCGGGCGGCCTCACTGCGGCAGCGTGTTGATGACCTGCCGGTGATGTTCGAACTTGCCGAGGTCGAGGGCGACGACGACATGTTGGCTGAGGCAGTTGCCGAGCTCACCGCAACACAACGCGACGTGGCCGAACTCGAGGTCCGCACGCTGTTGAGCGGCGAGTACGACTCACGCGAAGCGTTGATGACGATTCGGTCAGAGGCTGGTGGCGTCGACGCCGCCGACTGGGCCGAGATGTTGATGAGGATGTACACCCGCTACTGCGAGCGTCACGGGTACCCCGTCGAGGTGTATGACACGTCGTACGCCGAAGAAGCCGGTATCAAGTCAGCGACCTTCGCTGTCAAGGCGCCGTACGCATACGGGACGCTCTCGGTTGAGCAAGGAACCCATCGACTGGTTCGCATCTCACCCTTCGACAACCAAGGGCGACGCCAGACGTCGTTCGCTGGTGTCGAGGTGATTCCAGTCGTCGAGCAAACGGACCACATCGAGATCGCCGAAGACGAGATCCGCGTCGATGTGTACCGATCGAGTGGCCCCGGCGGCCAGGGCGTCAACACCACAGACTCCGCCGTTCGCCTCACTCACGAGCCGACGGGCATCGTCGTTTCGTGTCAGAACGAACGTTCACAGCTCCAGAACAAGGCGAGCGCGATGGCCGTTCTGCAGGCCAAGTTGCTCGAGCGAAAGCGACTCGAAGAGCGCGAGAAGATGGATGCGCTCAAGGGCGACACCACGGGTAGCTGGGGTAACCAGATGCGTTCGTACGTCCTGCACCCCTACCAGATGGTGAAGGACTTGCGGACCGAATATGAAACCGGCAATACCGGTGCTGTCCTTGATGGCGAGATCGATGACTTCATCGAAGCGGGGATCCGCTGGCGGCGCCAGCAGGACTAGTGGATCGGTCTACACCCTGCTGGATCAATCGCGGTCGGCGTGATCTTGTGTCGGCGGCTACTGTCGGCGCGTGACCACATTGCGTGTGCCCTCGCGGCGAACCCTGACCCTTGCTAGCTCGGCTCTCCTCGTCGTGAGTATTGCTGGTTGTGCCACTTCGACCCAGCAGGCCGCAGGTCCTAAAGACGCCGTGATCGTGGTGTCCCAGGATGGCAAGAGCGATCCAGGGAACAATCCCAAGGTCAACGTGCCCTTCTACATCACCGGTGCGAACTTCGATGCCTCGACAACGGTGAAGCTCCGGTTCTACGCCGGCACGGACACCAAGGGCAAACGCCTCTTCGATATGGATACCCAGAGCACCGACAAGGGCACCATCAGCGCACTCGTGAACAACGGAATCCCGACCGGCCAGTACGCCGTCGAGGCGCAAGCCAAGGGTGAGAAGGCAGAGGAGCAATTCCAGGTTGCAACTCCGCGCACACCCGGCATGGTCAAGGTGACTTCCGATGGGTCGGCCCCCAAGGCGATGCTGAGTCCAGTGATTCGCAACGGCAAAGTCTATGTGTCGCAGAGCGTCAACCAGGGCAGCATTTTTGAATGGGCGCAGGCGGATCTGCCCACAACAGTTGCCAAGGAATCGGTCACGGTGAAGCCAACTGCGAGCTGGCAGCCAAAGATGCCAGACGGCGTCAAGATTGAACAGATCAACTTCAACAACGGCGGCGATCAGCTACTGATGGGCAAGAAGTCTGTCAACGCGAACACGACTGGCGGCAACTCAATCTTCAGCTATCCCTACGGAGGAGGCGAAGGCAAGCACCTTGCTGGGAACATCGCGCCAGCCGGGAACGGCTACTACACGTGGGGCCCAGGTGCAGGCCCAGACACCACACCTCACAACACTGCCGAAGGCGCGTTCAAGTACACCAGCAAGGCATTCCCAACGAAGACTCCAACGCAGGTGTCGATTGGTGACGGCGCAGGTGTCGTGCAAGATTCGAACGGCTGGTACTACTTCTCGTCGTTGCAGTCCGGGTGCGTGTACAAGATGAGCCCCGATTCGACGTGGGCGGACTACGTGTACTGCATCCCGTCGTGGGGCGCGAACAATCAGAACCAGAGTGTGTACAGCCTGGCCGAGGATGCGCAAGGCAACGTGTATGCGGTGTACCAAGGTGCGTCGAACGACAACACGATCGTGCTGAAGATCAAGCCGAGCGGATCACAGGCTGACGACAACGTGCAGGCGATTCAGATCGACGGCTGGGCGCGTTCCGTTGGACTCGCCGTTAACTCAGATGGCACCGAGATCTTCGTTGACGGCACGTCGATGAAGCAGTACAACACCAACAACACGAACTCGATCCTCTCGGTCTCGGATCCCAAGTGGGGCGACGTCGCGAAGCCGACTCCAACGACCCCCACGAGTGTCACGACGATTCCGGGCGAACCCTGGCTGACGGGCCTGGCGTATGACGAAGCGACAGACATCGTCTACGCGGCGGACAACACCGGTGGTTTCTACATGAACTTCCGCTAGAGCTCGTCGACGACGTCTCGGCTGGTTAGGCGCGGCCAGTCCTTTGGCACGGCATTGGTGGTCGAGGCGGCGGTGACGCGTTAGGGTCGCCGGGTGAGCATTGACAGCGGAATTGACCAGTCAGGCGCCGGGACTCCTCGTGGCGAGTCCGGCATCGATCGAGCAGCATTCGATGAGGCCGTGCGCCCGCAGGATGACTTCTTCCGGGCGATCAACGGTGGGTGGTTGCAGGAATTCGAGATTCCTGCAGACAAGGCGCAGTATGCATCGTTCACGGCGTTGCATGACATTGCTGAGGAGCAACTGCACGCCATCATCAACGAGCTACGTGAGGGCGTCGATCTGTCTGATGCGACGACAGTGACGCCGCAGGACCCCGCAACTCAGGTCGCGATCATCTACTCGTCCTTCATGGACACCGAGCGCCTGAACGAACGCGGCGTTAGCGCTGTGGCGCCACTGATTGCGCAGATCGACGCTCTCGAATCTGCCGATGATCTGCCTGCGCTGCTCGGCTCATTTGATCGACAGGGGATCAGCACTCCCGTCGGGACGTTTGTGCATCAAGACAACAAGGACGCGACGCAGTACGTCCTGGATATCCGCCAGTCTGGCCTGGGTTTGCCGGACCGCGATTTCTACCTTGACGAGAAGTTCGCCGAGATCCTCAGTGGCTACCGTGCGCACGTTGCGGCGATGTGGAAACTCGCGGGGTGGGGTGACGAGGCAGCGGCTGCCGACGTCGCCGATCGAATCTTGGCGCTCGAGACGAAGATTGCTCAGGCCTCCTGGGACAAGGTGAAGAACCGCGATCCGGAGGCGACGTACAACAAGCTCACGTTGAGTGAGGTTGATGCCCTCGCGCCGCAGTTGCGGATTGCTCAGTTCTTGACTGCCGGGAACGTCACCGCGGCTCCTGAGACCATCAACGTTGGTCAGCCCGACTACTTCACTGCCGCTGGTGAGTTGTTCGCAGGAGAGGACCTCACCACGTGGCAGGACTACCTCAAGTGGTCAGTCTTGGCATCGTTCGCGTCGGTGCTCAACAAGGAACTCGACGAGTTGAACTTCTCGTTCTTCGGCACCGTGCTCAGTGGTGTGCCGAGCCAGCGTGAACGTTGGAAGCGCGGGGTCTCGCTCGTTGAATCTGCGGTGGGTGAAGCACTCGGGCAAATCTATGTGGAGCGCCACTTCCCGCCAGAGAACAAGGCGCGAATGGTCACGCTGGTCGACAACCTGATCGCTGCCTATGCCGATGCCATCGATGACCTCGAGTGGATGACGGATGAGACCAAGCAAGCCGCTCACGAAAAACTCAAGACGTTCCGGCCGAAGATCGGTTACCCCGACAAGTGGCTCGACTACTCCGCGCTTGTGCTGACTCCGGGTGAGCTGGTTGAGAACGTGCTCGCGTCCAACCGGTTCGAACACGATCGAAACATCGCCAAGCTTGGTGGGCCGGTTGATCGCGACGAGTGGTTCATGCCGCCGCAGATGGTCAACGCGTACTACAACCCTGAGATGAACGAGATCGTGTTCCCAGCGGCGATTCTGCAACCTCCGTTCTTCACGATGAGTGCCGACGACGCCGTCAACTACGGCGCGATCGGTGCGGTCATCGGGCACGAGATCAGCCACGGATTCGACGACAAGGGATCTCAGTACGACGGCGAAGGAAACCTGCGCAACTGGTGGACGGACGCTGACCTGGAGGCGTTCGAAGCTCGCACCAAGGCGCTAACTGATCAGTACGCCGCGTACGAGCCGATCGCCGGGCACAACCTCAACGGTGAACTGACGCTCGGCGAGAACATCGCTGATGTGTCGGGGTTGGCTGTGGCCTTGCGCGCCTACCGTCATTCGCTCGGCGGCACCGAGGCACCTGTGATCGACGGCATGACCGGGGAGCAACGCTTCTTCGCTGGATGGGCGCAGGTCTGGCGCGCGAAGACTCGGGAGCAAGAAGAGATTCGCCGAATTGCGATCGATCCCCATTCCCCGCCGGAGTACCGCGTGCTCGGGATCCTCGTGAACAACGTTGACTTTGTTGCTGCGTTTGATGTGAAGCCCGGCGATGGCATGTGGCGAGAGCCAGCGGAGCGCGTGAAGATCTGGTGACCGACGTAGCGTTTGAAGTCGTTAGCCAACTTCGCGAGACGCAGTCGTCGGCCGGCGGCAGCGGCGACGGTCCGCTGGCTCGGGTCGGCGTCATCCGGACCCCGCATGGCGAGATTTCCACGCCGGCCTTCATTCCGGTCGGGACGAAGGCAACTGTGAAATCGGTGCTGCCGGAGGCGATGGCGGATCTCGGCGCTCAGGCAATTCTGGCGAACGCGTACCACCTGTACCTCCAGCCCGGCCCCGACATCGTGGATGCGGCCGGGGGCGTTGGCGCGTTCATGTCGTGGCCCGGTCCGACCTTCACCGACTCTGGCGGTTTCCAAGTGATGTCGCTCGGCGTTGGCTTCAAGAAGGTGTTGTCGATGGACGCCACTAAGGTGCGTTCCGACGACGTGATCGCCGACGGCAAGGAACGCCTCGCCCACGTGGACGACGACGGCGTGACCTTCAAATCGCACCTGGACGGTTCGATGCATCGCTTCACGCCAGAGGTGTCGATGCAGGTGCAGAGCCAGATCGGCGCCGACATCATCTTCGCGTTCGATGAATGCACCACGTTGTTGAATACGCGCGAATACCAAGAGATGTCGCTTGAACGGACTCATGCGTGGGCGATTCGGTGCGTGAATGAGCATCAGCGCCTTGCGCAGGAGCGGCCGGAGAAGCCGCGGCAGATGTTGTTTGGCGTGGTGCAGGGAGCCCAGTACGAAGACCTTCGTCGACGCGCGGCTCGTGGACTCGCCGAGTTGGAGTTCGACGGGTTCGGGATCGGCGGGGCGTTGGAGAAGGAGAACCTCGGCACGATTGTGCGCTGGGTCAACGAGGAACTACCGCTCAACAAGCCGCGCCATTTGCTGGGCATCAGCGAACCGGATGATCTTTTTACTGCAATCGAAAATGGCGCCGACACGTTCGACTGCGTGACGCCGTCGCGGGTCGGACGCAACGCTGCGGTCTATCGGCCAGACGGCAGGTTCAATGTGTCCCGGGCTGAGAACCGGCGCGAGTTCTCACCGATCGATCCCGACTGTGACTGCTACACCTGCGCCAACTACACCCGCGCGTATCTCCATCACTTGTTCAAGGCGAAGGAGATGGTCGCGAACACGCTGGCCACGATCCACAACGAACGCTTCATCGTGAGGCTCGTCGACCAAATCCGGGCAAGCATCGCCGACGGATCGTTCTACGAGTTCCGCGATGAGTTTCTGGGGGCGTACTACCGAACCGGAGAAACTGCTAAATCTTCTGGCACGCCGTAGGTGGGTTCGCTCTTCTTGATGACCGCGATGACCCGGTAGGTGACGGGGAGCAACAGAATCTCGACGGCCACCTTGTAGAGGTAGCCGATGATGACGTAGTTGAGGAACTCGCCGCCGGTGATCACGCCGTAGAAGGCGATGGTGCAAAAGACGATCGTGTCAGCCGCTTCGCCCACTGCAGTTGAGCCGAGCAGGCGCAGCCAGAGAGATCGTTCATTGGTCCGCTCCTTGATGCGGACAAGCACGTAGGCGTTCAGCAGTTGCCCAACGAGGTACCCGCAGATACTCGCGAGCACAATTCGGGGCAGGAATCCGAGGACGGATTCGAAGGCCTCTTGGTTGGGCCAGCTTGCTGCCGCGGGGGAGATCTGCACAATCCAGAACGTCAGCGCAGCGAGGATCGCCATGGCGAACCCGACGAGGATTGCCTTGCGCGCCGCCTTGAAGCCGTAGACCTCGCTGAGGATGTCCCCGGTGATGTAGACGAGCGGGAATAGGAATGCACCACCGTCGGTGATGACCGGCCCGAACTCGATGAGCTTCGTGGCGCCGATATTCGAGATCAGCAACAAGCCGACGAACACCGCGAGCACGACGGGGTAGTGGCTGCTGCCGACTGACGCGAATTTTGGGGGCGCAGCGGAATCGCGCGTTTCGATGCTCATAACCCGCGCTATTAGATCAGGTCGGCTTTCGCGGCCGTTTTTTGCGTGGGCCGTTTCGGGGCAGATTTACGCGGGTTTCGCATCGATGCAAACGCTCATTCGGGGATTTTGGCGTTTCTTCACCTAATCCTAGGGAATTACTCGTTTACCAGGTCAGTGAAAGCACTTGACCGACGAGCAAAGACAGTGAGGAATCAGATGAAGATCGCGGTAAGTGCCCAGGAGCAAGAGCTTCGAGTGCACCTGACTGCCGCGGTGCTTGAGCGGCCAGAATTCGAAGTTCATGTACTGCCCGAACAAGACATCCTGCACGCACGGCAACTCGGCGCATCGGCAATGTTCATGCAGGTGCCGCTGCAGCGATCGGCGATTGACGAGGATCGTTTGACTCACCTTGTTCAAGCGGTTCCAGTGATCGCCGTCTGCGATCAGGTCGACCGCGTTGTTGCGGCGAATTACCTGCGGATTGGTGTGCGCGGGGTCCTGCTTGCCGGACGGAGCACGAAGACCTTCCAGTCTGCGCTTCTTGCGATTCTGGATGGTGGGTCGTGGATCGACCCCAAGGTCTTGACGGAGTTGCTGCGTGTGCGCGCACCCGAACTGCTCGATCTGCGACGAGCAAATCATCCGATGTCTGCTGGGCGCGCGATGGCGGCGCAGTCTTCCTACCGCAATGGTGGGGTGCCGAATTCTGCCCGCAGCACCATGAGCGGTGCTGGGTCTGCAGGGATGTCAGGCGCCACAGGAATCGTCAATGGGGCACATCCGAGCGGGAT
>CAUJEJ010000059.1 GCA_963169255.1 Actinomycetota bacterium | reverse complement strand
CGTGCGTCGCTGAGTTCGAGCTCGTTTTCACTCAGTTCCTTCGCCGCGGCGGCAAGTGACGCGAGCGCAACGGTGAGGCCCTCATCCTGGGACCTGATTGTTCGCTCAAGCGCCAGCGAGATGGTGGGGTCGGTGTTGGTGCCACTCATGAGCATCAACGAACTAGCGAGAAGGTTCGTGTCCATCCCGAAGATGTAGCTCTCGCGGACTGCCTGACTCACTTTGTTCTGAGCGGCTTCGAGCTCTTTGGCACGCTTCGAGTTCTTGTTCGTGAGCTTCTGGTTGAGTGCCGTGGCAGCCGTGACGCGTGTCTGGGCTTGCGCCGCTCGGACCATGATCTCGATCCGCTTCTCAGCTTGTTCGCGCAGCGCTTCGCCATTCGGCAGCTCGTCGAGCTTGACGCGCAGATCCTTGGGCAGTACCAGTTGATCAGAGGCTTGGAATGCTCCGTCGACCAGTACGTGGATGTGGTCCATGTGATTGTGGGTCCAGTGCCCGCGGTCACTCATCAACCGCCAGTCCTGCCCTGGGTACCAAATGCTCTGACGCCACACCATGTACTTGACGCCCAGTTGACTCGCATTTGCCATGAGGAAGGCCGCGACTTGGTGGCCATCATTGACGCTCTTTGGATCGCGCCCGCCGTTGGCCATCATCACATCGAGGGCTTGGCCACTGGGGTGGTCCATGATCGCGTCTTGTCGGTAGCCGCCAATCACACCTTCATCGGCGTAATAGGGGAACAGGTGCTCCAGAAGGCGCAAGAGGTGGACAGTGTTGGGCTGGAGCCTTGTTTCGGAGTTCTTCGCCGGTCGCAGCTTTTGAGGTACGGACTCGATTGCCGGGGGAGTGGGGGGCTTCTCGGCGTTCGGAGCAGCCATCGCTGGAGTTAGCGCGACTGAGGCGGCAACAGCGCCAGCAAGCAGCGCGAGGGTGCGGCGAGAGCCCATGCGGGGGCGAGCAGACACTGAACGGACCTAACTACAAGACAACGGCGGAACGAATCCCCATGCTCTCACTGATCCACGGGGCTGTCTTCCTTGTGTCCACAATGCCCGCGCCCGTCACAGACGGTGAAGCCCGAAGGCACAAAGTGAGAGAGGGCCACCCAGTTGCCTGGATGGCCCTCTCTCACTTGCAACGTTCGTTGCTACTTGCCGACTGGCTCTTTGCCTTCTTCAGCCTCTGCAGCGGCGGCTGCAGGATCGTGAAGCACTCCGCCTTCGGGCTCGAGCGATGCCCGGTGAGCGATGATCGGAGCACCCTCTGCCGCGCTGTGGCGGATGTGTTCCTCCGCCGTCGCCAGCTCTGCCGCGGTTGGCTTCGCAATGTTGTCGGTGTACCACCAGTGTGAGAGTCGCGCCCAGCGGTGATCCTTCTTGTAGCTCGGGTCGCGCACGCCATCGGCGTCCGTCTTCTCGGGCCAGGGGAGGGGAGTGATGTCCGTCTTCGACAGGATCACAGCCTTCTCGTTCTCCGAGAGTGGAGCATGGACTTCGATGAACTCACCATGTGGAAGTCGCATGATGGTTCCGGTTTCGCGTCCGTGCATCAACTTCTCGCGGTCTGCGCGCTGCAGGCTCAGGCAGATCCGCTTGGTGATCACGAAGACAATCGGCGGAATGACGATGATGCCGATGCGAATGAACCAGGTGATCGCGTTGATTGAGATGTCGAACTGAGTACCGATGACATCGTTTCCACCGCCGATCAACAACAGCATGTAAAAGCTGAGTGACATGGCGCCGATCGCGGTGCGAGTTGGTGCGTTGCGCGGACGATCAAGCAGGTGATGTTCGCGCTTGTCGCCAGTGACCTTCGCTTCAAGCCACGGGTAGATAATCATCAACTGGATGATGACACCGAGAACGATTGCACCTGGGATGAAGACGTTCCAGCTGATGGTGTGCCCAGCTATCACGGTCTCCCAGTTGGGCATCGCTCTGAGTGCGCCTTCAAGCCAACCCATATACCAGTCAGGCTGAGAACCGGCGGTGATCTGATCGGGCATGTAAGGCCCGTATGACCAAATCGGGTTGATCGTGGCGACGCCGCTGAGGAACACGGTGATGCCGAACACGATGAAGAAGAAGCCGCCAGCCTTGGCCATGTACACCGGCATGAACGGGTAGCCAACGACGTTGTCGTTGGTCTTGCCCTTGCCTGGGTACTGCGTGTGCTTCTGGTACCAGACGATGAGCATGTGGGCCGTGATGAGTCCGAGGATGATGCCAGGGATCAACAGGATGTGGATGCCGTACAGCCTCGAGATGAACTCGTCGCCGGGGAACTCACCACCGAACGCGAAGAACGAAATGTAGGTTCCGACCACCGGAATCGAGAGCATGATGCCCTCAGCGATCCGCAGACCCGTTCCTGAAAGCAGGTCGTCGGGGAGTGAGTACCCAGCGAAGCCTTCAACGAAGCCCATCGTCAAGAGCAAGACGCCGATGGTCCAGTTGATTTCGCGCGGCTTCCGGAATGCACCGGTGAAGAACACGCGCATCATGTGGATCGTCATGGAGGCGATGAAGAGCATCGCTCCCCAGTGGTGGATCTGGCGCATCAGGAGGCCGCCGCGGACATCGAAGGAGATGTCTAGCGTGGACTTGTAGGCCTCGGACATTTCAATGCCGTTGAGGGGCGTGTACGTGCCGTTGTAGACCACTTCGTTCATCGAGGGCTTGAACCACAGCGTCAGGTAGATACCTGAGAGCAGCACGATGATGAAGCTGTACAGCGCCATCTCACCGAACATGAACGTCCAGTGCTCCGGAAACACCTTCCGAAGGTTGCGCTTGCCCCAGTTAGCGACTGTGAGCCGGTCGTCGAGGAACTCAGCTTGTTCGCCGAGCTTGTTCATGACGCTCATCCGCGCTCCCAGAAGCTAGGGCCAACGGGTTGTTGGAAGGAATCTCGGGCAACGATGTAACCCTCGGCATCGAGCCGAATTGGCAGTTGTGGAAGTTCGCGCGCCGCCGGACCGAAGACCACGTTGCCAGAGTCAGCCAAGTCAAACGTTGACTGGTGACACGGGCAGAGCAGGTGGTGCGTGCGCTGTTCGTACAGAGCGATCGGGCATCCGACGTGGGTGCAGATCTTCGAGAAGCACAGCACGCCTTCGTAATCCCACGGTTCTTCAGGAGTTCCGCCCTGTTGCGATCGGATCTCATCGGGGTTGATGCGAACCAAGAGAACAACGTCCTTGGCGCGAGCATTGAGGTTTCCATCTCGATGCTGGATTTCGGGAAGGTTTGCAGGCATCGCGGAGACGATTCCACCGACCGGGATGTCGGACGGTCGAATTGGCGCGCCCGTCACGTCGAGAACGACGCGCATTCCGGGCACCCAGTTTGTGATGAAGAGCGAATCTCCTGGGAGCGGACCGAGGTCCCGCAGGATCACGATCAATGGGATCGGGAACAGTGCCATCGCTCCGAGGAGTGAACGACGTAGGACGCGACGAGTCGCAAATCCCGAGTCGTCGACGCCATCCATGAATTCAGAGATGGCTTCTTCGCGCGACTCTTGCGGCGACGCGAGGGAGTGGCGCATCGCGACAACTTCCTTGTCGCTCATGAGCTTCTTCGCCCACTGCATGACTCCCGCGCCGATGAAGAATGCGGCAAGACCGAACGTCACACCGAGGGCAGCGTTGCTTGCGCTCCAGGTGCCCACGAACGGAATCGGGACGACAGCGTCGGTCGGAATCTGCACGTACGCCACCACGAACAACAGCGTGAACAGTGCTGAAAGCGTGAAGAGGAACGTGACTTGGCGTTCGGCGCGTTTTGCGGCGCGTGGATCAAAGTCAGTGCGCCGCGGGTGATGGTCGGGAAGGGCGACATCGCCATTCGGTTCGACGGTGCCTCCCTCGACACCGACGTCTGACGTGTTGTGTTCACTCATCGCACTCGCGCCCCGATCCATACCGCAGCACCGATCATCAGACCGATACCGATGACCCAGATGAACAGACCTTCAGTCACGGGCCCGAGGGAACCAATGCCCCAGCCTCCGTAGTCAGGCTGCTCATCCATGTGCTGGATGTACTTGATGATTGCCCGCTTGTTCTCGGGCGTAAGTGTTTCGTTGCTGAATACGGGCATGTTCTCCGGGCCCGTCAGCATTGCCTCGTAGATCTGACGTGGAGTCGCGTTCATCAGGTTGGGTGCGTATGCGCCATTGGACAACGCTCCACCTTCACCTGTGAAGTTGTGGCATTGCGAACAGTTCGTCCGGAATAGTTCGCCACCTTCAGCGAGGTCGGCATCTTGATAGTTGATTTCTTCATCGGTCGGGATCTGCGGGCCCGGGCCGAGGGACGCAACGAATGCAGCAAGCGCAGCGATCTCTTCATCGTTGTAAATGACCGGCTTCTGAGGTGCCTGTGCACCTGGTGCAGCCAATGGCATACGACCGGTGGACACCTGGAAGTCAACCGCGGCCGAACCGACACCGATCAGGGTCGGAGCTTCTGGTCCGCCCTGAGCACCGAGTCCGTGGCAGCTTGAACAGCCTTCAGCGAAGAGCTGTTGGCCCTGCTTGATGAGTTCGGCGTTCGCTCCGCGAGCATCGCTGCTCGCTTGAGCAGACGTGGCTGAACCTGCCGCGGCGTACAGCACGCCTATGAGGGCCAGCGTCAACAGCACCAGCATGGGTGCTGCGGCGCGGTGGCGGCGGCGCATTGCGAGGGTCTTCACCGTTGGTGCCCCAATTCTGTCAATTGGCCGGACGAGGGAGGTAGATGGTGAGACATAGGTCTACTTCAGGATGTAGATGACGGCGAACAAGGCAATCCAGACAACGTCAACGAAGTGCCAGTAGTACGACACGACAATGGCTGTCGTTGCTTGTTCGTGGGTGAACCGCTTGGTCACGTAGGTCCGCGCGAGAACAAAGAGGAACGCGACGAGACCGCCGGTGACGTGTAGCGCGTGGAACCCAGTCGTCAAGTAGAAGACCGATCCGTAGGGCGATGAAGAGATGGTGAAGCCCTGCATCAAGAGTTCGGTGTACTCCTTGACCTGGCCAGCGACGAAGAATGCGCCCATCAAGAACGTGATGATGAACCACATCTGAAGCTTGGCCTTATCACCGCGCTCAGCTGCGAACACGCCGAGCTGGCACGTCACAGAACTGAGGACGAGGATCGTCGTGTTGAACGTCGCGAACGGCACGTTCAACAGTTGCGTTTGGTCTGCCCAGACCTCGGGATTGACCGAACGCAGTGTGAAGTACATCGCGAAAAGTGCCGCGAAGAACATCAATTCACTGGCAAGCCAGACGATCGTTCCGATCGCCACGACGTTCGGACGGTTCACGGGAGCCCTGGGACGGGTCGGTTGTGCAGTAACAGTCGCCACGGCGCGCATCTTGCCAGGTATTGGATGGTCAAGCACTCCGACCCCCCGATGCAACGAAAATTCTGTTGATTGTTGTTTGATGGTTCGAATGCCCGTTTCCGGGCGAGTAAGCGCGGCAACATCTTGTCTAAGCGCAGTAGCATCGGCTCGACAGGCACCGACTTCCGCATTCGAACATCGCTAGGAGCAGTCATGAGCGCCAGTTCCACGGCACACGGCAGCCTCAAGGTTTTGGTCTACAGCAGCAATTCCTTGACGCGCAGGTCCGTAACGACCGCACTAGGTCGCCGTCCGGCGCCAGAACTGCCCCAGCTTGAGTACATCGAGTGCGCCACGGAGCCGGCTGTCATCAAGCACATGGACGCCGGGGGAATCGACCTAGCGATCCTCGACGGTGAAGCTGTCCCTTCCGGTGGCATGGGAATTGCCCGACAAATGCGCGATGAAATCCACAAGTGCCCGCCACTCATGGTGCTCATTGGGCGTCCGCAAGATGCGTGGCTGGCAACCTGGTCGCGAGCCGATGCGGTGGTTTCTCACCCGCTCGATCCGCTGGTGCTTGCGGAGTCTGTTGCGGCGCTGCTGCGTCAGCGAGTGGCAGGTAGTACTACCGTCACCGCATGAATCGTCACGCCTGGCCAGAACTCATCAACGCGCTTATAGCCAAAGAGAACCTCAGCGAGAGTGAAACTGCTTGGGCGATGGCCCAGATCATGTCTGGCGAGGCAACGGGGTCTCAGATCGCCGGGTTTGTTGTCGCACTGCGCGCGAAGGGCGAAACCGCAGCCGAAGTTGCCGGTTTTGTCGACGCGATGCTCGCGGTGGCGGAACCGCTGACGATCGAAGGGCCAGCCCTCGACGTGGTCGGCACTGGCGGCGACATGGCGCAGACCGTGAATATCTCCACGATGTCAGCTTTAGTCGCGGCTGCCGCGGGCGCCAGAGTCGTGAAGCATGGAAATCGAGCTGCAAGCTCCAAATGCGGCTCAGCTGATGTCTTAACGGAGCTTGGCGTCGTCATCGAACTTCCCGGACCGGGAGTCGAGCGGTGTGTCGAGGAAGTCGGCATCGGATTTGCGTTCGCGCCGGTGTTTCATCCGGCAATGCGTTTTGCCGGTCCTACCCGGAAGGAGATCGGTGTTCCCACTGTTTTCAACATCCTGGGCCCGTTGGCGAACCCGGCCCGTCCTTCTGCCGCGATGATTGGTTGCGCGAACTTGCGGCTTGCTCCCGTGATGGCAGACGTGCTTGCAGCGCGAGGAACTAACGCTCTGGTTGTCCGAGGTGCCGATGGTCTTGACGAAGTGACCATCTTCTCCGATACGGAGGTGTGGGACGCCACGCGAGAACGTGCTGTCTGCCTTGACAGCATTTCGCTCGCGAGAACCGGTGTCTCCGAAGGGCGCGCGAGCGAACTGCAAGGCGGATCTGCGGAGCTAAACGCGAAGATTGCTCGCGAGGTGTTTGCTGGGAACATCGATGGCCCTCTCAAAGCCGTCCGAGATGCAGTTGTGCTGAACACCGCCGCTGCGCTGGTGACGTGGGATGCGGCCAATGGCATCCATCCTTCTGGTGACATCACGGCCCGCGTTTGCGCGGCGATGCCACGGGCCGAAGGGGCGATTGACTCGGGTGCGGTCAGCGACCTGTTGGACCGGTGGGCGGCCGTCAGCAGCGAAGCGGCAAGATAGTCCTGTGGTCCAACTACCTGATTCTGCAACGCGCTGGCGTTGTACTCGCTGTGGAAACTTGACGCGCTTCGATGTGCAGCGGACGGTGCGCACGCGGGAGTACTGGCATGCAGACCTCGCCGGTGAACCAGAAATCGAAGAGGTGACCGTCCTCAGCGAGATCGTTGAGTTTGTGACGTGCCGTTGGTGCGGTTCTGGCGAAGAAGTGGTGACTGTTCCAAAGGCTGGGGCATGACCAACGGAGAGCTTCCACTCTCTGGTGTCACTGTCATTGATCTGTCGCGGTTGTTTCCCGGTAGCTACGGGACACTGCTACTCAGCGCGCTCGGCGCGACCGTCATCAAGGTCGAAGACACGGGCGGCGGCGACGGAATTCGCGACATGCTCAAGTTCGAGGGCAACCCGGAGAGCGCCGGGCACCTCATGCTCAACCGGGGCAAGCAGTCGATCTCAGTAAACCTCAAAGATTCGCGTGGCCAACAGTTGCTGCTGCGACTCATCTCCGAGGCCCACGTCTTGGTTGATTCGTTCCGGCCTGGGGTGCTCGATCGGCTTGGATTGGGCAGCGCTGAACTCCTGGAGGCGAACCCGAGTTTGGTCCATGTTTCGATCACTGCGTTTGGTCAGACGGGGGAGTACCGGCACCGGCCCGCGCATGACCTCAATTCGGTGGGGTACGCCGGTCTACTCGGGCTGGCACGTGACCTTGATGGCAAGGCCGCGATGCCGCGTCTTCAGAACGCAGACCTCTCGGCGGGGTTGCACGCCGCTGTTGCAGTGTTGGCGGGATTGCGCGTCGCGACTCGCGATGGAGTGCCATATCGGGCAGATATCGCGATGAATGAAACCGCGGCATCCCTGCTGGCGCTGCAGAACGCCACGGTGGCAGGGACTGGGCAGTCGCCTCCGGTGCCGGACTACCTCACTGGAGCAATCGCGTGCTACTCGATTTACGAGACGGCGGATGGTGAGTGCATCACTGTTGCTGGACTCGAGCCGAAGTTCTTTGCACGAATGTGTGAGCTCATCGGCCGCCCGGACCTGACGGCGCGCCAATACGACGTCGCTGGTCAAGGGGAATTGCGGGACGAGTTGGCGGCGATCTTTGAGTCTCGGCCTAGGCAGTATTGGTTGGACCTGCTCGCGGGTGAGGACACCTGTGTCGGCCCGGCCTTGTCCGTGACTGACGCACTCGCGGAAGCACAACCCCGGCAGCGCGGTGCCGTGACTCTGGCGGAGTTCAGCGATGGTCAGCGCGTGTCCGCGTTTCGGGTAATTCCCTGGGAACAGCGAACCGACAACAGCGAGCGAGCCCCCGGATTAGGTGAACACACATCTTTGGTGCTTGCCGAGATCGGCGTCACTCCGGAACAACTCGAACGTTTGATTGCCAGCGGCGTTGTCAGACCCCCCTCCTAGGTTCCTCACGAGATGCAAGAGCGAACTGAACGAGGAGGAACCATGCTGATTGATTGTGGAAGTTGCGTTGCTGGCCCGTCTGCCTGCTCTGGCTGTGTGGTGAGTGTGTTACTTGGTCCGCCCGCGGACGGTCACCTCGTTCGCGAGGAGGAACGCGCGATCGCCGTGCTCTCTGACTCGGGCCTGGTTCCGCCGTTGCGACTGATGAGGGATCAATCAGGCAAGATGGCCGGGTGAGTGGTCGCACCCTAGTCATCTCCAATGACTTCCCCCCGCGATCAGGCGGCATCCAGTCGTTTGTTCAGGGACTCCTCTCGCGCCAAGATCCAGCATCACTTGTGGTGTTTGCCCCACGGTGGGCGGGAGACGCGGCGTTTGACGCGCGACTCCCATTTCCCGTGGTTCGGTACTCGCGAACGCTCATGTTGCCAACTCCGCGTGTGATCCGCCGAGCGAAAGAGATTGCAAAGTCGCATCACTGTGATCGTGCGCTCTTCGGGGCGACCGCACCGTTGGCTGTGATGGCGAAGCAATTGCGTTCGGTTGGCGTCGAGCGCATCGTCGGAATAACCCACGGGCATGAATCGGCTTGGTCGATCACGCCGATCGGTCGCCAGTCCATGCACCACATCGGCAAATACACCGACACGATCACATACCTTGGGGAATACACCCGCGCCCGGATCGCTGCTGCGATTGGCCCGGCAGCAGCCGCTCGGATGCGGCAACTTGTTCCAGGTGTTGACGACTCGACCTTCACTCCGGCGAACCACGGGCTCGGTATGGAATTCCGCCGCCGATACGGACTCGCTGATCGAAGGGTGATCGTTTGCGTATCGCGGCTGATGCCCCGCAAGGGGCAGGACACCTTGATTGAGGCGCTGCCACACATCCGCAGGGAGGTACCCGACGCGGCGCTCCTCATCGTGGGCGGTGGACCGTACGAGCGCGACCTTCGCAGGCAAGTGGAGAAGTCCGGCCAGCAGCGCGACGTAGTGATGACGGGCGCCGTCCCGACCGGAGTGTTGCCGGCCGCCTACGCCGCCGGAGATGTATTCGCAATGCCATGTCGGACCCGCAATCGCGGGCTCGACTTAGAGGGACTGGGAATCGTGTACTTGGAGGCAAGTGCGTCGGGGATCCCCGTGATTGTCGGGGATTCGGGTGGGGCGCCTGATGCGGTCATTGACGGCACCACGGGGTTCGTTGTTGATGGGCGGACGTCAGACCAATCAGTTGCTCGGATTAGTCAATTGCTCAGCGATCCAGCTAAAGCGCGAGCGATGGGCGCGGCAGGTCGGGCTTGGATTGAAACGAGTTGGCAGTGGGATTCCTCTGCAGCCAAACTCACGTCAATGCTGGCAGGTTAGAACTGGTCAGCCCGCGTCGAGCGCGCTATTTCCGGGCGAGCCGACAAGTGGCCCGTCGACGATTCTGCATCGACATCGATCAACTCTGATTGCTGGTCCAGCGTCGCGGTATCGGTTGAGGTCGGTTCGGGTTCGTATCGATCTGGGCGTAGTACGTTGACCGTCGCCCAGACTGTGGCGACTACAAGGAGCGAGATTCGGGCGACCTGTGCAAGGACACCCTGCCACGTGCCGTCGATCATGCTGCCGTAGTACACCGGGTAGACCAATTGGCCGAATATCGCGGTGAAGAGTACGAGCCACATGACGGGGCGCATTCGTGTACGTGAGTCGAGCATCGCAAACGCACCGATTCCGGCAACCCACACCATGTACTGCGGTGAGAACACCCGGCTGGTCGCGATCGAGATGAGCACCACAGCCAATGCGATATCTCCAGCGGGGACTCGTTCGAGTTTTCCGCGCAGTCGTGCGTAGCCCAGCCAGCCCAGCAAGGCGAAGCCTGATAGCGCGACGACGCTCGCAACTGCACCTGCTCCCGCAGCACTGATTTCGAGCGAGCCGTATCGGAAGATCGTCGTCATTTCGACGCCGAAGAAGTTGGCGAGGACGTAGGGCATGCCGCCAACAGATTCAATCTGCAAACCACGCTGCCCCTGCTCGCTCAGAAATGAGCCGGCGTTTGGGCCCCACGAGATGAGGAGCATGGTCGCCGCGATTGCGATGGCTGCACAGCCAGCGATTGCCTTGGGTAGCGCACGGCGGGGATGAGCGAGCAACAAGAATGCTGGCCACACCTTGAGAAGAGCGCCGATGCCGAACATGATGCCGCTGCGAACCGGTCGGCTCAGCATCATGAGGCCAGCGACTGCGAACAACGTTGGGAACACGTCAAATCGAGTCAGCAGCACGGGTCCAATCGCGAGACCGGCGATTGCATAGGTCCAGGCTCCCGCAAGTTGGCCCGTCGAACGGCCCCGGTGCAGAAGCCAACCGAATATCACGAGGTCAGCGAGTAGCGCGAGCAACATGAAGCCCAGCGTCGGGTCGCTGGCAATGTTCGCTCCGATGGCGAACACGAATCCGGCCAACGGTGGGTATTGCCACATGGGGTCTGCAATCGGGTAGTGCCCAGACAGCACCACCTCAGACCACGTCCAATAGAGGTGCGCGTCGTTGGTCAGCAGGGTTCCGCCTGGATACACGAAGAGTCCGAGCGGAATGAGGAAGAGTAGGACTCGCGAGACGATGTAGGTGGCGAGGACGCCGGGCGTGCCACGAAGCTGAGCGGACCCTCGAGAGTGCCACCAGGTGCGAACTCGAGTGTCGACCCTGGGTGCTCGTTCAATCGTTGCGATAGGAGCATTGGAGGGTTGCGGAGTATTAGCCGTCACAATGCCCTCCCTGGCGGTGTTAACAACACGTAGTTCGCCTCTCGCCCCATCACCTGCCATCCCTGCGATTGCAGTAATGGCACGAGTGCCTCGTCATCAGCAAGTAGCGCGACATCCGGTTCGAGTCGCGCGACAGTACGTTCCCATCCAGGTGTACCCCGCTGCATCGCTAGGTATTCCTGAATGTAAGCAGCGCCATATCTGTCAGCCCGGCCATCGATCCCCACTTGCACGAATGCTTCGCTGACGTCTGGCCTCGCGAACCAGAGTACGAGACCACCGGCGTTGTAACTGTTGAGGACTCGGGTTTGGGTTGGATTGTTCGCGATCTCGCCAATGAGTCCGGTGGGTGCCGAGCCTGCGGGCAGCGGGACGGATATCGCCACAACCACTCCTGCCATGATCACGGCGAGGGTGCTCGCAGCCAGTGCGTATGGCTTGACAACGGTGCGCAGGCCATCGGGTATCGGCCGCGGCTTTGGCCCCGCGAAAGATGTGCTCAACCGCCACGCGATCACAGGCGCAAGGAGTAACACCGCAGCGCAAATATTGCGACTTGCCGACGCTGCGAACAGCGCGATCGCGACGGTGAAGAGAACCTCGCTGCGCGGCGGACGGACTCGTCCGCGGCTCCACGCGATCACCGCAATCAGCAGCATGAGGGAGAGCCCGTAGCTGGCCGGGTAGATGAAGTTGGTCGGCTCCCACTCCTTGATGTGCGAGGTCGTCCCGGCGAAACGGATTGGCGCCAGGAGGTTCAGTGGCCCAACCGGGGTGATCGCTCCACCGATGACGCTGACGATCGTTCCGATTGCGAGTGGACGCAGTGCTGGGTCCGTTCGCCCGTGGTCAAGGAGTCGACCCAAGAACGCCAAGGCGAGTGCGATCGGCAGCATCACCCACAACCCGTGTGAGTTGGCCCAGAAGGCCGCCAGCGGGAGGAGGACCCACCAGCGGGGTGCAACACCGTCGCGGACAGCGCGAAGCCACCAGTAGCCGACGATGGGCAGGATCACGAAGGACACCTGTTGGGGCCGCTCTTGCGCAAAGATCAACAACGTCAGGATGGGCAGCGGAAGCACGACCAGTGCTGCCCACACGCGAGTCTGGCGGAAGATCACCAATGACAGCGTGAGGATGGTGAGCATGGTGGTAACGGTGCGGAAAAGGATGAGCCCTTCGAAACCAGCGAGGTTGTAAAGCCCAGCAAAGATCAGTTCGGTGATCCACTGGGTCGATACCCACGCGTATTCCACTGGTGCAAATGACCAATCGCGGCCGGCGTTGTAGATCGAGACGCCGTCGAGCAGTTCCTCCCCAAGTCGAATGTGCCAATAGAGGTCGATGTCCCGCAAGGGTCCGATGGTTGCCGCGATCGCGCCGATCGACATTGTCGCGACGATGAGCGCGGCGAGCCAGACCCAGGGCCTGCCAGCCCGTTCCGCCTCGGACGTTGGTGTCATGGCCAGTCAGACTTCAACGGTGTATCAGTACTGATCTTCGGACTGCTTGAGAAGTCCGAGCTTGAGGGCAGACATCAGTGCCTGTGCACGGTTTCCGGCACCGAGCTTTTCATAGAGCTTGGAGATGTGGGTCTTGGTTGTCGATTCGCTGATGTAGAGCTTTCGCGAGATCTGCGCGACGCCGAGTCCATCCGCGAGCAGTTGCAGGACCTCTCGTTCGCGCGGACTCAGTTGCGGGCCAGACGGAGACATTCGCCGCTTCATTGCTTCGGCAAGGTCGTTGGCAGTAAAGGATCGAGGGGAGGAGGCCGCATGTCGTGCGGCCGCAACGACGTCCTCCGCAGGTGCATTCTTCGGGACGAAAGCACTGGCTCCTGCTTCGAGCGCTTCGAAGAGTTGTTCATCCCCGGCATACATCGTCAGCACAACGATCCCGAGATCGGGGAATTGTGCCCGGGCCTTGCCTGCCGCTTCGATGCCGGAACCATCGGGGAGTCGCACATCGAACACGACGACCTGTGGGTTCAACAAGCCCAGAAGCTTGCTTGCTTCAGCGGTGGTACCGGCCTCACCGACAACATCAAAGTCCCCTTCGCGTTCGAACGCACGGCGCAACCCCTGGCGAATCAACTCGTGATCGTCGACGATGAGAATCGTGATTGCCACGCTCAGTCTCCCTTTCCGGAGGTGGCTACGTCAGCACGAACTGCTGCGTCAGCCTTGATCGAACCTAGTTGCGCGGAGCCGAGCGCGATTTCGATAACGGTTCCGCCACCGTGCCGCTCCCGAACTCTGAGTGCGACACCTAGACGTTGCGCGCGCTCTCGCATAATGTCCAAGCCGTAGCTGTCGATGCGCGGCGAACCGAGTCCGCGACCGTCGTCTGCGATCCGCATGTACGCGTCGGGGGGATTCACTCGGCAGGTTACCCAAAGGTTGCGAGCCTGGGAGTGCTTGCGAGCGTTCGTGATGGCCTCCTGAGCAATCCGCAGGAGTTCAGTTTCGGTCTCGACCCCGAGTCGATCGATGGATTCGTCAAGCACAAGATGCACCGTCAGGCCAGACGAAGCGCCAACCTGGCGTACGTAGCTCGACAGTGCCGCACCCAAGCCGGTGTGGGGTTGCACATCGCTACGTAGATCAAAGATCGAGAGTCGGAGTTCGCTGACGATTCGAGAGAGTTCACCGCGCAGCGCAGAGATTCGTTGGCGCTGTACGTCGTCGCCTTCCTCTGCGACCAGTTCGTCGACGACGTATCCAAGGGAAGCGATCTCTTGGGCGATGCCATCGTGAATCTCTCGGGCGAGGCGCCGCCTTTCCTCCATCGTCGCCAGCGCCCGAACTTCACTGAAGAGGCGGCCGGAATCTAGTTGGATGGCAGCGTCATCGATGGTCTTCTGGGCGGCGGCGAGTTCCGTTGTGGACCAGGTACCTGACGCTCGTTCGATAGCAACGAGGCCGATGAGTTGGCGACCGAGTCGAAGCGGAAGCGCCGCGATCGCCCCGGTGTCTTCGTCGCCAAAGGAGCCATCTGCCGATCCGAAGGCGTGGGAGGCGGCGACTTGGCGGAGCAGCCAGTGTTGGTCATCGATACGCCAGGGCGTGCGTATGTCACCGAGGGCTGTTAGGGGTGCGGCACGGTCAGAGTCGGCGTACGTGAAGACGACAGCTCGATCGAAAGGCGCGTGGACACGGATGTCGGCGAGCATCGCAGCGGCGAGGCTGACCTCATCGAGCCCGGTAGGCAGGGCTCGCGCGACTTCGCGTAGTTCCTGGAGAAGTAGGTGGGCCGAGGCGGCAGACGGTGGCGGTGAACCGTCGCGATCGGAAACTGGTGGCACCACAGCTAAACCGTGCCAGTAAGTGAATCGAATGGCCAGTCGGTTGACCCACTATGGGCCATTGAGCTGATGAGGGACGTCAAAGCTGGCGCTGAGAAACTGGGCGGAGAATGCGGTGAGGCCGTGGACTTCTAAGAGTCCACGGCCTCACAAGCCCCCACACAGCGCAAATGTGTAGCCGAAAGAGTCATCCCCCGAGACATGCTTGCGGCCAATTCAATGCACTGAAATCAACGATAGGTCACGGAGTGCGACTGTTGAATCGTCCTTAGAGCTGCCCAATGGATCAGCCAAAGGGACTATTGCCCTCCCAGGTTTGCGAATCCTGGTCACTGTCCGCTGCCAATCGAGTGTTTCCCTTGTAGCGGCTGACTCGGATACGCTCCCGAAGTCATGAGGGTCCATGTAGTCAGTGATGTGCACGGGGCTGTGGGTGATTTGCCTGCGGCGTCGGAAGACTGTGACGTCTTCATTTGCCTCGGCGACCTCTTGCTCTACCTCGACTATGCAGACCCTCGCCAAGGCGCGTTCGCGGAGGTCTTTGGGGTGGAGATCACCACGAAGTACATCGAACTGCGCAAGGCAAAGAAGTTTGATGAGGCTCGCGCGCTGACCGCTTCGGCGTGGGCAGAAGTCAGCGGTGGTGCGGACCCAGACTCGCGGATGGCGCGCTTCGTCCCGATCATCGAGCGCCAGTACAGCGAGATATTTGCCGCCATTCCGCCGTCGGCTCTCATGACCCTCGGAAACGTCGATGTCCCGGCACTCGCTACGAGGCAAATGTTGCCTGGCCAGCGAATCCTCGATGGCGAAGTGGTGGTCCGTGGCGGTGTTCGATTTGGATTTGTGGGAAGTGGTTTGCCGTCGCGTTACCGCACGCCAAACGAGATTCCGGTTTCGAAGTTCGACAGCCTGCTAGCCCAACTCGGCGATGTCGACGTGTTGTGTACGCACATCCCGCCCGCTGTTCCAGAGTTGACCTTCGACGTCGTCGCGCGGCGTTTTGAGGTGGGCAGCGAAGCCCTGCTGGCGCTCATCGAGCAGACCCAGCCGCGCTACGCGTTGTTCGGTCACGTGCACCAGCCACTGAGTTCGCGATTCCGAATCGGGCGCACAGAGTGCCTCAACGTTGGGCATTTCCGTGGCACCCGGCGGCCGTTCGTCCTCGAGTTGTGACACCATCGCGGAAACGTTGAATTAACCTCAGGAGCATCCATGGCCGACCGGACTAACGGCGAAATCACGATAGATGCCGACGCGGCGAAGATTATGGATGTCATCGCTGACCTGCCCGCATATCCAAAGTGGAGTGACGGAGTTGCTTCGGTTGACATCCTTGAGATGACTCCCGACGGGCGCCCGGATCGGGCGGAGTTTCACTTCGCGTCAGGCCCCATCAATGACACCTATGTCTTGAAGTACTCCTGGCATGGAATCACTTCGGTTGACTGGAAGCTCGAAT
This sequence comes from Actinomycetota bacterium, assembly GCA_963169255.1. Classification (GTDB taxonomy): domain Bacteria; phylum Actinomycetota; class Actinomycetes; order S36-B12; family UBA10799; genus UBA10799. Next base: position 34,397 of record CAUJEJ010000059.1, on the reverse strand, counting down.
CCGGCGATGTCATAAAGGCGCAGGAAGGGACCTACACCCTCACCGACAATGGCGATGGATCTGTGAAGGTCACGTATGACCTCATGGTCGAACTCAGCGTTCCAATGATCGGGATGATTCGGCAGAAGGCTGAGAAGCTGATTATCAAATCTGCCCTCCAGGGGCTAAAAGCGCGCGTTGACAGCCTGTAAAGGGCCAGGCCACAAAGAATGCGCTTCGTTCGGTTCGCTCGGTAGGTTAACTCCATGCGAGTAATGCTGTTTACCGGCAAGGGGGGAGTGGGGAAGACAACCCTCGCCGCAGGAACGGCGGCACTCGCTGCGAAGGCGGGGAAGCGAACGTTGGTGCTCTCGACCGACCCGGCTCACTCGCTTGCCGACGCGCTTGGCTTGGAAGAGCCCGCCTACGGCCAAGGCCCAATTGAGGTCGCGCCGAACTTGTGGTCTCTCCACGTTGACGTGCGGGACCGCTTTGCTCTCGCTTGGGGCGAGATTCAGCAGTACCTGCTCGATGTGCTCGACTCCGCGGGCGTCGACCCGATGGAAGCAGAGGAACTCACCGTCCTCCCAGGTGCCGAAGAGGTGCTGGCGCTCCTCGAAGTTAGGGATCGCGTTCGTAGCGGTGAATGGGATGTGGTGATAGTCGACTGCGCGCCCACAGCCGAGACGCTTCGCCTGCTCGCCTTGCCTGATGCGCTGCGTTGGTACATGGATCGAATCTGGCCGACGGAGCGACGTGTCCTCGGGTTGCTACGCCCCATCCTCCGCAAGGCCAGCGGCGTGCCGATGCCGAAAGATCGGGTGCTTGACGCGATCGAGTCACTGCACGCCGATCTGTCGGACGTGCGCTCAATTTTGACGGAAGAGACGTCGTCGGTCCGGCTCGTCACCACACCAGAAGCTGTTGTGTTCGCCGAAGCCCGCCGCACACTGACGTCGCTGTCGCTGTATGGCTACCGTGTAGACGGAGTCCTCGTCAATCGGATCTTCCCGCTCTCTGGTGCTGATGATTGGCGAGCAAAGTGGATCACTGCGCAAGCCGTGCAGCTTGCTCGGATTGAGTCTGACTGCGAGCCGATCCGAGTCTGGCGCGCTGGATATCAATCGGCTGAGCCAGTCGGGCCGCAGGCGTTGGCTGAACTCGCCGGGCAGGTCTACGGAGACGCTGACCCAATCGCTGTTGTGGATACGCCTGACCCGCTCACCGTGAAACGAGTGGGCGATGACTTTGAACTCTCGATCGCGCTGCCCCTCGTGGCTAAAGGCGATGTCGATTTGGCGCGCAGACTTGACGAGTTGGTTGTGACGGTTGGCCCGCATCGGCGGGTTCTTTCGTTGCCGAGTGCGCTGCGTCGATGCAACGTTAGCGGTGCCCACTTTGAGCCAGGCAGGCTCAAAGTGGCATTCACGCCCGATCCGCAACAGTGGCCACGAGAGGACAAGTAGGTAGTGAGCGAGACCACGAGTCAGACCGCGAAGCCCAAACGATCGACGAAGCCCAAGGCTGCAACGAAGTCGTCCGAAGACGAGGCTTCGGCGTCTAGTGGTTCGAGTTCGGCAGACGAATCGAAGAATTCTGGCACTGATGCGGGGGAGTCAGCTGAGCAGCCGTGGTGGTACGCATCCTCGGCAGACAGCGACGAACCAAACCCCGTCGACGTCGGAACAGCGGCCCAGGAAGCAGTAAAGCTCGCAGGCGCGCTCGCACAGTGGGCGGAACAGTCCGGTCTCGCGGAGACACTGAAAGGTATTGCAGAGCAGGCCGCTGCGAGTGTTCTCTCGGCCGCCAAGGCCGCGTCTTCGCCCGGCAGCGCCGAAGGCGAAACTGAGCCGGAATCAGCCTCAGAATCCCCAGCGGGCCACTCAACGACGTGTGACAGTTGCCCGATTTGCCAGGGTGTTGACATGGTGAAAACGATGTCGCCAGAGGCTGCGGACGGAATCACGGAAGCACTGGCTGCGGTCACCACGGCAGTTCGCCAAACTCTCGATGGATTTGTTGGCTCAGCTGAAGAGTCGCCCACGCGGGTCGAGCACATCGACATCGACTGACGTTCGACCGCCCGAGGCGACGCAGGTGCGACGGCGAGCTCGCGCCACTAGCGTGATCATTCATCAACTGGCAACACTTTGGAGTGAGCAATGGCACTGGCCATCGGAATCGATATTGGCGGCACAAAGATCGCGGGCGGGGTCGTTGACGCCGACGGGAACATTCTTCAGTCGGATCGCCGAGGGACTCCGAGTCGCAGTGCGGAGGCGCTTGAGGCCGTCGTTGTCGACCTCGTCAATGAGTACAAGTCTGAGTATGAGATCAGCTCGGTTGGAATCGGGTTTGCCGGGTTCATCGATGAACTGCGTTCACGAGTGCTGATCGCGCCCAACCTTGGCTGGAAGGACGAGCCACTCAAACTTGCTATCGAGAGCAAGGTTGGCCTGCCCGTCGTGGTCGAGAACGATGCGAACGCGGCGGCCTGGGGTGAATACAAATTCGGCGGGATCAAGCTCCCCAAAGACATGGTTTGCGTCACTGTTGGCACGGGTATTGGTGGCGGCCTGGTATTCGACGGCGCGCTCTTTCGTGGAGCGCATGGCGTCGCCGCAGAGTTTGGCCACATGAATGTGGAGCCAGGTGGACGACTGTGTGCGTGCGGAAATCGTGGCTGCTGGGAGCAGTACGCGAGCGGGAACGCACTGGTTCGTGAAGCACGACTACTCGCGGCTGAACGCCGCAACGAGGCGCAGATCCTGCTCGACCTCGGGGACGGCACACCAGAAGGGGTTCAGGGTCAACACGTAACGATCGCAGCGCGCAAGGGTGACCCGGTCGCACTGGCTGCGTTTGATTCCCTCGCGCGCTGGCTCGGTCAAGGAATCGCTGACCTTACGTCCCTACTCGATCCAGGGTGTTTTGTTATCGGCGGAGGGGTCAGTGAGGCTGGTGACTTCCTGCTGGGCGCAACTCGCCGTGCATTTATGGCCTCATTGTCTGGGCGCGAAATGCGTCCATTGCCAGAGATTCGCCTTGCTGTGCTGGGAAACAAAGCGGGCCTCGTCGGCGCCGCAGATCTGTCACGACACTGACGCTCATCGCGTTGCAGACGCGTCGTGGGAAGTTACTTCCGCGACGCGTCCCCGCTAAAGGGCTGTGCCGTCGTCCCAGCCTTCACGTTGCGACGACCCACCCTTGTTTCGCACGACCAGGGTCACAAAGCACACGACGAAGATCAGCACGCAGAGGAAGCCGAGTCGGGCGGGCTCGAACGTCAGCAGCATCCCAACGAACACCCACACCAGGGGTGCCCCGATCACGCCGATCAGGCAGATTGCGGTGATCGGATCGTTGATCTTGATGGGCGGCGGCTCTGGCGGCACGAAGTTGTCGGCCGATTCGTTGTCATGCATGGCGCTAGTCTGACGCCTTTTTGGTCGCCATGACTCGATTTACGAACTCAACGCTGCCGGAAAAAATTGTCTCGGCGTCATTATCGAGTGTTGCGACGTGGTAACTGTCGTGCAGAACCACCTCTTCGGCATCTTTGCTCGCAACATTCGCGAGCACCCATGCAGTGTTGGATGGCTCCACAACATGGTCGTCAGCGCTGCGGTAAACGAGGATGGGTTGGTCCACCTTGGTGATGTCCGTCTTAACTGCTGACCACAGATGGGTGAGTGAATACGCGGCCTTCAACGGGAGCTTGGTGTAGCCGCCTTCGTCTTGGTCGGGCTTCTTGATGTCGTTGACGATCCCCGGGAATGACGGGACGACAAGTCGCAACACCGGCAGGAGGTGGCGGTCAGGACGTTCGCTGTGGACGGCGGGGTTGACGATGACGATGCCACTGATGCCCGCGCCCTTCTCTTCTGCGAGGCGCAGTGCAAGCGATCCGCCCATCGAAAGGCCCATCACGAAGACGTAGTCACATTTGGCTTCAAGCTCGCGGTAGGTCCGCTCGATCTCGGCGTACCAGTCCTGCCAGACCGTGTTGTTCATCTCTTGCCATGTGGTCCCGTGCCCTGGCAAACGAGGAGCCCTTACGGTGAAACCGGCCTTCGCAAGGTGCTTTGCCCAGGGCTTCACCGACTTGGGTTGCCCAGTGAACCCGTGGCTCACGATGATTCCGATGTTGTTTCCGTCGTGAGCAAATGGCTCAGCATCTGGCAACAGCGGCACGGATTCTCCTTAGAGGGTGTGGATGAGGCGCCTAGACAGTGGTTAGCGCGGCGCCCAAAAGCTGGTCAACATAGATACTCGCACGCGCGAAGCATTCGCCATAACACCACCCACATATGGGTTAGTTGTGTGGAGTGCATTGCCGCAGCAGGTGCTCGGGCTTTAGGGTAAGCGTGCAGTCGCCGGGTTTCGGCGTGCGATGAGCTAAGCGAACGTCGGTGAGAGGAGAAGTACTTCAGTGCTCTACTGGGTACTCAAATACATCCTCCTCGGGCCGCTTTTGCGGGTTCTCTACCGGCCGAAGGTCACCGGACTCGAGAATGTTCCGGCAGACGGCCCCGTGATTATGGCGATCAATCACAACTCATTCATGGACTCAATCTTCTTGCCGCTTGTGGTCAAGCGGCCCATGACGTTCCTTGCAAAGGACGAGTACTTCACCACGCCTGGCTTCAAGGGCTTTTGGATGAAGACGTTCTTCAAGGGCGTCGGGCAGGTTCCGATCGACAGGTCAGGTGGGAACGCGAGTGAAGCGGCGCTACGCACTGGCGTCCGAGTGCTCGATGGCGGGAACATTTTGGGGATCTACCCAGAAGGAACGCGTTCGCCAGACGGCAAGCTGTACCGCGGTCACACCGGAGTTGCCCGGATGGCGCTAGCGGCGGGAGCTCCCGTGATTCCTGTCGCCTTGCACGGCACGCGTGATGTGCAGCCGCCAAACAAGACGCTGCCGCGAGTTCGCAAGATCGCGATTGATATTGGTGAACCGCTCGACTTCTCACGCTACGACGGGATGGACAACGATCGGTTCGTATTGCGATCCATGACCGACGAGATCATGTACGAGATCATGCAGTTGTCGGGGCAGGAGTACTCCGACATGTATGCGGCCAAGGCGAAGAAGCTCATTTCCGAGCGCTCACGGGCAGCGGACGCGAGTGCCAACGATGACGCCGGTCAGGCTGCGCCGCTGGCACCCCAAGACTCAGACTCCGCGCCCCTCGCGTCGTAGCAACGCCACGCTACTTACTTACGGCGGTTGCCCAGCCCTTGGTGCGCTCGACCGCAACGCGCCAGCGGCGGTGAGACTGCTCGTCGCGATCCTGAGGCTCAAACGTGCGATCTGAACGCCAGGTCTTTGCGAGTTCTTCCTTGTTTGACCAGAAGCCGGTGCCGAGGCCAGCAAGGAACGCCGCGCCGAGGCCGGTCGTCTCCAAGATTTCACTCCGGACCACCGGCACCTTGATCTGGTCGGCTTGGGCCTGGCACAGGAAGTTGTTCGCGGCCGCGCCACCATCAACGGTCAATCTTGGTAGCGAGACATCTGCCTCGTTCACCATCACATCGACCACGTCGCGTACCTCGAACGCGATTGCCTCGAGGGTTGCGCGAACCACGTGAGCGCGGGTTGCGCCACGGGTCAGGCCAAAGATCGCTCCGCGAGCGTTCGGATCCCAGTCAGGTGCACCGAGTCCTGTGAGGGCTGGAACGAAGACGACTCCCGCTGAGTTAGGCACCGAGTTCGCGAGGTCTTCGGTCTCAGACGCGTTCTCAATCAACCCAAGACCGTCGCGCAGCCATTGAACAGCTGATCCGGTGACGAAGATTGCGCCTTCGAGGGCGTAGGTGAGGGTGCCGTCAGGGTGCTTCCACGCAACGGTCGAGAGCAGTCCCGCATCTGAACGGACGATCTTGTCGCCAGTGTTGACGAGCACGAACGATCCCGTCCCGTACGTGCATTTGCTGGATCCCACCTCAAAGCAGGCTTGACCGAACAACGCAGCTTGCTGGTCACCAGCGATGCCGGCGATCGGGATTTCGAGTCCACCGAAGACCGACGGGTCAGTCATTCCCACCTGGCCATAGGACGGCACAACCTCGGGAAGTGCGTCAATCGGAACCCCGAACAGATCGCACAGTTCCTGGCTCCACTCGCCGGAGTGAATGTCAAACAGCAGCGTGCGCGAGGCGTTGGAGGCATCAGTGACGTGTGTGACGCCGCGAGTCATTCGCGCGATCAGGTAGGAGTCGATCGTGCCGATTGCGGTCCGGCCTTCCTTAACGCCTGCCCACACGTGCGGCTCTTGCTTGGCGATCCAAGACAATTTGGTGGCTGAGAAATACGGATCTAGGCGCAGGCCAGTCAATTCAGCGACGCGGGCTTCGTGACCGTCTGCCTTGAGTTGATCGCAGAATCCAGCAGTGCGGCGGTCTTGCCAGACGATGGCCATTCGTGCGCTGCCGAGGGTTTCGCGATCCCACAACACGATCGTCTCGCGCTGGTCGGTGATCCCGACGGCAGTGGGTGCGCCGTGTTCATCGATAGCGGGGGACTTCAAGACCTGATCGAGGCTCGACAACGTAGCGGCCCAGATCTCGTTCGGATCGTGTTCGACCCAGCCATCGGCGGGGAAGTGCTGCGGGAATTCGGTGTATCCGCGGGCCACCACCTTTGCCTCGTGGCTGACGAGCAGCGCTGTTACTCCGGTGGTCCCTGCGTCAATTGCCAGAATCGTCATGGTCCCTGACCCTAGCGATCAACGCCACCACATGCCTGACGCGAGCAGCGCTCGGGTGAGTGAACCTGATTCCAACCGTTCCCAACCGCTAGGGTTCAAAACTATGACTGTGCGCAAAGTAGCAATGTTGACGGCCGGCGGTTTGGCACCCTGTTTATCCGCATCGGTGGGGGGCCTGATCGAGCGATACACGCAGGTGGCTCCCGACGTCGAGATCATCGCGTATCTCGACGGCTATGACGGGCTATTGCGGGGTCGATCGATCACGATTGGTCCGGACGAACGCGCCGGCGCTGGGGTGCTCAAGGATTTCGGCGGAAGCCCGATTGGCAATAGCCGCGTCAAGTTGACGAACGTCGAAGACTGCGTGAAGCGCGGACTCGTCGCCGAGGGCGAGGATCCGCTCAAGGAAGCGGCCGATCAACTGACTCGCGATGGCGTACAGGTGCTGCACACCATCGGTGGTGACGACACCAACACGACTGCCGCGGATCTCGCTGCCTACCTGCATGAGCACAACTACGAACTGACCGTTGTTGGTCTACCCAAGACAATCGACAACGACGTCTATCCCATCAAGCAGTCGCTTGGCGCGTGGACCGCGGCAGAGCAAGGTTCACGGTTCGCCCAGAATGTGATCGCGGAGCACTCGGCGAACCCGCGTTCGTTGATCATTCATGAAGTAATGGGACGCCACTGCGGCTGGCTCACAGCGGCAACTGCGGTGGAGTATCGGACGTGGTGGAGCAAGCAGCAATGGCTCCCGGGTGCTGGTCTGGCTGCGCGTGGGTGGGACATCCACGCGCTGTTCATTCCCGAACTTGGTATCGACTTGGCCGCCGAGGCACAGCGCCTGCGCACCGTGATGGATGAAGTCGGGAACGTCAACATCTTCCTGTCCGAAGGGGCAGGTCTCGACAGCATCGTGGCTGAACTTGAGGCCTCCGGTGCCGAGGTTCCGCGTGACCCATTCGGCCACGTGAAGCTCGACAAGGTCAATCCGGGCCAGTGGTTTGCCGATCAGTTCGCTCACATGCTCGGCGCTGAGAAGACCCAGGTGTTCAAGAGTGGCTACTTCTCGCGGGCAGCAGCGGCGAACGAGGCGGACCTCGGCCTCATTCGCGCGTGCACTGACCTCGCCGTCGATGCCGCATTGCGCGGTGAAGGTGGCGTGATTGGCCAGGATGAGGATCAAGGTGACGTCTTGCGTCCGATCGAATTCCCAAGAATTAAGGGTGGCAAGCCGTTCGATGTGGACTTGCCGTGGTTCGACGAACTCTTGGCTGGGATCGGGCAGCCAAAGGGTGCGAAGTCCAGCACTAGTGTGAGCTCATTTGCTGGCAGCGTTCGACGAGCCAGCAAGGTTGGGACTCGGGAGGGCCGCCAGTGAGCACTGCATCGGCTGAACCGGCGCACGCGCCGAGCATTTCGCCGCCCCACGCGGCAATTGCGTTGACCACGTTGATCTTGGGTGCGTTCGTCGCGAACATCAACCTGTCGATTGCAAACGTGGCGTTGCCCGATATTGGTCGAGACCTCGATGCGACGACTGTGCAGCAGACGATGGTTGCCTCAATGTTCACGATGGGCTTGGCAGCCTCGGTGCTATACCTCGGGGCCATCGGCGATCGCTACGGTCGCCGCAAGCTCCTGCTCTGTGGCGCAGTGCTGACGATTCCAGCTGGACTTGCCTCTGCCTACGCCCCGAACATCGAGTTCCTCATCGGCGCACGGTTCGTCGCGGGCCTCGCTGCAGGGCTGATGTTCCCCACCACGTTGTCGCTGCTCTCAGCGCTCTGGCGCGGCGCCGCCCAGACCCGTGCGATCGCGCTGTGGTCCGGTGTCGGCGGCGGAGCGGCAGCGCTCGGCGGGGTGATCGGCGGAGCCATGCTCGAGGTCTTCTGGTGGGGTTCGGTCTTCCTCTTCGCGCTGCCGTTGGCGGTGGTGGTCATCGTGCTCGCACTGCGCGCGCTACCAGCCAAGGCCGGCGAAGAAGACGTGCCCGTGGACCACCTCGGCGGCGTCTTGTCGGTGATCGCGGTGGCGTCCTTGATTATGGGAATTCAGACTCTGCCCAACGGTTTCAGTACGTCAATGGGACTGCTGTTCGCGACCGCGTTGGTCGCCGGGGTGTTGTTCTTCTGGCGTCAGAAGCGCGCACCACGTCCCCTTGTTGACCTCGATGCCGCGAGCGTGCCCACGTTCTGGGTTGCCGCACTCGCAGGAACCATTACCTTCGGCTCATTGATGGGCGCGCTGTTCCTCGGTGCGCAGTTCACTCAGAACGTTCTCGGCTATGACAGCTTGAAGGCGGCGCTGATGACGCTGCCAATGTCATTGATGCTCATCATCATCTCGCCGTTCGCAGGCCGGATGGTTCAGGCCCGTGGATCTCGCGTCACGCTTGCGTTCGGGCTTGTTGTAGTCGCCGTCGGCTTCATCATCATGATCGTCACCTGGCACGAGGGCGCTAGCGTCTTTGTTGTCCTGCTCTCCTACGCCGTCGTCGGTGCGGGTGTCGGAGCGTGCGCGACGCCCGCCGCCCACGCGCTCATGGCGTCACTTCCGGTCTCGCGAGCCGGGATGGGATCGGCCTTCACTGACCTCACGCGCGACTTTGGTGGCGCGATCATGCAAGCCATCATGGGCACGTTGCTTGCTGTGGTCTACGCGAACTACTTCCGCAACGCATTTGCCAACCTGCCGCCGCAAGAGGCCGCGAACCTCTCGCAAGAAGCCGCCGAACAGATGGTGGGTTCGTACCAGGGGGCAGAGCAGGTGGCGCAGAGCTACCCGCAAGCGAGCGCCGAGCGCGTCATCGCAGCAGCGAACGAGGCATTCACCGAAGGCAAGTCGGTCGCCTACATCTTGGCGCTCGTGCTGACGCTGTTGGCGCTCGTCCTCGTGCTGTGGAAGTACCCGCGACGCGCGCAGGAGCGAGCGTTCTTTGCCCAGATGCAGGCGCAGTCAGCAGCAGAAGAGGCAGCGTCGGCAAATGCCGCAGGCGCCTAAGTGGGGTCAAGCGTTACCCTTCTAGGTGTGACTTCACAGCTGCGCCCGGCGCCCGGGTTCGAATCGGCAGCAGGTTCTGAACTGCCTACGGTTGTCCAATGGCCTGACCTGCCCGCTGCGCATCAGCCGCCGTGGCCCGACGCGAGTGCGTTGGACCGTGTCCGCGCGCAACTAGCGGTGCTTCCACCGCTGGTGTTCGCTGGTGAATGCGATCAGCTCCGCGCTGAGCTCGCCGCGGTAGCCAGCGGCAACGCCTTCGTTCTGATGGGCGGCGACTGCGCAGAGACCTTCGCCGCAAACACCGCGGATTCGATCAGGGCGCGACTCAAGACCGTGCTGCAGATGGCAGTTGTCCTCACCTACGGCGCGCAGATGCCTGTCGTCAAGGTGGGCCGGATGGCTGGGCAGTACTTCAAGCCGCGCTCGGCGCCCACTGAAACGCGTGATGGACTGACCGTCAATTCTTACCTCGGTGATGGCGTCAACGAAATCGTTTTCGAAGAGGCTGCCCGCCGCCCAGATCCGCAGCGCCTCATCGAGGCCTACAACGCCTCCAGCGCCGCGCTCAACTTGGTTCGGGCGTTCACCCAGGGCGGCTACGCAGATCTGCGCCAGGTGCACGCCTGGAATCAAGACTTCGTCCGCGATAGTCCTGCTGGTCAGCGCTACGAAGCGTGGGCGGCCGAAATAGACCGCGCCTTGGCGTTCATGCAAGCCTGCGGTGCCGACCCGGAAGAGTTCCGTCGGGTCGACTTCTACGCCGCTCATGAGGCGCTAGTGCTGGACTACGAGGAGCCGTTGGTTCGGATTGATTCGCGGACAGGCAACCCGTACTCCGTATCTGGGCACTTCCTCTGGGTGGGGGAGCGTACTCGCGATCCAGAAGGTGCCCACGTGAACTTTGCGGCGACGATCAACAACCCGATCGGTGTCAAGCTTGGGCCAACGACCGATCCTGACGCAGCACTACGCCTGCTCGACAAGCTGAACCCGGACCACATTCCCGGCCGGATCAGTCTGATTACTCGCATGGGTGCTTCCAAAGTCCGCGAAGTGTTGCCGAACATCGTCGAGAAGGTTGAGGCGAGCGGTCATCAGGTCGTGTGGGTCTGCGACCCGATGCACGGCAACACCCGCACGTCCTCATCCGGACACAAGACGCGCCAGTTCGACGACGTTATCGGCGAGGTTCGGGGATTCTTCGACGTCCACAAGGCGATCGGAAGTCATCCAGGTGGCATGCACATCGAACTCACCGGCGACGACGTCACTGAGTGCGTTGGCGGCACGTTCGGGATTGAGGAGCACCAGCTCGCTGACCGTTACGAAACCGCCTGCGACCCACGGCTAAACCGTGAGCAGTCGCTGGAGTTGGCTTTCCTCGTCTCCGAGATCCTGGGTTCGAAGTAGGGCGAAATTCGCCCGCGAGGGTGCAGGTTCCGACTCAGGATTACTCAACACGGGTTTCGACGGTTACGTCTTTGATCTGGTAGAGCGTTGTTGTCATAGCAACGGAGACTGCCACTAGGCATGTTGCGGCAATGGCGATTGCGATGAGGTACTTCGACTTTGTGCGTTGCCACATGATGAATGCCAGAATCCCAACAGTTGTTGGTATCACTATGCCCACTATCGGGAGTCCGACCGAGAAGGCTGCAACGAGCAGCAGGATCGAGAAGACTACGGCAACGCGAAGTCGTGCTCCAGGCTCAGATGCGAGAGGCTTCTGAGCTGAGGTTGTCGTTGACATGAAGTGCCTCCGCCTTCTGCTGGGTGACGCCGGAGCGATGATAGCCGTGATTGGCTCGGTCGAGGGTGATGCGATAGATCACGCTTGGTGGGTACGCGCCCGCGTCGCTCGCCAGGCGGCGGGTAGGGCGGCGAGGAACAGCAGGCCCATCGTGAGCAATGCAGACTCGATTCCGCCGACCAGTAGATCCCACGTTGCGGCATTCATTACGTTGGTGCGCTCGTCATAGAACGACTGCGCACCGCTCAAGCGATTCACTGTCTGGAGCCCGAACCCACAGGCGACCAGGGTCCAGCCTGCCAGCCACCAACGTGTCCACGACCACTCGCTCATTGAACCCCCAATTCAGTCAAAGTCGAAGGTGTCCAGGTGATGCCTAACCCCGTCGACGTTCGTTGACGATCACGAACAGTACATCGAGTGATCTTGGGCAGGAAGCCCGTGGGGTGGCGTTAAAGAGCGACTGACTGGCAAGAACGCAGGTTGGAGGTACGCCTACACCAAGGTGATGGTGACTGTGGTGCCCTTGGGGACGACTGTGTCGGGGGCGGGGTCCTGGCTGTAGACGCGGCCGACGACAACCACGGGTAGTTGGTTGCGGACGACAACCTTTAGTCCGAGGCTTTTGAGGCGAGCCACAGCGGAGTTGCGGTCCATGGTGACCACCGAGGGCACGGTGACCGGTGGCGGGCCCTTTGAGATTACGAGCGCGACTGCGGTACCCACTTGGACGCTGGTGCCGCTCTTCGGCGTGCTCGAAACGACGAGTCCGGTGGCGAAGGATTCGCTGAATTCCTCGGTCGCAGTTGAGGTAAGGCCGAGGGCTCGCAGGTTCGCTTCCGCCTTGGCCTGTTTCGTACCAACGACCTTGGGGAGCTTCACCATCTGCGGGCCAGCAGACGTTCTCGCGGTGATGGTGTCGCCGCGTTTGATCGTTGCCCCAGCCGAAGGGGTTGTCGCCAGGATCGCACCCTTGGGAACCGTGGTGCTGAAGTCCTCACCAGCGACCGTCAGGCTCACGTCGTTGGGTGTCAGCGCCTCCTTCGCGGCCGCCGGGGTCATTCCGACAAGCGCAGGAACGGTGACCAATTGGGAACGTGTGTACGCCCAGGTGCCAAACCCAGCACTGAGCCCGATCAGCGCGAGCACGAGTGCCGCGGCGAGGATTCGGAACTTTCGTGGTCGGCGCGGACCAGAGTCTGCGGTCGTGGACGCTGTCGGGGGAACAACGCCGGAGCCATCAGGAGGCGGCGGGAGGATTCCCGTGGGCGCTGGCTGAATAGTCGTTTGGGTCGGTCCGGTCGTACTCACCCATGGTCCACCGGGCGGGCCTTGAAGGTCCGGCGGAGGTGGTGGTACGACATTCGTGGTGGCACCGGCTGCAGCGCCACCGACTGCAGCGGCTGCCGCGGCGGCGGAGGCCCCCGTCGGAACTGCACCGGGCGCGGGCGGCACGGGTGTGGTCGTCCACGGCCCAACCGTGACGGTGGATTCGGTGCGGTCGAGAATGACCGTTCGGTTCTCCGCGCCTTGCTTAGCTGTTGACGTCGGCAGGAGGGCGCGCACAGCGCGAAGGCTATTCGCGAAGTCAGCGGCGTCGGCGTATCGCTTGGTGGGCTTCTGGGCGGTTGCTGTGAGGACGAGTTCGTCGACTGAGCCAGGAATGTCCGCCCGAATCGTCGAGGGTGCGGGAACTGTGCCATGAACGTGCTGGTACGCCACCGACATCGGCGTTTCGCCGGTGAAAGGCGTCTGTCCGACGAGGCATTCGTAAAGCACGATCCCGGCGGAGTAGACGTCGGTGCGAGCATCTGCTGTGCCGTGCTCGACCTGTTCAGGGGCCAGGTACGCGACGGTGCCGATGAGCAGCCCCTGCGTCAGGCCGGTCTGTGAGGTGGTGACAATTGCCCGGGCCAGGCCAAAGTCTGCAACCTTGACGCGGCCGTCGCTGCTGATAAGGACGTTCTCGGGCTTGATGTCGCGGTGCGCAAAGCCGCCCTTGTGAGCTGCGTCCAGGGCTTCCAGGACGGGCTCAACCACAGCTAAGGCCTCCACTGGGGTCAGGCGCCCACGCTTCTTCAGAACATCACGCAGAGTTTGGCCGTCGACGTATTCCATCGCCAAGTACACAAAGCCATCTGATTCGCCTTGGTCGAACACAGCGACGATTGCTGGATGGCTCAGCTGTGCGGCGGATCGGGCCTCGCGCACAAACCGGGCGACAAAATCGTGGTCTTCAGCCAACGAGCCATGCATGACCTTGAGCGCGACGGTGCGGTCGAGCCGCAGATCAGTCGCGCGATAAACCGTTGCCATTCCGCCACGAGCTACGAACGCATCGACGCGGTATCGGCCGTCGATCGTCGAGCCAATCAGCGGTTGGCTGTGGACAGTCACCGTTTGAGTGTACGAAGGATGTGGACCATGGGCGCCGCGGCGCGCTGTAACTCACATTTGTCGGGTGCGATGCGTCACGTCGAGTTTTCGGGGGAGTTACCGTCTACCCGTGAGCAATTTTGCGTACCTGGGGGTGTTGGCGTTCTGTTTCATTGGGACGCTGTGGTTAGAGATCGTGCTGCGCACGCGCGTGTATCGGCGGTGGCTGCGGCTGATCCTCAGCGTTGCGCCGGTCATCGTGATCTTCGTTGGCTGGGATCTCTACGCGATCTCAGCGAATCATTGGACATTTGATTCCAGCCAGATCACCGGAATCATGGCCGTCGCTAGCTTGCCCCTTGATGAACTGCTCTTCTTCGTTGTCATTCCGTGCTGCGCAATCCTGACGCTCGAGGCCGTGAGGTCAGTACGGGGGTGGACAGTTGGCGACGAACCAACCGACATCGGAGTTGGTGACGAATCGTGAGCTACACCCAATTGGCGATCGTCGGGATACTTGTAGTGATCATCGTGGACCTCTGGGTCTTGAGGACGCGCCTACTGACTCGGAAGATCTTCTGGGTTTCGTACGCGATCATTGTGTTCTTCCAACTGGTCAGCAACGGACTACTCACGGGCTTTCGAATTGTTCGCTACAACGGTGAGGTCATCATCGGCTCCTCAACGCCGGTGGACGGCCCGCCACCCTTCATTGGCGACGGGCGTCTGGTGTTTGCGCCGGTCGAGGACTTGATGTTTGGCTTCGCTTTGGTGTTGTTGACGCTGTCGTTGTGGGTGTTTTGGGGGCGAATCGGAGTGCAGCGACTACCGGTGGCGGGCCCGCCGCGCTTCTCGCCAGGCGGGAATCGCGACAGCGAGTCGTCGACGTAGCGGAACGGTCGCGCGCTTATCGAATACCTTGTAGTCGATCTTCTCCACTTCGTCGACGATGCCGCAGTAAAGGATCCGCGCCGTCTCGATGCATGGCTGTGACTCGGGGGAGAGCATCGCAATGCCAGGCCGCGAACTCGCTTCCAAATCGCGAACTCGGGCGATTTGAAACGCCATCGCAGCGCGGAAATTGTCGGTCACTTTGCGAGCTCGGACGTCGTCGGGGGAGACCCCGAACTGCGCGAGTTCGTCAAGCGGTAGGTAGATCCGATTCCGCTCTAGGTCCTCGCCAACGTCGCGGATGAAGTTCGCGAGCTGAAACGCTGCACCGAGGTCGCGTGCGTAGGCGTAGGCAGCATCGTCGGTGGGCTCAAGAATCGGGATCATCTGCAAGCCGATGACCGCAGCAGATCCGTACACATACTTGTCGAGATCGGCGTAGGTGTCGTAGTGATCGATCGTCAGGTCCATTTGCATCGACTCGATAAACGCTTCGAAGTACTCGGTGGGGATGTCCCATCGCCGCACGGTATCCACTGTGGCGGCACAGATCGGGTGGGCAGAGGTACCTCGATCGAGGTCAGCAAAGAAGCGTTGGGAGAGTTCGGCTAGTGCGACGCTTCGATCGTTGGTTGATTTCGCGCCGATCGAGTCGACGATTTCGTCTGCGTAGCGCGCGAACGCGTACAACGCGTGGACGTATGGTCGCTTCGCTGGCGGCAACAGCAGAGTCGCGAGGTAGTACGTCTTTCCGTGCGCCGCATTGACCTTCTGACACGCCAAATATGACGAACGAAGCGCCGGATCCGTGTTTCCGGCAGCATCGAGTGCGCGACGACCCATGTAGCCATCATCCCGGTCGCGGAGTTGCAGGCGGACTCGGGAGGTCGGCAAAGGTACGCTCAGGCGCGTGTCAGCCGATCCTCCCGCGCATATCCCGCCCGCGCGCGACCCCGCTGACAGACCTGTCCCGACACCAGTAAGCGGCGACACCTGGCTCGACTTCGCGATCCGTGCAGTCATTCCCGGAACCATCGGAACGATCCTCATTGCGATTGGTGCATTGGGTATCGGCTGGCTCCCGCTCGACACGGCTCTGCTCGACAACCCTGTAGTTGATGCATTGCGATCCACCACCCTCGGAGCTGTGGTCTCAAAGACTGCACTTGTTGCGGGTGTAGTGCTGCTCCTGCAGTCGTGGCTGCTTTTGGGTTACGACGTCATGCGTGGGCAAGATCGCGACATCAAGCGTCTTTGGATCGCTCTTGCTGCGTGGTGTGCCCCGCTGATGTTGTGCCCGCCGCTATTTAGTCGGGACGTGTACTCCTACTTCGCCCAGGGCAAGCTGATGGTCGCAGGGATCGATCCGTACACGCGTGGCTCGTCGAGTGTTCCTGGGTGGTTCAACGACGGCGTCGACCCGATGTGGGCGGAAGCGCCCACTCCATACGGACAGTTCTGGCTCCTCCTGGCCAAAGGCGTCGCCCAATTCACCGGTCCCCATCCCTACAGCGGCGCGCTGATGATGCGCCTGCTGACCGTCGCTGGCGTAGTGATGCTTGCGTGGGCGATCCCCAAGATTGCCTTCCACGGCGGCATCGCGCCTTCGAAGGCGCTGTGGCTTGGCGTCCTCAACCCACTGGTCCTCATGCATTTTGTGGCAGGCGCCCATAACGATGCGCTGATGGTCGGCTTGATTGCCGCGGGGTTCGCTGTGACCCTGGAACGGTTGCCCATCCTTGGCGTGGTCCTTGTCACGCTTGGCGGCAGCGTCAAGCCGATCGGTTTGGTTGCCCTGCCCTTTATCGGTTTGTTGTGGGCCGGTGCGAGCCCGCGATGGCCGAAGATCTGGCTGAGGTGGGTGTATACCGGGCTGATCTCCGGCGCGATGCTGGCGGTGTTGGCGATCTACACCAAGACCGGACTCGGTTGGATCGAAGCTATTGCGACTCCGGGAGAAGTACGCACGTGGCTGTCGCCACCAACCGCGGTCGGAATGGCCATCGGCGGGTTCGTCGGCCTCTTCGGGTTTGACGTCACGGACAACACTGTCGCCATTGCGCGGATGGTGGGAACTGTTGCCACGGTGGTCATCTTGTTTTGGCTCTGCCTGCGGCCTTGGGGTCGGACGCCAATCAGGGCGGCCGCGCTTGCGCTGTTTACGTTGGTCGCACTCGGGCCGGTCGTTCAGCCTTGGTACGTACTGTGGAGCCTGCCGCTGTTCGCAGCCGCGGGCCTCAACCGGATTGAGTTGAAGACGGCCCTCATCGGGACGGCTGGCTTCACCTTGTTCGGCTTGGTGACATCGAGCGCGACGCAGGACTCGCTTGTGCAGGTCTCGGATGCGGTTGGCTTGGTCGTTGTCGCGGTCGTGATTGCGCTCTTGCTCGCGGTCAGTCCGAGGGAGCGCCGGTTGGTTCTGGGTGAGCAAGAAGACCGAGGAATCGCGCCGGATGATCCTCCTGCGCAGGCTCGAGCCCGCTTGCTGACGATGCGCCGGCCTGACGAATCACGGTTGTAGCGGCCAGTACTCGACGATCGCGATTGGCTCGAATGGGTGAATGTCGGACCCATTGCGCACGATTTGTCCAAATATGCGGATCTGGCTCAGCAGGGATGTCTGACCCGCCACGAATCCTTCAAGCATGAACACCGAAGAGCAGTCGTCAGAGTACGGCTTAGACCCAGGTCCCGACGTCGACGTCGCACCGAGCATCGCGCACGGGACTGGACGGCCATCCCTGCGACTGGTGGGCGAGGGCGGCGCAGCAGTCGTGCTCAGCCCAGTGTCGATGTATGTGCGCGGCGCAAGGTCGACACAGTTTGAGGCAGGGTTTGATATCGCGCTCGTTGATCCTGATCACTACCTGGTGTTCCGCAATCGTCGCGTCAGTGAACCCGAGATCGCCGATCTTTCGCGCTTCCTGACGGCAGGGCTGGTGGCCGAAGATCGAATCGATTTTGAGTCACTGTGCGGCGGCTTCTCGATCGCATTGATCCCCACGACGGACCCCAACGAGGTCATCGTGCGGTTCGAACTCGACCCGTTGGTCACCTTTGGCCACACCGCGCCGTTTCGTTTTGTCTTTGTCACCACGAGAGTCGCGTGCTGGGGCGCGAGCCGCGCAGCATCTCGACTTGCCCCCAGCGATGTTGAACTCGACCCCGTAGATGGCCTCGCAGACATGTTGCGCAACAGAGAAGAAGGTGAGGCGTCATGACGCTACTCGTGGAGGCCACGGACCTCAATGGATGCCTCAAGACCATTCACGATGACCCTGACGCGCGTGATTTTGATGGACCACAGGTGGGGCACGTGCGGCTTCTTTCGATACCGCAGGAACAGGACCTTGAGTTCGAGGTGGAGTTCTTGACGGCCCAGTTGCCATCACATGTGGTGTCTATGGGTGGGGAGTACGACGATGGAACGCCGTGGATCTTGCTTGTCGAGTTTGGCCCTACTGCGTCCGATGAAGCGGCGGGCGACGCGGCGGCACCGCGAGCGGAGACCTTGGCTCGCCTGTTCGAGCGGGCGACCATCAGTAATCCGGAGATCATTGAGGTTCGGAATTGGGAGATTGACCCAACAGAGCTTCGGGCGTACTACGAGTGGTCCGTCGATGAGGAGGGTGTTGCGATTGACCTCACATTCTGCGAGCAGTTGCGCGGACTGGTCGCCGAGGCTTGCGGCTATCCGATTGCCGAACTCGTCGCACGGTACGACGAACGCTGCGCATTCCCTGACGACGACCACGAGTGTCAAGGGGAACTGCTCGCCGACGTCTTCCAGGGGTGGATCGACGGATTGATCTGACCGCCGTCCGAATGAGGGGCGCGCTTTCAACCGCCGATCCGCCCGCGAAACCCACTAGGGTCGCAGCCGTGACCGATCAGCCGACGGTGGGCGCGGACGAGCCGCAAGCCGATCAGCTTGACGTGCCTGGCAATGCCAAGAAGCCGAGTAAGAAGCGGCTCATCATCACCGCGGTCCTGGGGATCGCTGTCATGGTCGGCATCTTTACGGTCATCTTCCCGAAACTCGGTGACTACGGCGAAGCCGCAAAGCAACTCACAGACCTGCCGCTGCCGTGGGTGACTGCGCTGATCATCGCCGGGCTGCTCAATATCTTCGCTTACCCCTTCACAGTGCTGGTGTCAGTTCCGGGCCTCAAGTACTGGGCCGGCTTTATTCAACGCCAAGTCGGATTCCTCATTAGCTGCGCGATTCCGGGCGGAGGCGTGTTTGCGGTGGGGGCGCAGTACCGGATTCTGGCCTTCTACAAGGTTCCGCCTGCTAAGTCGGCAGCCGCGGTCTCAGCCGACGCGGTCTGGGTATACCTCCTCACGCTCGCGATGCCTGCGATCTCTGTTGGCCTACTCATGATCGAAGGTCGAAGCTCTGCCAGCTACGGTTTGATCGCGCTGATCGGTGCCATCATTGTGGCGGTTTCGATCATCGGGATTGTGCTGACGCTTCGCAGTGAGGCCGGAGCGCGCAAGGTTGGGCAGCTCGCCGCCAAGGTCATCCATCCAGTGATGGCGAAGTTGAAGAAGCCTGAGCCCGATGTTGAGGGTGCACTGATCACATTTCGATTCCACGCCCACGACCTCGTCGCTCAACGCTGGAAAGCGATTACGGTCGCCAATCTCATTGCGCAGTTGACGCCGTTCGCGGTGCTCGTCTGCGCGCTTGGAGCGCTCGGCGCTTGGCCCGGCGAGATCACCATGATTGAGATGTTTGCTGCGTACTCAATCGCGTTGCTCTTAGTGTCGATCCCGATCTCACCTGGTGGGCTCGGGACGGTCGACTTGGCCTTGGTCGCACTGCTCACCGCCTACGGCGTCGACAGTTCCACGGCAGTTGCGGCAGATGTGCTCTGGCGCGTTGTGTGGTTCCTGCCGCAGATCCTCACTGGCATTGGCTCGATGATCGCGTTCTTCTTCTTGCAGCGTCGAGCGGAGAAGCGCGAAGCACGTGGTGAAGTTGCCCCGGCTTAGTCGTCGGTAACCGTGACGCCCTTCCAGAACGCGACCCGATCCTTGATCTCAGCGGCGGCGTCCTTTGGAGTGGGGTAGTACCACGCTGCGTCAACATTGACGTCATCGCCGACCACAACGCAGAAGTACGAGGCGGTGCCCTTCCAGGGGCAGACCGTGGTGGTGTTGCTGTCCTGCAGAGTTGCGGTCACGGAATCACGTGGAAAGTAGTGGTTACCTTCGACCACGACGGTCTCGGTGCTGGTTGCGATGACGGTGCCGTTCCATCGTGCGGTTGCCATGGTGACTCCTGCTGATCGGGTACACGTTGCCGCTCAGTCAACAACAAGGTGCGTGCAGAAATGCCTGTGGGGCCCACCAGAACTGGCGAGCCCCACAGGATGTGGATCGTGACGGCGCTGTGAGCTAGTTGGTGTTTTTGTTCTTCTTGCTGTGGATGAAGCCGCCAACGTGGCGAACACCGAAGGCGCCATACGCCTTTTTCTTCGGGCCGTTGCCCTTGAATGGGTAGTAGTGGCGCCCGTTTGGCATCGCGTTCTGTTCGACCGTGTGGATGCCCTTCTTCGTCACCTTGTTGACGACTGCCACGTGCTGGTAACTGCCACCAAGCTCAACCAAGACGTCGCCTGGGACTGGAACGTAGCCAGATCCGTTGCGATGGAAGGTCAACTTCTTGTCGTATACCCGATTCGTGCGCATGCCATAGATGTTGTTGAGGGATCCCCAGCCCTTCTGGGCATACAGCCGACTCGCGAGTTCGGTGCACTGGCGCGAGCGGTACACGTTGACACCCTTGCCCTTGAGCCACTTCTTGCCGTGGATCGTGGTGCCTCCGCCAGAGAAGTGGGAGACGCGGGATTGTGGTGCGCTTTCGATTGACTGCTCTGAAGCCGGGACTGTTGCCGCTGACGCTGCGACACCCATGATTGGGGCGAGCACTGCGGTCGCAGTCAATACCGGAATGGCAATCGCCACGGCGGTCTTGGATGACCGCGTGACTTTGTCAGTTCGCTTCTGCGTTGTCGTTGAATTCATCCCTCGAGACTCCGTGATCTGCAAGCGGAAAGACAGGGGTTACGTCACTTTGCGTGATGAGTCACGGGATATATCGGGCATAAAGGAGATTTCAGGCGGTCATTTTGTGGCGGCGGTCACTGGCTGAATTTGGAGGCCTGACAGATTCCGGCGTCTATGCGCGTCATTGGGCTCAGTTGGTTCGGCAACATTGCCCGCTGCATGGGGATACTTTGGCCATGTCGTCGGCCCAGATCCTCGGAATCGTCCTGGTGTTGATCGCTGCCGCGGTCGAAGCGCTCAGCAATGTGATCCAACATAAGGCGACGAACAAGGTCAAAGCGGGTGCCGGTGGTGAGGCGTCTGCGGTCTTGCGCACACTGAAGACGCCCCTGTTCCTCCTTGGCTTCGGGTTGATGATCATCGGGTATGCGTTCCACGTGGTCTCGCTCGGGCTGGGCGAACTCGCAGTGATCCAGGTGATCTTTGTGACGCAGTTGGTGTTCATCTTGCCGTTCGCGCGGTGGATCTCAAAGACGCACATCTCTGGCCGCGACTGGCTTGGAGCCGTTGTGGTGACAGTGGGCATCGCGGTGTTCGTGACGTTTGCCAAACCGCAGGAAGGAACCGACTCGGCATCCAATGCACAGTGGGCCATCGCGATCGGTGTGGTCGCGCTTGCTTGTGCGGTCGCAATCTTCGTTGGGTTCCGGTTTCAAGGAGCCGGTCGAGCAGCGCTGCTTGGCGTGGCGGGCGGCATCATCAATGGTCTGGTCGCACCGCTGACTAAAGGCACGATCGCAGTGGCTGGCGATGGGATCGGTGCGTTGTTCTCGAGTTGGCTGCTATACGTCACGTTGATCGCTGCATTGTTGGGCGTCCTGTTCCCGCTGTTGGCGTTTCGTGCCGGGCCAATCACGGCGTCATTCCCGGCCGTTATGTCGCTCAATCCGATCGTTGCCACGATCTTGGGGGTCTACCTGTTCTCTGAGACACTCGCTGGCGGCATCGTCAATATTGTCCTGATGATTGCCTCGGGCATCGTGATCTTCATCGGTATTGTGTGGCTCTCCCGGTCAACGGCAATCGCCGAAGCATTTGAGGAAGCAACTGATGGCGGACCAGGCGCAGCCAGCGAATCGGCGACCGTCCTGTAGGTGCGGCGGCCACTTCCTCTCCCGTTACCGCTCAGTTGTAGCGCGCCTCGATGCCGCGCGATTCACCGTGGTTAGCCACGGCCCAGCGCAGATCACTGAGAAACTCGTCGGCGTACTTCTCATGCAGGGGCGAGATCATCATGTGCAGGCCGTTGGGGTTGGTGTTTCGATCCAGATTCCAGCCGCGATCATCCATCAGGTCGCAGACGGCGTATGTGTCGATGACGTCGGACGTGAAGGTCAATAGTGGTCCGATGGGATTTCCCATAATCGAGAGCTCGCTGATCGCCTCAATTCCGGCGCGAATCTTGGCCGTCGTCGCCATCAGGCCGCGCATCAGTTCGAGGTAGCCGTCCATCCCGAGGTAGTTCATAACGGACCAGGCAGCAGCGATCGGTCCGGCAGGCCGAGCACCTGCGACCGTTGGCGTGCCATAGAGCCCAGACGGCCAACTCTCGTAGACGAACAGTTGGAGCCACACCCAATCGGCGTTGCGATGAAGGATCACCGATGCGCCTTTGGTGGCGTAGCCGTACTTGTGGACGTCGCACGACATCTGCGTGACGCCTGGCAGTCGGAAGTCATAGAGCGGGACGTCGTACCCGAGCTTCTCGAGGAAAGGCAGTACGAACGATCCGACACAGGTGTCAGAGTGGAAGCCGATTCCTCGCTCGAGCGCGAGGTTTGACAGGTCTTCGATCGGATCCATGACCCCGTGCGGGTATCCATACGCAGAACCCATGAGCAAGACAGTGTTGTCGTCAACCGCATTTGCCATGGCGTCGACATCGGCGGTGTAGTCATCCTTGATCGGAATCGGCCGAGCTTCAAGCTCGAGGTAGTGCGCTGCCTTCGCGAACGCCGCGTGCGCTGAGGTGGGGTAGACGATATTTCCCTTTGCGGGTTCAACACCGCGTTCACGCTGAGCACGCTCGCGGTTGACCAGCACAGACATCAAGATCGACTCAGATCCTCCGCTCGCCATCGTTCCGCCACCTGATTCGGGCAGATTGACCAGAGCGCCCGTCATTTCGACGATCTCAGCTTCCATGTGTTGCAAGCTCGGGAAGCGGAACGGATTGAGGGCGTTCTCGTACAGATAGAGGTTGTTCGCCTCCATCAGGACTTCGTCGACGTCGTCACGCCCCGTTGGATAGATCAAACTAAAAGTTCGCCCTTGGTCCCACTTGGCATCTTCTGCCTTGCGTTCGCGAACCTTCTCGAAGAGTGCGTCTCGGTCCAGTCCACGTTCGGGCAAAGGCATTGGTTCGCTCCTCGATTTCCACGACAGCTGTCTATGTCGGATCGAAAACGAGCCTACGGTGGCGACGCGTGTTGTTGCTGCACTGCGCGTGCTCAGGGTGACGCCCTATTGGGCGATTGCGCCGCGTTCGGGCACGGCGATCAGTTGTTCGACTTGATTCCACAAATCAGCCGATTCTTCGGGACCCGTCACCGTCCAGGGCACCTTGTTCGCGTGGCGTGGTTGGCGGTCGAGCCAGAGCACACCGGAACTGCGCAGCGGCTCTTCCGCGGCGGCGAGCCACACCATGGTGTCGGCACCTTGGTAGGCATCACGCAATAGCGGTGCCATGACCTGGTTGAAGCGGGGCAGGGCCTGTTCGATCCCAGGGGTAGAAGCCCAGCCAGGGTGGACCGCGTGGAAGACCGCAGCGCTGGGCTCCCGCAGCGCCCACTCGCGGTTGAGTTCAACCTGGGCGCGCTTTGCTCGGGCGTAGGCCCTAAGTCCGTCGTAGTCAGACCGGCCAAGCATCACGGTGTTGGGGTCGAGGCGTTCGGTGTACATGCCACCGGACGTCATAGTGATCACCCGACCGTCGCCAGTCCGTTGAATGATCGGCAAGAGCTCTCTGGTCATGAGGTGCGGACCGAGAACATGCGTTGCAAACGTGCGCTCGATGCCGTCAGACGTCAGGTGGTACGTCTCGCTGAGGTCGCCCGCGTTGTGGAGTAAGGCGTCGATGCGACTCAGCTGGACGAGTTCTGCACACGCTTGGCGGACCGAATCGAGTTCGGACATGTCGGCCAAGACCACATGGACTGAACCGCCATGCTTCTTCTGCAAGGCCATTGCGGTGGCCTGAGTTCGACGCTTGTTCCGGCCGACGAGGACCAACTCGGCACCAAACGCGCCGAGTTCGTCGACAGCTGCGCGACCAAGCCCGGAGGTTGCGCCAGTGACGACGAGCGTGCGTCCGGTGAGATCTGGGAGTGCATCCCAGTCGTACAGGCGTGAACGAACGTTGTAGCCGATCTTTGTGAAACTTCCGACGATGGATGCTTCCATTGCTGCATCGACACTGCGTCGGCCGAGGCGCACGATCTGGTGCGACCAATCAACACCGATGATCATCGCTCACCACCTCGCTAGTTGACTCTTTCGTGTCACTGACTCAAGTTCAGCCCACACTCTGTGGTTCCCGATTCTCGGGCGCTCAATCTGTGACGTCGCGCACCTCACCCGAAAGAGTATCGAGTCAACTCTCGGCTGTGGAGGTGAAGATCAATCGCAGTATGGGCAGTGTCGACAGCCTAGATCGCAACAGTCGCGGGCAGCGAGTGACTTTGCTGTGAAGACATAGAGCCCCGTTGACGGGTCGTCGTAGCCATCGTCGTCGGCCTCGAGTGCCCGAGCATGGGCCGCAACGATGTCGTTTCGGTGAGGTGTGTGCAGCGGGAGTCGGGCCGTGGAGGGTTCGGTCCAGTCACGGTCGGCGAGTTCCACCCGCCAACCGTACGCACTCCGGTGCTATTCGGTCTTCAACGCCTCGGCGATTGTGGCGGCGTAGGCACGAGCACCGGCAGGAGTGAGATGTGTGCCGTCGAAGACGAAGTACTCACGGTGATTCTCGGCTGCTGCCGCCCAGTCAGCCAAACGGACGTTGGGGAAGTCCTTCGCCACATTGCGAATGCTCGTGTTCGACTCCGCCATCCACTTCTCTGGCATGTGAGCGGTAACGAGGACCACGCGTCCACGGTCTGAGAGTGCGGCCACTGCTTTGCGCAAGTCGGGTTCGTACGCCGGTCCATTTGTGCCGACGTGGAGTACCACCACCTGTGAGAGTTTGCCGGCGGCAAGTCGGTCGCGGAGTCGTTGGTATGTGGGAAGCGCTTGCCTGCTGACTTCCGCGTCGACTGTCACCTTCGGCATCGCTTCGACCAGTGATGCGCGTGCGCCGAGCATGACGGAATCACCGACCGCGGTAATGGGCCGCTTGGTGAGGTTCTCCCCGGGCGTGAGGGGAGCGTTCAATGTTGGATCGGGCGCGAGGGCGACCTCGCCCCCCGCTGCAGAGGTCTCTCCGCTTGATGATGGCGCGGTTGAGGTGTCTGATTCCGTGGTCGCTTGTGCCTGCGCGGAGCCCTTTAGGTCGGTCGCTGGGGTGAGATCCTCAGTTCCGACCGCGGTCGCGCCGCCAAGGTAGGTGGACGCATCGGTTGCGGGAATCGAGATCAGCGCAAACGCCAGCAAGCAGAAGGCCGCGGTGCACGCAGTTGCGGTGATCTTTGCCGCGCGGCTGAATCCACGGACGCCGGTGGCGCGAAGCTGTGTCCAGATGTGACCTAGCGCGCCGTGGCGGATCGGCATCTCAACGTAACGGTAAGAGAGTTCTGCGGCAATCATCGTGAGGCCAAACTGCAGGGCAAACGCTGGGAGTCCCGTCCAGCCGATGTCGACGCCGGGCCGTAGGACCAGGAAGATCGGCCAATGCCACAGGTATAGACCGTACGAACGGGTGCCGAGGTAGGTCAAAGGCTTCACCCCAAGCACCTTCGAGAGTGCGACCGCGGGGTGAGTAGCAACGGCAATGACGACGACGGAAAGTGCAGCGAAGAGGGCAAACCCGCCGCGGTATAGGGCCGGTGAACTCTCGTCCACGGCAACGAAACACCAGAACATCGCGCCGAGAGCAAGTGCCCCGATCGCTGTGAGGGTGAGGGTTGGTCCAGGTGCGAGCTTGCGGGGGAGTGCACGTGGACGCCAGACCGTCGCGAGTGCAGCGCCAGCCAAAATCGTCATGGCATGGGTATCGCTGCCGAAGTACAGGCGGCTTGGGTCGTTGTCGGTTGGCATCCCCATAACAAAAGACAACACAAGCATCCAGACGGTGCTCGCTGCTGCTCCGATGAGGGCGATCTTGCGGACGCCGGCGCGGCCGGTTCTGCGGAAAACGAAGACCAGCACGGCCGGCCAAATGAGGTAGAACTGCTCTTCGAGCCCAAGCGACCAAAGGTGTTGCAACATCGGTGGTCGACCCATGGCCTGGAAGTAGGACTGATCGCTGAAGATGTTCCACCAGTTCGTCACATAGAACGTGGAGGCGACGATGTCTTCGCGCAGCCTCGCGGCAGCGTCGGGAGCGAAAAGGACCACCAGGGCGGCGCTCGCTACGAGCACCAGGAATAACGCAGGAAGCAAGCGTCTTGCGCGGCGGAGGTAGAACGCCTTGAAGTTGATTCGGCCAGTTCGCTCGACTTCCTGCAGGAGCAAAGTGGTGATGAGGAAGCCAGAGAGTACGAAAAAGACGTCAACCCCGAGGAAGCCGCCGGGCAGCCAGGGGACCGCTGAGTGGAACACCATGACCGCGAGGACCGCGATTGCGCGGATTCCGTCGAGGCCGGGCAGATATCCCAGCGGTGGGGTTGCATTTGGGGTGTGGTGAGCCGGAGTGGACGGGGTTTGGGCAGCAGCGTTCCGCGAGTCCGTCGCCCGCGTAGTCGTACTCATGCCCCATGCCCCACGTTCAGAAGTTGGTGTCCCGGTCGCAGCCTAAGTTGGCGGGTGAGCCAATTCTGGTATTGCGGTTGGTGGTTCGTGGGGAAGATGTCGGGTATCTCGCGCATGGTTAGTGGAACTCTCGAGACGGTGGAGCAACTGTGATCTTGAGGTCTTCAAGTTCTTTGGCGACGACGTTGATCGCGCCGTCAGCCGATTCGACGTAGCCGCGAACCAGCAATGCGGTGGAATTCCTCGCGATATCGCGGTACTGCTGCCACAACACCAACGAACAGACCACGTTGATGAGGCCACTTTCGTCCTCAAGGTTCAGGAAGGTCACACCGGCAGCTGTCTCGGGGCGTTGCCGGTGGGTGATGATCCCGGCCACACTGACCCGACTCCCATGGCGATGGTTCACCAACTCGTTCGCGGGAACGATCGGATATCCGCGCAGTCGATGTTTGAGTAGTTGCATGGGGGAGGAGTCCACGCTAATTCCAGTGGTCTGCAGGTCAGCAATCAGTGTCTCGTCGGGTGACATCCTCGCAAGCTTCGGTGCAGTGTCACCGAAGATTAGACCTGGTAGTTGATCTTGAGATTGATGTGCGACAGTTCCGGCGCTCCAGAGACTTGTTCGCCGTTCACCGTGATCAAGACTTGCTGTGGCACCCGCGCTAGCGAGAGCTTCGAGTTGCTTCTTTGACAGTTCCGTCCGCCGGGCCAAATCGTCGAGGTTGCTGAAGGGGCGGGCTGAAGCGATTCGTTCGGCCGCCTCGGTCCCAACCCCCTTGATGCTGGTGAGCCCGAGTCTGACTGCCGCATCGGGTTTGGCCTCTGCGTTGGGTTTGACCTCTGCGTTGGGTTTGACCAC
Organism: Actinomycetota bacterium; assembly: GCA_963169255.1. Taxonomy (GTDB): domain Bacteria; phylum Actinomycetota; class Actinomycetes; order S36-B12; family UBA10799; genus UBA10799. The sequence goes on along the minus strand of CAUJEJ010000059.1, from coordinate 6,895 downwards.
TGCGTTGGGTTTGACTACTGCAAGGTCCTGCGAGGCATTGCTATCTGGAGCACGCTCAAGTGTGGCCAGCGCATCGCTGAAATTGACATCTGCTCGCAGCACCGTGACGCCATGACGGCGGGCGTCTGCAACCAGGGTTGCCGGTGACCAGAAACCCATCGGTTGGGAGTTCAGCAGGCTGGCGAGGAATGCTGCCGGGTAGTGCAGTTTGAGCCAGGAACTCGAATAGACCAGATATGCGAACGAGGCGGCATGAGACTCGGGAAAGCCGAAGCTCGCGAACGCTGCTAGCGAGGTGAACACCTGATCTGCTGCTTCGCCGATGATCCCTCGTTCGGCCATTCCGGAGTAGAGCCGTTCTCGTAGGGCTTCCATCTTGGCAGCTGAACGCTTTGACCCCATGGCTTGCCGGAGTTGGTCTGCTTCGGCTGCAGTGAAGCCAGCGACATCGATCGCCATCTGCATGAGTTGTTCTTGGAAGATCGGCACTCCGAGGGTCTTGCGTAGCGAAGGTTCCAAGCTGGGGTGTAGATAGGTGATGGGTTCTTTGCCACTTCGTCGCCGCAAGTACGGGTGCACAGATCCGCCCTGGATCGGGCCCGGCCGAATGAGGGCGACTTCAACAACGAGGTCGTAGAAGTTGCGTGGTCGCAGTCGTGGCAGCGTCGCCATTTGGGCGCGAGACTCGATCTGGAAGACCCCAACGGTGTCTGCTTCGCATAGGCGGTCGTAGACGGCGTCTTCTTGTGGCAGCCTGGCGAGGTCGACGTGAACGTCATGGAACTGCGCGACGAGGTCGATAGCGCGATGGATGGCCTCGAGCATGCCGAGGCCGAGGAGGTCGAACTTCACTAACCCAACAGCAGCGCAGTCCTCCTTGTCCCATTGCAGGACTGTTCGGCCAGGTGCCGTTGCCCACTCGACCGGACACACTTCGGTGACCGGTCGATCACAGATCACCATTCCGCCGGAATGGACGCTGAGGTGGCGAGGGAAGTCCAGGAGTTGTTCGGCCAGATCGAGTACGGGTTTGGGGATGCTGGAATCAGCGTCGACTGTTGCGCTCCCTCGTCCCCAATACTCAAGGTTCTTGGTCCAGGCATCTGCGCTGCCTTGCTCATAGCCCAATCCGCGTGCCGCGTCACGAATAGCTGAACGAGGTCGATAGGTGTTTACGTTGGCTACCTGCGCAGCGTGGTAGCGGCCGTGGCGTGTGTAGACGTATTGAATGACTTCTTCACGACGACCACTTTCGAAGTCGACATCGATGTCGGGCGGCCCATCCCGGGCAGGGGACAAGAAGCGTTCGAAGAGTAAACCGAGGCCAACTGGATCGCAGTTGGTGATCCCAAGGGCGTAACAAACTGCAGAGTTAGCTGCAGAGCCACGGCCTTGGCACAAGATGTTGGAGTTGCGCGCAAAGGTGACGATGTCCCACACGATGAGGAAGTAGCCGGGAAAGTTCAACTGCTCGATGATCGTGAGTTCGTAGTCAAGCTGTTTCCAGGCGCCGGGGACTCGTTCGCGATCCCGTGGTCCGTATAGCCGCTGCGCACCCTGTTCGGTAAGCCAACGCAGATAGCTTGCTTCGGTATGTCCCTCTGGGACAGGAAAGTCTGGTAGTGCTGGCGCTACCAGTGACAAATCGAATGCCAAGTCGGCAGCGAATTGTGCTGCTTGGGCCACTACTCCCGGGTATCGCCGGAAGCGCCGGTGTTGCTCGGCCGGGCTGCGCAGGTGCGCTGTTGGTGATGCCGGTAGCCAGCCGTCCATTCTGGCGAGATCGCGTCGGGCCCGGATTGCAGCCGTTGCATGGGCAAGGCGCGATCGCTCTGGTGTTGCGTAGTGGGCATTTGTGGTCGCTACAGCAGCGAGTCCGTGACGTGATGCAAGTCCATATAGGACGTCGTTGCGCTGGTCGTCGTATGGATCGTGGTGATGCCAGAGCTCGACGGCCACGTTTGCCTTGCCGAACATGTCGATGAGTTCGCCTAGCGCTTGTTCGGCCTTGCCTACACCTCCTTGTGCCAAAGCTGCGGGGACTAAACCTTTACGACATCCGGTCAGGACGAGCCATTCGCCGTTGTGTGCGTCCGCAAGGTCAGCAAGGTCAAGCTTCGGTTGGCCCTTTTGGCCACCGAGGTTGGCGTGCGAAATAGCGCTGCTGAGGCGGGCGTATCCGCTAGGTCCTCTGGCCAGGACCACCAGATGTTGCCCTTCTGGATCGGTAAGCCCGTTTGGTCGTTTGGTGGCACCGAGCGTGAGTTCAGCACCAAATACTGTTGGCAGGCCCACTTCGCGCGCAGCTTGAGCGAACTGCACCACCCCGTAAAAACCGTCATGGTCCAGGAGGGCAAGACCGCTGAGTTCGAGTCGGGTTGCCTCAGCAACCATCTCAGCCGGTGAGCACACTCCATCAAGGAAGCTGAAGTACGAGTGGGCGTGTAGTTCTGCGTAGTGGTTCGCCGTCGACGCGGAACGCTGATGACTAGTCATAGGTCGCCTCAATCCACCACGAGTTCTGTTGCACGCAGCACAGGTATGCATGCGACGCGCCTGCGGCGACGTCAACAGGTGCCCGTGACTGTTCGGCGACCTCGGCTTTGGTCGTGAGTTGGAATCGTGCGACCCGTTGCGCGGTATCGGGTTCCCACCAATGTTCGTCGACCAGCCACGGCCCGGCCCACGCTATGACCGGTGCCCAATTCCCCCCTGGTTGACGAAGCTGGGTGGGACTCCCGCTGATCTCACCTCGACTGGTGACGCGCACTGGACCTTGTACGCCGTGAACCTCGATCGGAATCGGGTCGGGATGAATCACCGACGGCATTGGTTCAGGGACGTGCCCTGGCCACGGCATCGGTGGCTCAATCGATGGCGGGGGTTGGCCCCACGGAACTAGTTGCACGCGGTCGGCAGGGGAGCGGCCACCGCTGATGAGGGCGGTGAAGACCGCAGCGGGGCCCAACAGTCCGCTGACTCGGTCCAGACCTCGCACTGCACGGCGGTCAGCTTGCGACAGTTCACCCCACAAGCTGATCTGAAGATCGTTAGCGCCCGCCACTTCGTCCGCGATCAGACGCAGCAGGCTGACCCCCGCTGTGGGCTTGGCGAGGGCTGGGTCAGTGCTGTCGAGCCAGCCAGACAACTGCCATCGAACTCGTTCGACGATGGTCTCGGCGTCGAAGACGGGACTCGCGCGCCAGATTCGGCAGAGTTCCTCGCCATGCTCTGTTGCCGCTTCGATCCGAAGTTGTGTGCACGCCAGGCCATGGCGATCCAATATCTCGATCAGTTCGGCTGACAGTCGTTTTGCTGCAAATGACGCGATATCGACCCGTTGTGCCGGAGGATCTAGCTCGCTGGAAACTGCTAACTCGACTGCAGGTTGATGAATCGCCAACGGGGTTGGGTCGAGTCCTCGAGCTAGCGCATGCGCGGTTGCGGCAGCGGAACCGAACCGGGTCAGCACCGAACGAGTGGGTAGCTGAGCGAATTGACCAAGGGTCTCGATTCCGAGGCGGTGAGCAATTGTGGAGAGCTCATCGAGTTCTAGGGTCGAGATCGGTAGGTCTGCCAAAAACTCTCGCGTTCTGCCGGGGGCAACGAGGTAGCCGTCAGTCCCGTGTTCTGCCGCAAGCTGAGCACCAAACCGGCTGTCCGCAATCCCGATTCGTGCACCAGAGATTTCGCGAGCTTCGTGCTTGGTGTCCAAGCTCTGCGCGCCGAGTTCTTCAAGAGCGCAACGTAACTCGTCGATGAGTTCAACCTCGCCGCCGTAGTAGCGGGCCGGGCCTGTCGCCGCCAAGGTGCATAGCCCCGGCTTCGTGAGTTCAAGGCGAGGAACAACCTGGATCAACGTCGCAACGATCGGCTCAAACTGCTGGGCATCGAGATGTGGATTCGGAGCGAGCGTGATCAGCTCAGGGCTGTGGCCTTTGGCCTCTCGTCGGCGCTGACCGGTACGCACTCCGTCGCGGTAGGCAGCAGGCGAATAGTGCTGAACCCGTCCTGATTCGATAACTGCTGCTGAGACGCTCGGTGAACAGCCAGCAGCAGTGATCGGCCAATGAGGGAATGAAACGGCGAGGAACCTCATGGGTCACCACCGGCTGACCAATGTGGGGTTGGGCGCTCGCCGACGCGTAGGCGGCAACTGCGAGCCGGGCCATTGAGTCGGCGCCCCGTTGCGTTGACCGTGATGACTGCTTCACATAGTCGTCCGTGCCCTTGTTCGAGTCCGTGCCAGGTGTACTGGCTTGGGGTGAGGGTGATGTCAGGCTGTTCGGGCCACATCCGTCGAGGTGGTCGGTTGGGTGGTCCGCGGCGAGTATCGCGCTGCACCAGTATCAAGATGCTTCTTCGTTGGCGAGCGCGCGCAAGAAGGCGACGAGAATCAGCCGGTCGGCACTCTTGCTGAAGGTTGAGGACAACCAGTTCAACTGTGTCTAAAAGAGCGGCCGCCACCTCAAGCCAGGTGCCTCCCGGGTTCGCAACCAACGCGAGTCGCTCAAGTGCAACACCAGCCTCACGTGCTGCATGTGGGTTGAGATCATCGAAGCCGATGACCGCCGCCCAGGAACCACGGGCAGTGGGTTCAGCAATCAATCGAAGGAGGAGTGATGTCTGGCCGGACCCGGGGCCGACCTCTAACGTCGACCCAGGTCGCAAGCAACCTCCAGGGATGAGTGCCGCCAACTCTGGTGCCAACTGCAATCCGGGGCGCCCGTCAACATGAAGCAACGATGCAGCGACGTGCTGAGTCGAGGACAGGGCTGGCGATAAAGCAAGCGCATTCGGGAGAGCCATTCCAAGATGCTATCGAACATGTGTTCGAAAGTGGATAGGCCTTTTGGGTCATTAGGCACTAGCAGCGTTGGCGTGGTGTCGAGAGACTGACCACTCAAGCCGCTAAGAATGCAGAGCGAACTACCGCTCTGCGCAGGTATACCTGGTGAGCCCGACACATCGTGAGGGGTCTGAAGTGTCAATCAAGCGAATTGTCACGCTCGTCATTTTCATTGTCGCTGTGCTAATCGGGCTTTTCCATCCGCTCTTGCAGGGATCTTCTGCAGATGCCACGTACGAGCCGGTCGTCATCACCAATTTCGATGCGGACTACTCCGTTGACTCCAGCGGTTTCATGACCGCTACTGAGAACATCACCGTCAAAGTCCCCGTCGGCCGCCGTGGAATCTTCCAGTTCTGGGATGTCGCTGATCCGGCGAATGACAAGGGCCGCTACTTTCCAACCATCCTGTCGGTGCAGCGTGACGGCAAGCCGGAGCCCTATGAGACTTCCTGGGAACCCGGCGGCACTATCTACTCCGCGAAGATCGGCCAAGCCGACGTTATCTTGAGTCCCGGTTTGCACACCTATGTCATTCGCTACACCACACCAGGTGTGATCTCTCCGGTGTCAGCAGGAGCGCAGAAGACCTTCCCCACCACAGTTGGTGCGAACAGTGGAGATCCGCAGTCCGCGTTTTACTGGAATGTGATCGCTCCCGGGTGGCGGATGCCGATCCAACAATCGACCATCCGAGTCACCTTGCCGTTTGCCACTGAGCAGGTGCAATGTGCTTCCGGAATTGGCTCTGGATCCGCCTCGGTAGCCGCCCAGTACGGTCCCTGCACTGTACTTGGAGCCGGAACCCCCAACCTGACGTTGACCGCTAGCAACATCCCGGCCGTCAGTGGCATGACTGTCAGGGCAACCATGGCGCCGCCGAATCCGCCGCAAGTGACGCTGCCGTGGACGCCTAAGTTCGACGCAGTGTTTGGGCGAAGCATCGGCCCCTTCGCCTTCGTCATGTTGCTGTCGATTGCTGTGCTGATTGCAGGCTTCTTCTGGGCGCGGACATCGCGGGAGCCCGAACCAGGCTTCCCGGTGATGTACGCACCACCAGACGGATTTGGCCCCGTGCAGACCCGCTACATGGCGTACGAAGATGCTGGGCCGCACGCATTGGTTTCGAGCCTCTACTACATGGCTGACAAGCGACTGATCTCGCTCGAGAAACGAGCAGACGACTCATGGCTCGTCACTGCCGCAGTCGGCCCAGAGGAGTTCGCGAAACTGGACACTGCGACCCGCAGCGTCGCCACCAGCCTGGGACTGTCTGCGCCAGGGGAGTGGTTCCTGGCCGACAAATCAGTCGCTAACGGCAAGGCGTTGGCGACAGCAAAGACCACCGTGGCGAAAGAGGCCGCAACCTGGGCTCGCAGCACAGGGCTCGTGGTTCCGGCAGCGTCAGAGAAGGTCGGCCGTCTCGTCTGGGTGCTGTGTTTTGTTGCCGCGTTCATTGGCTTCCTGGGCTTGGGCTGGCCGACGATGTTTGGGCTTCCATTCGCCGCGTTCGTCCTCGGTGGATATGGCTTCATGAAGCTGGGCGTCGGAACCCGTCGGACGCAGCTCGGGCGGGAGTATTGGTCGAAGTCAGCAGGATTCGAACGATTGTTGTCGACTGACTCGGCTCAAGACCGCTTTGACTTCGCGGCAAACAAGGATCTGTTCATCAGTTTCATTCCCTACGCGGTGGCGTTCGGTGTTGCCGACAAGTGGGCCGAGAAGTATCGGATCTACACAAACTCCGAGCCGCCTAATCCGACGTGGTACCCCTACGGCGCTGGGTACCTCGGGGCAAGTGCGTTGTACAGCGCTGGTGGCGGCGTCGATAGTTTCGAATCCGCAGTTTCATCGTCAATCGGTACCTACCAGGCGTCACAGTCCTCCTCCAGTAGTGGCGGCGGAGGGGGCGGCGGCGGTGGAGGCGGTGGCGGAGGTGGATCGTGGTGAGTCACACTAGAACCACTGCGTACCGGAATTCCCGCAAAGTAGTTCTCGATCTGATTGGAAGTGGTCTGTCGTGATCATCGCGATCATTGTCATTGT